>CAYOLL010000114.1:0-19564 GCA_964404765.1 uncultured Gemmatimonadota bacterium | reverse complement strand
TCCAGACATGGCTACCGTCGTTGGACGTGGCCTCGATGATGGTGGTCCAACTTGTTCCGCCGTTGGTGGTGTATTCGATTTTGATCAGAGAATCCGAACAAGATGATGTCCAGGTGATATTGTGCGTAGCCAACGGGCACATTGCTTCACCGCCATTTGGGGACACAAGGGTAAAAGTTGGTTCCACACCAGACATGCCAAAAGCAAAAATGCTGTAACCGCCTGTGTCATCACCAGTTACTTCGTACGCCAGAACTGTATAACGCCCGCTGCATGGTAAACGAAACTGGTTTATTACCGCCTGGCTTTCATGTGCGGCCTCAATCAAAGAATCGCCAAGAGGGCCGTACAGCCCTAAAAACGGTTCCATAAAATAATCCGTGCCCGAATTATTTTCGGTCATCCGAATGGTGACCGTATTGCCCGCGCAGCCCCAAAAGGTATATGAGTGCACCATGCCATCGGCGCTAAGATTTCCCGAAATGGTTTGGCCGGATTGAATCGCGGTTGCAGTCGAATTAGAGGTTCGCTGAAGAAAGACGCTGTAAAAACCCGTGTCATCGCCGGTAACCTCGCTGGCCAGAATTGTATACGTTCCGTTATCGGGCAGCGTAACGAACAGTTTAGGCTGGCTGGCGTCCGATTTGGCCGCAAGAATTGCGCCGTTCGGTCGATATAAAGCCACATACGGTTCCATAAAATAATCCGTGCCCGAACTGCTTTCGGTCATATAAATAACAACCTTATCGCCGGTGTTTCCCGAAAAAGTGTAGGAGTCAAATTTTCCGTCTACATTCAGGTTATCCACAATCGTTTGTCCAAAGTTAATGGTAATGGTATTATCCGGGTTAGATGTGCGCTGAACAAAAACGCTGTAATCTCCCGTGTCATCGCCACCGGTTTCCCGAGCTAACAGGGTATAAGCGCCTGTAGCCGGGAGGGTAATATTTAAATAAGCTTGTTCGTTTTGTGAATTCTCGTTTAGCAAACTACCGTTGGGCTGATATAACTCCAAGTAGGGCTCCATAAAATAATCGGTACCGGAACTATTTTCCGTCATTCTGACAACAACAACATCGCCGGCGATTCCCTGCCAGGTATAGGTGTCTACGTCTCCATCAACTGAAAGGGTCCTTGGCAGGGTTTCGCCAAATCCAATTACCGTGCCGCCACCGGAATTATTGGTGCGCTGCATGAAAATGTTGTAGCTGCCCGTATCATCTCCGCCATTATCCCGCGCGAAAATGGAATAGCTGCCTGTAACCGACAGCGTATAAAAAATTTTCGCTTGCATATCGCCGCAGTTTTGGGTTAGGAGAGCGCCTGTCGGACTATATAATTCAAGGCAGGGTTCCATAAAATAATCCGTACCTGAACTGTTCTCAGTAAAGAGAATGTAGATTTTATCGCCGGATGTTCCGGTAAAGGTGTAGACATCAATTTCGCCATCCACAGATAAGCTGGCGCTAATGTTTTGGCCGAAGCTAATCGGTGTCTGTGAAAATGCGACGCTCATAAAACCCAGCCACACCCAACTCATTATCAGTGTTACAAGTCTGCTTTTCATCTTCCTTCCCTCCATTTTGCAGGTAAATTTTGGTCTATAAACCAAGCCATGACACATCAGAACAAAACAGGCGCACTTAGCGGTAAAACTGTGCAGCTTGCGGTAATCCGATCAAAACACATATCCCGCCATGATCGAAATCACCCGGTTCGTGGCGTTTCCCGGGATGCCGGTATCATCAATGTTTGTCAATCCGTGCGTATAGCGAAGTTCAAACAGCAGACCGCTCTCCAAACGCACGCCGCCGCCCAACACCAGGCCGATATCCATGCTTTTGAATTCATCCTTAACGTCCACTTCCACATCATACTCCTCCCCATAAACTTTTTCCGTAACCTCGCCTTTGGCGCTGAGAAGGAGGCCGATCGCCGGGCCGCCCAGCAGGTAAGGCCTTACGCTGCCGCCGGAAGAAAGGGAAAACCGCGCCAATACCGGCGCTTCCAAATAAGTCAGCTTGTACGTCAGCGTACTTTCAAGCGTGGTCTCTTCATCTTCGTCGTACTCTTCTTCGCTGAATTTGACGCCCTTCATGCTGTAGAGCAATTCGACCTGACCCGCCAAATTGGGCCGAAAGTTATGAATCATAAAGCCGCCCAATACAAAACCCATCCGTTTGGATTTATCTGCAGTAGACTGTTCCTCAAAGAACTCGTGGCTTTGGCTGGCCATATTCAGGCCGAGTTTGAGACCATATTCGGTCAAGCGTTTGGCGGTAGGCTGGGCAGTTGCCATCGCCGCAGTCCCCAATACGCATCCCATCATCATGATCGAAATCATCAGCTTTACTTTCATTTTTCGTCCTCCTCTTGAATGTTCAAAACGATGTGAATGATGCCGCTGAACTACTACATTTTTGCTTGCCAATAAATAAAATAAGTTGTATACTTAATCTATATATGAATTTTTTAGTTATTTTATTAACATTTATATTCATTTATTGCTTTGGATATTTACAAATAGATTTATTTTAGGCAAAGGCGCGGTTATGAAAAAGTTTTTGGTCATGGTCAAAAATAAAGAGTTGGCCCGTAAGCAATTGGACGTCACGCTAAAGCGTCTGGAACCGCTCAAAACCCTGATGCCGCCGCCCAAAGGCTGGATTCGGGCGATCCGCAGCGCGCTGGCTATGAATGGCCGGCAATTAGCGGGTCGGCTGGGCGTCAGTCCGGCCCGGGTGACCGCCCTGGAACAGGATGAAGCCGCCGGCCGGGTGACCATCAATACCATGAAGCATGTGGCCGAGGCCCTGGATTGCGTCTATGTCTATGCTTTAGTGCCCCGCTCAAGCCTGGAAAACACACTGCGCGAAAAGGCCAAACGATTGGTCGAAAAACGGATGCAGCGGATATCGCACACCATGGCTTTAGAGGATCAAAGTCTGTCGCCGGCGGACGAAGAAAAAGCGCTGGAAGCGGCCATTGATCAGATCCTATTAACCACGCCCAAAACTTTGTGGGACGAATGATGACGCTCTTTGACGATCCTGATGGGGCCACGCCCTTAGACCCCAACGAAGTAGACGGGCTTATCCTCACCCATCTGACCACCCGCGGCGAATTGAATCAGTGGGAACAGCAGAATATTCATGACGCTTACGAATGGTTGGACAGTAACCCGTCGAAAGATATTTTGACCCCCGCGTTTATTCGCCAACTGCACGCCAAAATGTTTGGCAATGTGTGGCGCTGGGCCGGTCAACTGCGAACCGGCAACAAAAATATCGGCGTCTCGTGGGAAAGAATCGCTGTTGAGCTCAAAAACTTAGGCGAAGACGCCCGGGCCTGGCAGGAGTTTAACACCTATCCGCCGGATGAGTTTGCCGCCCGTTTTCATCACCGCTTAGTGCGGATTCACCCGTTTGCGAACGGGAATGGCCGTCATGCCCGGTTGATGGCCGACGTCATCCTGGAGCGCATCTTTAAACAGCCGCCTTTTACCTGGGGCAGCGCCAATTTGATCAAAGAAGGCGATGTCCGCAGCCGCTACATCGCCGCATTAAAGGCCGCCGATCAGCGCCAGGATTATGCTTTGCTGTTGGAATTTGTCCGCTCCTGATTCCTCTGGCAGAACTTGGCCGTTCACCAGATTATCAGAACTTTTTGATCGTTGCAGTTATTTCAGTCCAGTGGGCAACAGGATCATTTCCTCCACTCCATTTAACCAAAAAATCAACGTGATCACCTTGTTGAAGGTAAACACTATCCATCGTATACTCGATTGAATCCAGATATGCGGTAATGTCGTCGCTAAATTTTACAGTGGTATTTATCACAACATAACCACGCACAGTTACGCCTCTTGTGTCAATTCCTGTAAATGCTGAGGTTAGATTGTAAGACCCTGTGGAAGGGCATGTCCATCGAATGCAAGTGAGACCGTTGGAATTATCAGATACCCATAGTGCAACTCCATTGTCTGCATAAGCCATACTTGGATACCATTGGCCACCGCCAAGGTACCATCCGTTCCATCCGTTAGTCCATTGGGCAGGAAAAAGATCAAAGCCGGTTCCTTCCGGGCTCCATTTGCGGCCATACGACCACACACCATCTGGGTTACTTGCCCGCGAAGATTTGTTAGGCGTACTCCACGTTTGAGTAAACAGCGCCGTCGCAAATTTCCACTCCGGACTGCTCATTATTCCGCCTTTATTATCTTTGGCCACGATATTCCAAAAATACGTCTTTCGGGCGGTTAAATTTTGCAGCAAAAATTGGGTCTGATGCTGGTTGGAAATCACGAGTGTTTGCGGCGGAGTCAAGGTGTCCGCATACACATCGTATATCAGCGGGTCGCCGTCGGGGTCGCTGCATGTCCAGGCCAGTTGCAAGCTGACTGGTTGGCTTAACGAATTATTGGCCGGGGCAACCAACGCCGGCGGGTTTGGCAGCCGATTTTGATTCAGGGGTATGTCGGCCGGTCGGGTCTCGCCCTCGATCACCACGACCATGCGGCTGCCGTTGTAGTCGCCCTTGCCGGCAATGACCGTATGCTGGCCAGGCGTGACGCTCTTGATTTCGTAACCGCCGTCACTGCCGGAGGTAGCGGCACCGCTGGCCGGAATGGTATAGACGTTGGCCCCTTCCACGGCTGCGCCGGTGGCGGCCATCGTCACCTTGCCCGTGATTGCTCCGGTCGTTGGCGTCGGGTCGTCTTTGCCGCCACAACTGATAAAATTTGTGACAAGCAGCACCGATATGAAAAGGAATGTGTTTTTCATTGGAAGACCTCCATGGTATTGTTGAATGGTCGCCGGTTTTAAACGTTTATTAGCGGCGCTCTACTTTGAATTAGTTACCTTCCCGATATAATGTTTGGATTTCACTATCAGTTAAAGCACGATTATAAATGCGAAGATCATCCAGCATTCCGTTGAGAAATTCCAACTGGCCTGGGGCGTCGCGTCCAATCTCAAGAGGTAACCCGTTTTGTAATAATGAGGTTACTCCTGTATTATAACTACCTAAAGCGATATCATTTTTATAAAATTCAAAAGCGCCTCGCTTAAATTTCCAGCAAAAAAATGTCCATTTACCAAAGTCTAAACAATTAGTTATGTCCACATACCTAATCACGGACTGGTTATTCAAATCAGTAATCCTAAGTTCAGGGTGAAAGCTATTTGAATGGTAGGCTACGCTATAATGCGTTTTAGTGGAGGTTGAATTTCCTTTGGTCAAAACAGTTATCCATTCACTATAAAGAGCCATGGGTTTGATCCACCCGCAAATAGTATACTCTTCCGTAATTGAATTTAAACTATTGGAGTTTTGAACTTGAATATAATCGTTCACGCCATCAAAATTATACGCGCTATTGACCTTTCCAAACCGATCCGTCGTCAACGCTGCGCCAAAGACATTGCCATGATTGCCATTGCCACTCTCATCGTTGACATTTCCGTTAAACGGGTAGTAGGCCGCCAAGCCGTCGGTAATCAAGACCGATGAGGTGGCAAACTTCCACTCCATCCCGCTCATTATCCCGCCTTTGTTATCTTTGGCCACAACCGTCCAGAAATACGTCTTGTTGACTGCCAGACTACGCAAAAAGTAACGTGGCTCGGACAAGTTGCTGACCACAACCTTCTGTGGCGGAGTCAAGGTGTCCGCATACACATCGTATGTCAGCGGGTCGCCGTCGGGGTCGTTGCATGTCCAGGCTAGTTGCAGGCTGGTTGGCTGACTCGTGGCGTTATTGGCCGGGGCAACCAACGCCGGCGGGTTTGGCAGCCGATTTTCGCTCAAGGGGATGTCGGCCGGCCGGGTCTCGCCCTCAATCACTTAGGTTGTGCGGAATCAATTGTGCAGGCGAAACGACTCGGGTACTTTCTTCCTCGCACACCTCATCCGGATCCGGCGCATCAAGAGCGCGGCTGAAAACATAGTCAGTCCCCAAATCTTCCTGATCTTCCTCGTCAGACGAGTCCAAAAATGTCTGGGTCATGGTGTCGTTTCTATCGGAAAACCGGATACGCCACACTTCCCAGTCCTCCGCGTCGTTGGGATCGTAGTAGGTCACGCGGTCGCCATCAGCATCGTAGCGCCATCCATCTGCGCAGATAAAGCCAAAAGAATAATGATAGAGGATAAGCCGGACCTGGCCATGCGTTTGATAATAAAAATAGGCGGTGTAATCTACGGGTTCGCCGTCGACTTCTTCAAGAAGCCAACCACCGTGGATGCGGTCGATCTTATCCTCGTTGTCCTCGCCGCAGCCGGCCAGCATCAGCACCAGCATCAGACCAATACAGAAAACATACCTTTGCATCATGCGCCTCCTTACTTTGATGGTTTTGGTGGTTTTCAAAAAACCATGCGTCCATGCCCGGGCATCTGCACTGTCCGGGCTTTCCATCCATCCAACGATTTGAACTAAAACTGATACGTCATTGAAATCTGATTCGTCAGTTGCTCCGTCGTGCCGGTGTAAGCAGCATGTGCTATCGCCGCTAAAACGTCATGCCTACGGCAAGCAGCCAAAACGCAATCGGCTGCTTTACTTTTAATGTATCATCATAGTCATAGCCATCGCTTTTTATCGTCACCGTGCTGTCAAACTCAGGCTTGCCCAGGCCAAAATAACGGATGCTCACATTGAGGTTTCGATTGAAAGTGAAACCGCCGCCTGCCGTAAAACCAAAGCTAATAGCCGGATCATAATCGAATTCCATTTCAAAATCATCTTCAAAAGAAACGGCCTCCAGCGTGGGGACTTTGGCGTAATTAAGCCCGACCTGGAAAGCGCCGACAAAATCCATACTCGGCGTAGCCGGCGTGCGAAATTTTATGCCGGTCATAAGCGGTATATTCAAATAACTGCCGGCGTTGGCATTTACATCCAATTCGTTTTCCAATGCGCTGACGTCCATGCCATTTATGAAAAGTCCCAACGTGGTCACCGAGAAAATGGTTGGACGCGGCACACGCTTACTAAATGGGAACGTGTACTCAACTTCCAGGCCAAAACCCGTGCTTGCGCCGCCGCCCAATTCATCGGCAAAATCGCCTGCAGGTATGGCGATGCCACCAAAAATGCCAACGTGTCCAGCATGTGTTTGAGTTGACGATGTAAAATTTGTCGGCGTCGATGTTGTAATTGTCTTCGGTTCTGAGCCAACGGTGGGTTGAGTCAAGTCAGCCTTTTCTGAGCCAACGGTGGGTTGAGGTTTCAAGTCAACCTTTGGGGCAAAACGAGGATTGGTGAATAACGTCTCATGCTTCTTTTTACCGGAGCCAACAGCAATTCCAATAAGGGTGCCGCCGCCAATAATTCCCCATTTCACGTACTCCCAGATTTGTTCGACATCATCCTTTTCTTCCTCAGTCAACCCGTTGGTATTGGGGCCACCGGCAAGCGCCGAGGCAAACAGTCCGCTTAAAAACCAGCCCGCGCCATATTCCAGCGCGTAGCTGCCCTTGTCAAGCTCAATTTTAGCGACCTGATCCATGGCGATTGTGTCTTTGCGCGCGCCGAATGGCTGATAAATGGCAGTCAGGCTATCAGCCGTAATTGAAGTGAACATTTGCCGATAGCCGCCAATTTTGATGATGCGTCCACCACCAAATGTGCCGGGTATTGTAGGCAATGGTTCAGCGACCTCTGGTGTTTCCGGCTCGGATGTTTCGTTGTCATCATATTGCGCCAGTAACGGCACGTCCAAATGGGGTGTGCCGGCGCTTTGTGCCCACACCGGCACAACGATTAGTTGCCAGATCAGCGCGCATATAAAGAGTCGCCTGAAAATTGTCGTATTCATAAGATCGTGCTCCCTCTTTTAATGTTAAAGTTAAGGCGGCGTACCGCATATGCAATACGCTGACCCACGCCAGAACTATTTCTTTCTTAATTATCTCATTGAGCCGCAGCACCTGGCTGTTTTCTCCATTGCGCGTCCGGTAATGTTTGAAATAAATTGGACATAGCAAGGTCAATGCCCTCGTTGGTATATAAGACCGCGGCCTCTATAGCGCCTAAAATTCCGCCCCCGGAATGGACGCCGATTCCTTTATCCTTCCACAAGACAGCTTGCTTATGCCGATCCAGTAAAAGCCCGGTTACTTCCATTTTTGTCTGATATTTGAAAAGAGAATGCTTCTTCAGTATGTCCTCCACATAAAGGATAAGGACAAAATTCAAACTGTCTGACGCTAATGCGCAGATGGCTTTTGAATCCATTGCCAACACCTCGGACGAGACCGGAAAGTGTTGCCCGCAAGCCGTATCCGGAATTACTGCTATATAGCCTTTACGCTCGATCCACGCTGCGGCTGTCAAATGTATTTGGTTATGAAAATCAATCTCAACAGATTTGTCAATACGTCGATCAATGACAGGCAACACCACAATCGCATCAATCTGATTCGGGGTAAAAGATGGGTCGAGATAAATCGGTGCCCGCTTAGTCGTTGCGCATCCTTGCAAATTGATGAGAAAAAGGGCGCTGATTATGAGTAGGAATAGAAACTTCGTTACATTTTTCATGGTAATTCCTTTCTTACAGTTACAGGGAAAGTGCTGAAAAGCAATTTTGTCACTAATGGCATATCTTTTGGCTTGATCATTCGGCGTAAAAAGACCTCGTTAATCCAAAGTATTTGACTTTTGCTCGCATCAAACAGAATGGCGCGGATTTGGGTTGTGCTCAGATCGGGATCAACCGTACCAATGATAGAATGCTTAACACCTTTTTCTTTTGTCACCTTTGCTTTTATTGACACAATGATGAGTGCATCGCCTGTACTCGATAATGACGCCTCCTTGAACTTGAATAGTGCTGTCAATCCATCAGTCTTCATTTTATTATCAGCCAGACGCTCTGATTGCCAGTTGTTTGCCCAAAGTAGAGCATTTAGCTTCGTCTGCTGTAGCTCGGATAATTTCTCTCCTTCTATAACAACGAACCCCTTTTCTTCAAGAAGGGCTTTCATCTCACTTTTTGTAATGTTTTGAATCAGGTTGCCTTTGTGCGCATTTAGGTCAAGCTCCTTTTCTGTTTGTAAGTCAATTAAAATCAGGTTAGGCTCAAACACAGATACTGAATCCAGTTCTGCTGGGAATACAGCGGGGCTTGGGTCTCCTACCAACATTGGTTTTGCCGGTGTAGCGCATCCGGTGAGCGTTGCCACAATTAAAATGAACGTGAACAGATACATCTCATGCTTACCATGTGAGTTGTCGCGCATAATTATCCCTTTCCAACTTCAGTTCAGTAATTGTGTAATAAAGCACGTCGCGTTGTATGTAACGGGTCCAACTGTATCTTGAGGACTCTCTCGCTTCCTCTTCCAATTTCTCACGGACGCATCATCCATTGAGCAATTTCCCGTCCGTGCGTCCCAATCAAAAGCATCAGACCGGTGGCAAACAGCTTTTGCAAGCCGGACATGGGAAAGTTCTGGATGCAGAATCCGTAGGCGATGGCGCTGATCATAAAGGCCGCGCCCGGGCTGGCATTCGCAAAAGCTGCGGCCATAACCGCCCCGCCGATAAGTCCGGACACACAGGCATAGCCCCAGTTCTCAAGCCACGTGTCGATGCTTGTTCTGTTGGCAGGGCTTGTTGGCGCGGCCTGCTTTTCAGGCGTTTGGTTTTGACCATTATTCAGGTTTGGGTTTTCGGTCATTTTCTTCCTCCGCGTAAAATGAGTTCGTTTATTTCTTCTTCAACCACGCCCTCAATTCCTCGTCCTTCAGCCCCTTCAAAATCTCTTTTCGGTCCCACCAAATCGCCTTCTGCTTAATGTTGATGCCGGCCTCGTCACACAGCTTCATGCCCATAGCCGCTTCGTATTCATTAATGACGCGGGTTCCGCCCAGGTAACTCTGGCTATTACCCAAGTAAAAATGCTGTCGGCTGACAAGAATTCCCAGTCCATCGTAATCTGCATCATCAGTGACAATCCAAACTGCGGCTTGCTTAACCTCGCTGTCCACATCTCGGCTTTCCAATGTTTTAGTGAGTTTGACCAATTCCTGCTGATTCGGGCTGCGCTGAATTGTGAAGGAATCGTCTCCATGCGGAACATCAAGGGTGCGATTAGCGCAGGCAGCATCAACATTCAAACCGTGCCACTCATTGTCTGTTAGCACCGTTTTTTCCGCGTTGGTGGAAACCATGTTTTGACTTGATGAACTGTGGGCGACGAAGTACGTGCCGATGGGGACATTGACAGTCACTGAATAATCCACCAGTCGCTTGATTTGAAGATTAACCAATTGAATGCCGTTACCGCAGGTTTTCACTTTGATCTTCTTTTGCTTGATCAGGTCCACAATATCCAGACCTTCCATGTCCTTCAAGATCTCTTTGGCGCGCCCGACCCGTCGGTGTGTGGGATGATCCTTGATGAATTTTTGCAGGGCATATTCGCTGCCCTCCCGCCGGGCTTGGGTAAACGGCCAGTCAACAATCGCCTCGTGAATATCTTTTTCGCGTGAGTGGCCGGGAAAATCTTTCAGAAAGGTCTCCAAATCTGTCAAACTTTGGCTTTGAATCGCCCGCCAATACGGGACGTCGTCTTTTTTCAATTTGGCGATGCTGTCTTTAACCGGCTGGACATGGCGGCCGGCGGGATAGCGTTCCAAATACAGCAGATGCGCGGCGATAGTCTTGGCCGCTTGCGCGGATTGCCATTGCAAGTCTTCTTTTTTATGCTGGGCGTGTTCCCGGTGGCGGCCTTCTGGCCAGACCGCTAGATAACTGTCCACCTCGGCGATGGCAAAGGTCAACTGCGACGTCGTAACGCTGCTGGTTTCTTGCTCGACCTTTTGCCAGTGGAGATCGTCCTGCCGCTGCATAGCTTCAGGGATATGGATGCTGTGTGGATACTGGGCGCGGAAATAGGCGACTGCCTGTAGGGTGTTTGTTTGGAGCGTTTCCTGCCAGGCCAGTTCTTCTTCCCGCTGGCCGGCTTCCGCACCGTGCTTTCCGTTTGGATGCTCACTCAGGTAAGTCCGATAAACCTGACGGGTATTTGTTTTTTCAGCCAATGTCCAACTGCGCTCATCATGCCGGTCGCGCGCTTCCGCAGCGTGCTTGCCGGTCAGCCGGCTTTGCAAGTAATCGGCGTAGCTCTGGGCGGAGTCTTGTTCCGTTGCCTGCCGCCAGTTCAGTTCGTCTAACCCGGCCGGCAAGTATGCCAGCGCCACACCCACCAGGACCACAACCGTCAGTCCGTATATAAACTTTTGTCGGGCAGCCATATATTTATTCCTCCTTCTCCATTCATTTCTGGCCTTCTCCATATCATTTCTGGATTTTAGTATATGCTTTCTGCATTTCGGTGTCAAGGGAAATATATATAATTACTAAAATTAAATTATTAAACATTTACTTTAGCATTTAATATTTATATTTATAAATTTAATTGTCTTTTCTTCCCTAAGCTGTTATTTTATTTGGGCTGCGATACCGTTTTCCATTCCTCACACCCATGAAAGAACGATGAGCAACATCCCCTTTTTGTCATTTCCCCAGGTGATTGAGGCGGCCCGGCATCAAATCACAAGCGCGGCCATGCCGGAGCCGCCGTTGATTTATCATCTGGCCGAAATATGTCGGATTATCGATACCCTGCCGCCGACGCTCGACCGCTGCCTGATTTTGACCCGTTTTTTGATGTGGCGCAATCAACCGGAGGCCGCGGAAAAAAGCGCCCAGCGGGGTCTGTCGTTAGCGGCCAAAAAAAGCGAGCAAGCCATTGCCATATACATGAAAGGTTGGGTTTGTGAACGAACCGGCCTTTATCAACAGGCCATACCTTTTTTGGAAGAAGCTGTACTCCTATCCGGCCATAATCGTGTTGTGCGCGCTCATGCTTACAACCGGTTGGGTTGGTGTCATGTTTACCTGCGCAATTTTTCGCCGGCGGAGAACAACTTTCAAAAGGCGCGCGAGGTCAACATCGGCCAGACAACGGCGGCCAATTTACGCGGTTTGGCGGCTATCGCCAACCGGTTGCGGCAATGTGAAACGGCCCGATCTTATGTGAAAGAGGCGCAGGCTGCGGACCCAACCGATGAAATTAATCAACTCCTGTGCCAATTGGAATTGGGAAGCAGCGCCCGCTTTGAGGACAGCTATAACGCTGCTTTGGGCCATTATCAACAAGCGATTGCTCTGGCCGCAGCCCGACGCGACCCCGGTTATCTGGCCACCGCCTATACAGCTCTGGCCGAGTCGCTCAATAAAGCGGATCAACCCGCCCGGGCTCGGCAGGCCATTTATCAAGCGCTGAGGTTGTCGCCCTATATCTCGCGGCGGTTTCATGTGGCCGAACGCCTAAAAATCCTGGCGGCGATCGAACAACGTTATGCCCGTGGGTTAACGGGTGAAGAAGCCGCCCGGGCCGTGATTCGGGCCAACACGGCGATTGAGCAGGGATTAGCCTTGGTCAGAGACATGGCCGATAAACGGCTGGAGGCTGATTTTCATTTTCAGCGCGGTTTGCTGGAAATGGGGCAGCAGCGCTGGCTGGCAGCCATGACCGCCTTTAGCCAAAGCTCGCAGACCCGCAAACGCATTCCGCCGGCGGAGCAAACAGAGGAAGATCAGACTCGCCTCCACGATGTCCTGACCCGATTTGAAATGCTGACCTCGGCCATGAACGGCGCTGTTCGCATTGACGGCCAAACGCCCGTTTTAACCGGCGCGCAACTGGAGATTGGGACGCGCTTTTACTCCGATTGGCTCTACAACGAACTGCTGAATGCGTTTGAGAAACTGAAAGCTGAGGAGCGTCGTTTTGCGCCCGCGCCTCTGGCCCAAATGCTGGCCACGCTGCAAGGGGAATGGTTCAAAAACTATCATTACAGCTTGCTGGGATATAACTGGCCAACGGTTTCTCAACATCTGCGCATCCTGGTTAGTTGCGGGGTGCTGGAAAAGCGCGGCCACACCAAGAGCGCGGAATATCGGCTCAGATCGGACTTTTGCCCGCTGATGCCACAGCCGGACCGGCCGGATCAAACTGACCCGGCTGGCCAGGCAATCGGCCCCTACTCGTTATCGACCGGCGGTTCCGTATCGTCGTCATCCGGGCCGGTGGCCCCGGCCATGACCAAGTTTGACAACGATGAAACATCGTCGGAAATTGACATCGTAATCTCTTCCATTTTGCCCTCCGTGGACTAAAATTAATGGCGTTGAACCAATCCGGTTTGGGTGGAACGAATCGGCTCACAAAGTGAAGTTTAATCAGTCGGAGGACAGCGCTGTCGCATTCGACAGCTATCTATAATGCAAGAAACTGGCCAGAAAATAACAAAGGCGGACTAAGCCGTTAATTCGGCCTAACCCGCCTTTTTTCAATAAGTTAGAAGTCTTTATAAAAATCAGACCACCCTTGCCGCTAATGTCTGATTTTGTGACATTCTTATTCGTATTAAATTCGTAATCTATTTTATACCATAAAGTTATATATATTTGTCTGAAAATAAGTCATTTTATCTTTGGCTGCCTCCGACGTTTTTCTTTTCGTACGGCTTTTAGGCTGACGCCGTGCTGTGGCAAGTTGCGGTATAACCAATCGCGTTTTACATCCAGGGCTTTGGCCATCTTGGAAATACTGCCATTATGCTCCGCAAAAGATTCGCGCAAGATCAACCCCTTCGCCTCGTCCAATGTCTTGCCCTTCAACGTTGTCAGTTGAATATCCGGCGCGCCGGCCGGCTGGTCCGGAAACAGCTCGGCCACGTCAATCGGCGGGTAATCTCTGTGATGAACCACCGCCCGCATAATAACGTTGCGCAGATCGCGCACATTGTTCTCCCGCCACGGATGCGCTTGCAGGGCGGCCATGGCTTCGCGGGTGAAACCGGGAATACGCTTGCCGATCTCGCGGCATTGTTCCTCCAAAAAAAAGTTCGCCAGCAAAGGAATATCCTCCGGTCGTTCACGTAAAGGCGGCACATCAATCCTCAACACGCTCAACCGGTGAAACAAATCATTGCGAAATCTTTTCTCAGCGACTTCTATTTTCAAATCTTTCTGGGTCGCGACAATGACCCGCGCCTGAACAGAAATCGTTCCCGTTCCTCCAATCCGCGTAAGTTCCTTCTTTTCCAAAACCCGTAGCAGCGAGGCTTGAATATCCAAACTCAATTCACCGATTTCATCCAAAAACAAGACGCCGGCCCCGGCTTCCTCAAACTTTCCTTTCCGAAAATTTTTTGCATCGGTGAAAGCGCCTCTTTCATGTCCGAATAATGCACTTGCGGCCAGTTCTTTGTTGGCAAAAGCCCCGCAATCGAGCGCCACAAAAGGCTTACTTCGTCGATTGCTACATTGATGCAACGCGGCAGCGACCAGTTCTTTGCCACTGCCGGATTCGCCAAAAATATAAACCGGGGCGGAAGAATTGGCCACGTCTTCAATACTAACGTATAGTTTTTGCATGGCAGGACTATTGCCGATAAACAATCCCCATTTGCGATGCAACTCCAAACGGCGCTGTTGCTCCGCCTGCGCCAGCAATTCGCTTTCTCGGTGATAAATTGCGCCGGACAGCGCCTCTGCCCGCGGCCCGATCTCTTTTACATGCGCCACGCCAAAAGGTCGCTTCATGCCGCGTCGATCCAAATACAGCGCCCCGAACGCTGTATCTTCATGCTTGAGAGGAAGAATCAGCGCTGATAAAATCTTTAAATTGGCAATACTGTCATTGTTCTTAAACTCGCTCTTAGTAAGGTCGTCGATACACAGCGTCTCGCCTGTTTCTATCACATGTTTCAGCAATGATCGGCTAAAATTGTCCTCCAGCCCGGGCGATTTGAATTTAATGACCGGCTCACCGTTTTGGGGGTCTTTCGCCATCATCAGATAGCCGTCAGCTTCGTATTCTTTAGCCAAAAATCCCAGTAAAAGTTCGTAGGCCTTCTCCGGCTCCCGACTGAGACAGACAACAGCCTCAGTCAGGTCTTTGAGCGTGATTTTCATTATGTTTAATCTCCCAAATCAAAATTGTAAAGGCGAGAATGACAATGGCGCTAATTTTTGCTTGATCAGACAGACGCACATCCGTATCTTACGGTTGCTTACCAAATTTTAAGCTCTAACAACGAGGTCACGCATGAGCGCCCTATTAATGACGGAACCGTTATCAGGATTGCTGAAAGACCTGGCCTATCGGGATGTGAACGATCTCATCCGCGATACGGTCATCACGGAGATTTTAGCTAAAATATCGAATTTTCGCCAGGAAGTCGCATATTTCGAGCAAAAATACAGCCAGATATTCGGCGCCTTCCAAGCAGCCTACGAAAGCGGGCCGGAAGATTTTGCCCAATACGATGATTTGTTAGCCTGGGAATTTGCCCAACAGGGCTATGATTTCTGGCAAAAACGCTTAGCGGACGCCCGGCATGTTTTATAGCCTGATTCAAGCCTACGCCGATATGATTGCCGATTATCAGGTCACCGACTTTCGGCGGTTCGGTTCCGCTCACGCGCTGGTTGCCCGCCTCACGTTGACGGATCAATCGTTTTTATACATCCGTGATTATCTCTTTGAAGACGGCCGGCGAAAGTATGTTTTTCACTGGCAGGAAGCCACCGGCCAATTGCGCATTCGTTGGGATAACTCGCCGCATCACCCGGAAATTGCCACCTTTCCCCACCACAAACATGATTCAAATGGGATCAGCCCATCCCAAGAGCGCACCTTAGCGGATGTGCTGGAGATTATTCGGCAACGTTTGGGCGATTACGTGTGCTCTTGATATTATCCTTCGCTTTGCAGTTCCTCCAGACGTTTTTTGTATTCATACTTGGGCGTTTTAGCGATCAACTCTTGATATAGGGCGATGGCCATGTCGCGGTGAACCGGATCGTGGGTCATGTGCCAGAGTTCATGATAAAGGATCACCTTATGTTCATAATTTGAGTCCTGAACTCCAGAAAAAAGAATATCTTTAACCTGTTGTATAATTGCCATTTTGGTGTCACTATCTTTTGCCAACAAAAAATGAATTTTTTTTGAAAGAATCTTTGCTTTAAAAAGAATATCTGTTTGCTGAATTGTTTGAGCAAGCGAAATTATCTCGTCAATGAGTTGTAAGGTCTCTGGGTATTGCTGAATTCTAAAGTGCATGTCTGCCATGCAATAAAGGAACCAGCATAAGCCATATTTGTAATGAATTTCCTTACAGAAAGTTATAGCTTTTGTCAAATAATCTAAGGCTTGCTCAAATAAACCTTGCTCTATAAACAAAGTCCCTAAATTCCCTAAAAGCACGCATGCAACTTTTTTATTCCCTTGTCTTTCCGCGTTTTTAAGTGCGTCATTAAAGTATTCGCTTGCTTTCTCCCATTGTCCCAAATCTAAATACGCGCTGCCAATATTGTTTGCCACCACCATCAAACCATTGGTGTCCCCCAATTCACGCTCTATGAACAACGCTCGTTCATAGTAATGAATCGCTTCCTCATAATTCCCCTCATCTTTGTAAGAAATGCCGATACTTCCAACAATAGAACTAATTCCGTCTTTATATCCAATTTGCTTATCAATCGCCAATGCTTTTGCAAAGTATTCCCGCGCTTTTATATAATCACCCAACGCTAAATAGACATCACCAATACTGCTAAGAGCACGGCTTTCATCATACTTGATGCCTAACTTTTCAGAAATCGCCAAACTTTTCTCATAGACATCCATAGCATCTTCATAGTTACCCTCTCTCTCAAAAGTAACGCCCATGTTTCCTAGAGCTCTACTCAATCCCAACTCGTCACTTTCTTCTTCGGCAATTACACGTGCCATCTGGTATAACTCACGTGCTTTTGGGAGGTCTCCTGATGTTAAGTAGATATTTGCAATATTATTGTGAACCCTTCCGATCCATTCTTTATCATTAATAGCTTCAAAGAGATGCAAAACCTCTTGCAACAAAACTAGGGCTTTGTCTGCCTGCCCTTTTTTCCGGTGTATTTCTGCAAGATAATTTTTTGCAAGTGCCAATGACCTGGTGTTTGTGGTTGTTTCGGAAAGAGCTATAGCTGTTTGATAGGCCGTCTCACCTTTTTCCCAACATCCTGCACGATAATGAATATCGCCAACTCGTAACCAATATTCAGTTTCTCTATAGCGATCTCTAATGTTTTGACTTTTCTCAATAGACAAATCATAAAACCGCACCGCCTTCTCATTCTCATACCGCCGCTTGGCCAAATCCCCTGCCCGACCGCAGTACTCAATCGTCTTGCCGGCATCATGATCCGCGATATAAAACAGCCGGGCCAGATCATCCATCACCATGTCTTTGTTATCAGCGTGGCGGGCTTCTAATGCCTCGCCGATGCCTCGATGCCAGGCTTTCCACTCGTCATGCTTCCGCGCCTCGTCGCTCAGGGCTTCGCGCACGGCATCATGGATCAGGCGGTAGCGGCCGCCGCCCAGATCGTCCAGCAGAAAGGCAGAACGGGCGCGTTCCAATTCCATCAATGTGGCGCTGCGCTCGCCCTCGCTTTGGCCGGTTAAGACGCCTAACAAATCCAGGTCGAACTCGCGGCCGATCACTACTGCCCGTTGCAAGACTAATTGCGTGTCAAAAGCCAGCAATCCCAACCGCCGGTTGAGTACTTCCTGCGCCCGGTTGGGCAATTTCAAGTCTGGGTGGAGCGCCAATTCCCACTGCCCGTCGTTTTTAGCCAGTTGCTTCGTATCCAGAAAATAATAGAGCAGTTCACGCACAAAGAGCGGGTTGCCGGCAGCCTGGTCGCTCAAAACGCGGGCGAGTTCGGCGTCTATTTCCGGCCGGGCTAAGCCGAGCATCGCCGCGGCCATTTCGGCCACATAACCGGAATCGAGCTTGTCTAAGGCGATCCATTGCGTGTGTTCATCTCGCTGCAATTGGGTTAATAATTCCGGCGCCTCCGCCCGGTCATCATCCACCCGCGACAGACCCAGCAAAAACGCCCGGCTGTGGTTCAGGCGCAGGTTGCGGGCCGCATAAGCCAGCCAGCGCAGGGTTTTATCATCCGCCCAATGCAGATCGTCCAGACAAATCAGCAGCGGCCTATCCGCCAGGGTTTGAATCAACCCGGTCAGCGCGTCAAAAAAACGTGTTTCCTGGGCTTTTGCATCGGTCAGCGCTGGCGTTTTGGGCAGGCGTTGGGTCCACGGCTCGCCGGTCAGATAGGCATACTCAATCAAATCCCAGCCAAATTCCCCCAGCCCGGCTATCTTTTCGTCCTCCGCGCGGTCGTTCATCTGCGCGATCAGTCGGATGATCAAATCGCGTAGCAGTTGACCGCTTTCTGGCTCGCATTTGATTACAATCACGCTGACGGCTGCCGCCTGTGCCTGACGCTGAAATTTTTCCGCAAGCCAAGTCTTGCCCACCCCGGACTCGCCGGACAACACAGCCAAACGGGGCGATCCGTTGTGCTGAGCCGCCTGAAAAGCAGCCCATAACTCCTGTTGCGGCGCAGTGCGATCCACAAACCGTGGTGACAACAAGTAGGCGCTGGGCGGAATCATGGTCAACGGCGCATGGATAATTTTGGCCAGGTCCACGGCGACAGCGTAGGCATTCGAATACCGATCAGCCGGGTCTTTGGCCAGCAGTCTGAACAAAATTTCTTGCAGTTCCGCTGGTAAATCGCTGGCGATGTCGGGCGGCGTTTCGGCATGAATGCGGGCGTATTCGCGCAGATCGGCCTGAGCGGGAAAGACAAAGGGCAGTCGGCCGGTCAGCAATTCGTGTAATAAAACGCCCAGGGCGTACAAATCGCTGCGCGGATCCAATTCAGGCGGGTTATCGCTTTTGGGAAAATGTTCGGGCGAGGCGTAGCACGGATTGCCGGTAAAACCGACTTCGTCTGTCTCACCGATCGGGATTGAATCTAAATCAATAATTTTAATCGTGTCATTTTGGGTCAGTAGGATATTTTTCGGCTTCAGGTCCCGGTAAACAATGCGCCGGGCATGGAGAGCATCCAATCCGTTGCAAATCTGAATCGCCGCCCGGACGATCCGTTCCACGCCCTGCCCTTTCAAGCAGGAGATTGATTTGTTGCCATCCACAAGTTCTTGCCAATAGCCAAACGCGCCTTCGCCCGCGTCCCAGCCAAAAATTTCGGCGCAGTTCGGATTCTTAACAGGCATCATGGCCGTTACCGCAGCCTGAAAGCGATGACGTAGCGGCGTGTGTTTGGGGTAAAACTGCTTATATGCAGCGATGCGTCCGTCTTTCATGCGCGTCTGATAAACTTGGCCAAATGCACCTTCACCGATCAAAATTTGTTCCATTTGCGCCTCCGTCAAAATGGTCTTTATCCGAAGTAGTGGCATTCATTTTGCTAAGTTTACCACGTCTGGCAGTGGATTTCAAGGGGAATTTTGAAGCGTTTGATGCGAGAACGCGAGATCGAACGTCCAGAAATTCTGAATGATTGACGTCAGATTTTATTGCGGTAAAGGTCGTGTCAACGTCCGGAAATTCAGACCTCCTGATCCGCGTGAATCTGGAGTGAGACCATTTTTGAAGCACTCAA
>CAYOLL010000113.1:0-19570 GCA_964404765.1 uncultured Gemmatimonadota bacterium | reverse complement strand
GAGCGGAAATCTGCCATGGAACTAGACATCAAACCTCCATAACCGCTTCACGGCGGTGAATGGAGCCGGCTCCGCAGCAAAAAGCAGCGTTGGCATGATTGCGGCGACGCAAAATCACATCATAAAACATTTGTGGATCATTAACAAAGGGATCATAGCCCATGCGAATTTCGCCAAAAACGGCTTCAATTATCGTGCCAAGAGCATAACCCGGCCAGCTTAACCACTTCTTCAGCCACAGTTTGAGCGGTATGCCTTCGGGTAGGTCGTAAAACCACTGCGGTGTCTGCACCCAGGCCATCTTGGCGTCGCAAAAATAGCCCAACGTATGGGCCAACAGCGTCGGGAAAGGGCGCGTATCCGCGTCGCAAATAACGATAAAATCACCATGCGTTTGCTCCATGGCATTACGCATGTTGCCGGCTTTAAAGCCTATGTTGTTGCTGCGGGTGATGTAGTTGGCGCCTTCTTCCTCGGCCACCTGACGCATGATGGGGCGACGGCCATCATCCAGAATGTGGACCGTCATGTCGATTGGATAGGGATAGGTAATGTTTCGGGAGTCGCGAATGCTCAACCGCACCAATTCCGGGTCTTCGCTGTAAGTTGTGATAAAAACATCCACACGGATGGGCCGCTGCGGTTCACTCTGCGGATCGGCCAGGCAATCGTTGATGTGCTTAGGCGGGTTAGGAATCTTGTAGGGTTGATCCTGCCACAAATTGTGAGTGAAAAAAATTAGCCCGATATACGCCAGCGTTTCGGCAATAACCAGCGTAAGGCTAAACCAAGGCGCGTCCCAGTTGAGCGAAGCCGTCCAGCGCCAATAAATATACCAACCGCCGAAAACAAGATTGATGGTGGCCAAAAATTGCCACAGCGTCTCGCGCCAAAAAGAATATGGCACCGGCTCCAGTGGCCGCCGGTTTTCAAACTTTTTAAAGTAAAAAGACACGCTTCTTCCCCCAAATCCCAAACATTTGCGTTGCGAACGGAAATCTTTACCGCAAAGTTCGCTACGATTTTAATCTTTTTTTTACTTTTTTTGCGGTGGATAGCCGGCAATTGGTGTTCAATCGCACAGGCCGAAATTTTTTAGAACCGTTCAATTTCCAGCGCCATAATAGATATATCATCATTAAAGTCTGCGGCGTTTATCATATTATCCAAGAAAATCTGCAACCATTCCAAACTTGCCGCTAAAGATTGCACACGGTTTTGGAAGAGCAATTCCATCAGCTTTTCCGCGCCTAACGGAACGCGATTGGCGTCGCAACTATCTGTCACACCATCCGATAAAAGATAAATGCGATCACCCGCATTCAAAAAAAGCGTATACTCTTCATAATCGGGCTGATCCAGAAAGCCAATCGGTACGGACGGCCGCTCAATCAGTTGCGGCGGGGCGTTTTCCGAAACAATAATAAGACCCGGATGACCGGCAGTTGCATAGCGCAACCGGCGCTCCGAAATATGAAGAACGCCATACAAAATAGTAAAATATTGATCGTTATCAACTGTTAGCTGAAAGTGATCGTTTAAACGGCTCAAAATTTTTAAGGGTGAACCGGTATCTTCGATAGGGTTAAGCTTTGGGTTCAACATCAGGCTTAGCGAAACAGCCAGTAAGGCTGCCGCAGAACCGTGCCCGCAGACATCAATGATAAAAAATCCAACTTCTTTCTCATTAAGTTGAAAAATGTTGAAAATGTCGCCGCCTAATTCTGTACAAGGTTTATAAAGCCACGCAAAATGTAATCCGGCTATAGATGCGGACTTGCTTGGCAATAAAGCTTTTTGGATGTGACTGGCAGCTTCCAGATCTTTTTGCATCCGCAGATTTTTTAACGCCAATTCCTGATTTTGCCGGGTCAGCGTCTGCTCAAGCTCAAGGATGCGTCGCCTGGCAGTCAGCCGCACTTGTAGCTCGTTGAGTATAATTGGCTTTCTAAGAAAATCATCCACCCCGGCATTAAAAGCCGTGATCAGGTCTTCTCTTTCATCTCGGGCTGTAAAAAGAATTACATAAGTATAAATGTGAGCATCTTGCGGCAGTTCCCGAATTTTTTTCACTAAAGAAATGCCATCCAATCCCGGGAGCATCCAATCCGTCAACATAATGGGGAACTGGGTGGCACAGATTAATTCAAAAGCTTCCTGCCCATTTCCGGTAATAATAGCGTCATATCCCCACATTTTCATACAACGCATTAATAACCGTTGTGTGCCCGGATCATCTTCCACAATCAATATTTTCATCTGGGGTTCTCTGCCTGAATTATTCATCAGCCACGAAGTCACCAAGGCATAAAGAATTACTAAATAAATAGCCGAATTTAATCCGCAAAATACGATGTCAGACCATCTATAATCATCTGTTGGGCTTGCAAAGAGATTTCAATACCCATGATTGACAAGTCATCAGCCGGCTGCTCATTTTCACACCAGGCTTCAACCTGTCCGGTAATGACTTTGAGCGCATCCGGTAAAGGTTGGCCGGCAGCCACGGCAATAGCCGCCAGGCGTTCCACGCCAAATTGACCTTTACCGGGATAGCTGGCTTCAACCAGACCATCGGAATAGATGTAGAGCCGGTCACCGGGTTTGAGGCTCAGCTTATAAGTCGGAAAATCGGCATCTTCCATAAAGCCAATGGGAAATCCGGGCTGTTCCAAATGATGAATTGTTCCATCCGTCGTCTGATGCAGAATATCGGGAAATCCCGCGGAAACATAATGCAAAATAAGCGTCGTCGTATCCAAAACACCATAAAACATAGTGAAATATTGATCGTGGGTGGCATCAATTTGAAACTGCTTGTTCAATTCAAGAGCGACATTGCCCGGCGAGACGATATCGGAACCAAAAGCCGTAAAAGCGCGGCGCTTCAGCAACGAAGACTTATTGGGATCGGGGCTCAACAATTGGCTCAACATAACCGCCATCAACGCCGAAACAACCCCGTGTCCGCTAACATCCAGCACATAAAAACCAAGGTGGGTATCGTCCAGCGGGAACACGTTGAGCGTATCGCCGCCCAAATGCGAACATGGCTGCACCAAATGCGCCACAGTGACATAGCCGAAAGTCATGACGGACGGCGGCAAAAATGATTTTTGAACATCAGCCGCCGCCTTGAGTTCTTTCGTGAGTAATTCGTTCCACTCCCGGAGCTCTTGATTCTGTCGAACCCGTTCCTTTTCCAGACTAACCAACCGCGCCCCGGTATGCATCCGGGCTTTTAACTCCGCCAGGTCAAGCGGTTTCGTTATATAATCGTTAGCTCCTGCGTCCAGGCATTCAATGATACCCGCTTTATTCGTAATAGCCGAAATAACAATAACGTAGACATACACGCCGGCTGGACGACTACGGAGATGCTTAATAATGTCCAACCCGCATTTTCTGGGCATCATCCAATCTGTAATCACAATTTGAACATCATGCTCCGGATGTAGAATGCTAATAGCCTCCGCTCCATCAGGCACGGTCACAACTGCATAGCCCAAACTGACAAGAAAACTTCGCATAATTTCCCGGATAGAAAAATTATCTTCAGCAATCAGCACTTTCACCATAAAACCCTCTTTTGTGCCCTGGTTATCTACCTTCAGCACACCTATGTCTGTGCGCATGGGCACACCCGGAAGTGTCTTCTCTTGAGCAGGGGCAACATTCGGGATCCGCAAAAATAAAAACGTATATTTGCAAAAAAAAATAAAGACGCGCGGTATTCTTCAAATGGGTTAATTTTACAGGACTTGGAAGGTTATTGCACAATCCTCGTTCCCAAATTCTATTTGGGAACGCGCTTGCCGACGAAACTGTGTTTCGTATTTCGTTACTCTGATTGAAGATAGTGGAAACAGAGTTTCCGATACAAGTGCGTTCCCAATCAGAGATTGGGAACGAGATACGTCGCTTGAAATTCAAGTATGACGGGCATTAGCAAAATAACCTTCCAAGTCCTGTAATTTTAGACTTTTCAGAGGTGAGGAACTCAAGAGGTTTCATTTTTCAAACCCGGAAGGCTTTTTCCTACCCAGTAGCAAACACAACGGGTTAAAGTTAAAGAACAAAACCCATAAGGATCGCCAAAAATCTAAATCTAAACGGTGCGCTGTATAATTCTATTTTTGGAATCGTTTAAAAAACAGCAGCTTATTTCCATCTGCCTCGACACGATATTGAACGTCCTGCATAACCGACTGCAAAATAAGCAACCCCATTCCGCCTTCCGACAAGCTTTCCCGAGCATCAGGATCGGTATTCAGGGGCATAAAACGGAGCGATGGAATAGACATCCCGGTATCTGTAATTTCAAACGCAAGTTCATGCGGGTGAAGCGTCAGGATAATCGAAAAAAGATGGCCTTTTTCGCTATTAAAACCATGCTCAATGATGTTGTTGCATACTTCCACCACGCATAGTTCAATCATATAACAATCGTTCTCGTCGAACACGGTCAAAGACAAGCATATTCGATTAATAGCCATACCGACCAAGCCAACATTTTCCAAATCGCTGTCAATCGTAAATTGAATTCGGCGACTGCTCATATATACACCTGTTTCCCGGCTAATGGCGACTATTTTGAAATGGCTTCAATCGCCAGGGCCTCTGTTTCAAAAATACGAAACACCCGATCCATACGGGTCAACTTGAAAAGTCCCATGACCGGAGTCTGAATATGGCAAATCATGAGATCACCATTACGTCCAATCGCTTTCAGGATTGAGACAATTGCCCCGAGACCGCTGCTGTCAACAAAGCTTACCTTGCTGAGATTTAATACGATGTGCAAATGACCGGCGGTAACAAACTCGATCATCTTTTCTTTGAAAGACACCGCCAGACGGGCATCCAGCCGCTCTTCCCCAATAGCGACAACCAGACATTTCTCTTCGTTGCGAGTTTCAAGTTTTACACTCATGTGTTGTTCTCCTTTTTAGGTGACGGTAGCTTACGATCGTGCGGAGACTGATGCTCCGAACGCAGCAAATCGTTGACAGTTTTAACAGGATTGAATGTGGAGAGCGGCATTTCAACAAAAACCGTATTCCAAAAGGCCATTGCTCCATTCCACAAGCCCGGCAGTTCCAGGGCTTTAAGAACTTGGCCATCTTTGGATTTGATCGTAATGAAGCCCGTGTTTGGGTCTTGATATTGGCGCAGTTTAAAGGGCTGGCCGGTATAGTCGCGCAGGCCGCATACAATATCCACCGGATTAAAATGCGTCGAAGACGCCAAAATACGTTGCTGCGATTCCACACTTAAATCAATTTGTGATTTCTCCACGATTTGTAATGAAAGCAAACCATCAGATTGCCGGACCCAAAACGGGCCGCCACCCGGCTCGCCTACATTTCTCACCATGCCACAGACCCGCAAAGGTCGATTCAGGTAAAGGATCAGGGCGGTTTTTAATACATCCGGCTCGCCCCGGATAAGATCGGTGGATAAATCGATGTACAATTTTTCCCGAGCAAATGCGACCACTTCCATCAGAAACGCTGCGTCACCCGGCTCTTTGGCCAACCGGTTCAGATAGGCAAAACAACGATTTTGCAGCTCAACCAAATAACCGAGCAGCAACGATTTATAGTGCAATATTTCCGACTTGAGATGGTCAGGCACAACATTATCAATATTTCGAATCATCACAATGTCACCCTGTAATGATTCCAGATTTTCCAGCAAAGCCCCGTGTCCGGCAGGACGAAAAACCAACCGCCCTTGCGCATCATGAAATGCCGAGTGATCCAAAGTCACAGCAATAGTGTTGGTGCTGACTTTTTGCTCGGAGAAGGTTAGTTCAAAACGAACGCCCTGCCCGTCAAATTTGCGCATGGCCTTTTCCAATTCGGCGGCAATATGGGCGTGAAATTCTGCGGCAATTGTAAAGTGCAGGCGCACGAGATTGCCGCGATCTCTGGCGCATCCCACCGTATCGCGGAGATGCTCTTCAAAAGCCGTGCGACTTCCATCTTCGTAATAATGAAATGGAATTAGTCCTTTCGGAAGATTACCGAAATTCAACCCGGCAGGCGTCAGCAAGCGCTTAAGAACGGTGTGATAGTCATCGCCGGCCAAACAGGCGTCCAATGACAGGCCGTCATGACTCAGCGCGGCCCGAAGTGTGTCCACAAAAGCAAAACGGGTCAGATTTTGGAAAAACTTCCAACTAAATTGGTCATCGGCATCGCCGCTTTGACTTAGCTCACCGGCAGTCAAACCCGTTTCACGATAGCACACCGCCAGCAATGACTGAAACATCCGGGTAGCCGCGCCCGAGGCCGGCACAAACTGGGTCAAACGGCCGTCTTCTGCCGCTTGACGATAGTGGTGAAGCAAAACCGGCGCTTGCGCTTCCGTGATAATAACAATGCCGTCGCCAGACGTACACGGGCGATCCAGTTCAATGGCGAAATAGCCCTTTTCAAACTGTTGAATTTGCTCAATCAGTCTCTCTTCAGGCACGCCACTGTTGACAATTTGCTGCAGGATTTGCTCAACCTCTTGCAAAGCGCATTCGCGCTCAGACCACACTTCCATCATTTTTCAAGCTCCACTGCGACGATAATGATAACCACAAAATCTCTAAGACACATGGGATACTCCAAGCGCGGAAATCATAATGCAAAAGAACCTGGTTGGCAAGTAAAAAAACCGCGGCAGGTTTTACTATACCCTGCTTTTAATGATTGGCCAATTTATTTGAAGATAACGATAGCTGTTTTATCGCAACATTCCCCATGCAGCGCCTTCTATTCATCTTATACTTCTTCACGAAAATCCCGCATAGACAAGCCGTGTTTTTCGATTTTGCTGTAAAGCGTTGTCCGGCTGATTTCCAGCAGTTTTGCGGTAGTTCGGATATTCCAGCGCGTTTTGGTCAAAATTTTAAGGATATGGGCTTTTTCATGTGCAGCCAGAGCATCGCTTTCTACAACGGGAGATTCAATGCCAATAATATGAGTCGGCAAATCAATGACCTCAATCCGATTATTGGCGTTTAAAATCAGTAACTGCTCGATGACATTTTCCAACTCACGGATATTGCCCGGCCAGGCGTAAGATTGCAATCGTTTGATGGCCGCCGGGCTAAAAGTTTTCGGCGACACCTTATTCCGCTGAGCAATTCGCTGTTGCAAATAATCCAGCAGCAAGGGCAGGTCTTCCAAACGCCGGCGCAAGGGCGGAACTTGCAGCGAGATGACATTTAGCCGGAAAAATAAATCTTCACGAAATCTGCCGGCGTGAATTTCTGCTTTCAGATCCTTGTTAGTTGTAGCAATAATTTGCGCATCATAGCCGCGAAGCGCATGATCGCCCAGGCGACGAACCGCTTTTTCCTGAATAGTTCGCAGTAGTTTTGCCTGCGTTGTGAGCGGGACGTTAGCCACTTCATCCAGCAAAATAACGCCGCCGGAAGCAATCTCAAGCAACCCGACTTTATCGGTATATGCGCCTGTAAAAGCGCCCTTGATATGACCGAACAGCTCACTTTCCAATAAATCGCCGGGAATCGCGCCGCAATCAATATCGACGATCTGTTTTTCGCGACGCGGCCCGTACCGGTGTATAACGTGAGCAATCAATTCTTTTCCCGTCCCGCTCTCGCCTTGAATCAGGACACTGGCATCGCTGGTCATAAGCCGCTGCAAAATATGAAAAACTTCTTGCATGACAGCGCTTTGGCTGATAATTTCCGGAAAAGTCATTAGAATTTACAAGCGATATGTTTTGAAAGGATTATTTTTGTCATCAACCGGAAGTAGTGCCTGAATTATTCATCAGCCACAAAGACTCGAAGACACAAAGCACGATTTAACACGGACTGACCATTTTATCCCAGAAAATGCGCTTTGAGATGACAAAATCGTCTATCTTGCTTTTGCTTTCCATTCGTGTCTTAGTGACTTTGTGGCAAAAGTTGTGAATTATCCAGGATTAGCGGCTGCTCGATAGCAATACGCAGGAAACCGCCGCAAGATGGCAAAAGATAGCTGAGTAAACCGTTTTTGTCAAGAGCCTTAACCTCTGGAATTTACATGAAAGCGAATGCAACCTGGCGATTAACGCCGGAAATTACGGTCGATATTTTATATGAATCGCCAGCCTGCGTAGTTCTCAATAAGCCGCCGCACGTTCTGGTAATTCCCGACCATTGGGATAAAGATCGTCCGAATTTGATCGACTTGCTCAATGATTTTAGCGCGCAAACCTGCGCCTTTAATCCGACCCGTGATTTTGAACGCTGGTACGTCGTACACCGCCTGGATGCCGAAACCAGCGGTGCTTTGATAATGGCAAAAACCGCGACGGCTCATGCGGCGTTGTGCCGTCAGTTTGAAGAAGGCTCCGTGCAAAAAACCTACCTGGCCATTGTTGATGGCCATCCGGCAGATGAAAGCGGGGTCATTAACAAACCATTACTGCCACATCCCGCTAAAAAAGGTCTGATGATTATTGCCGCCGAGGGTAAACCGGCTCAAACCGAATATCGCCTTCTGGAGAAATTGGCCAAAGCCGCATTAATTGAGCTAAAACCGCGAACCGGGCGGACCCATCAAATTCGGGTGCACTTAGCCAGCATAGGCCATCCTTTGTTGATAGATGCGCGCTACGGTCGGCGCAAGGCATTTTTCCTGTCAGAGATTAAGCGCGACTATCGCCCAAAGACACGCGACGACTGGCAAGAACGCCCGTTGATTGAACGCTTGACGCTTCATGCCGCCGCGCTTGCTTTTGAAGACCCGGCCAGTCACGAGGCAAAATATATTGCCGCTCCGACCTTTAAAGATTGGGACGTGGCTTTAAAACAGTTGCGGCGGCGGGTAGGCCCCGGCTAAATTTATTGGCGAATTCGGGCGGGAACAATTCACGGCAAAGCGCATATAGATTCGCCTGTACTCAAAAATTCCCTGTCTCCTAACTATACTATTCACATAACATTTTTAATTAAATCGTTTGTTTACTTTACCCAACTTGGAGGTATTTTATAATGGCCTATGAATGGAAATTTAACCCACGCCCATATAGTGATGAAGAGGCAAAAAGCCTGTTGAAAGGCGTTGTTTCGCCGGAAACAACAGACTGGCATTACAATCGTCACCACAAAGGTTATGTCGTCTCATTGAACGCGATTGAAAAAGAGCTGGAAACGGCAGATCGCGCCGGCGCCAACGGCAATTACAGCCAAATCGGCGAACTGAAACGCCGTTCCACCTGGAACCATGCCGGAGCGCTGTTGCATGATGTATACTGGGCAAACCTTGGCGGCGATGGCGATTCGTCCAAAGGCGGGGAAATCGTAGCGGCAATCAACAAGGAATTCGGCTCATTTGATGCCTGGAAAGCCGACTTTAAAGCCGCCGCCGTATCTGCCAAATTAAGCGGCTGGGGTCTGTTAGTGCATGATCGGCTCTATAGCGGCCGGCTATTGAATGTGTTGGTGGATGAGCACCAGTACGGCGCGATTTGGGGCGGCGTTCCACTCATTGCCTGCGATGTTTTTGAACACGCGTACTATCATAAAGACGGGCCTGGCCGGGCAGCATACATTGACAATTTCTTGAACCATTTGCATTGGGGCCGCATTAACGAGCGCTATAAAAAATTCTGTGCTTAGAATGCGCCGGATGATCAAATCAGGCTCATGGAACAGGATGACAATTTTTCATTTTCATCGTCTTGTTCCATGAGCCGGAAAGTTAACTTGCGGATGGTAACGCGGTGTAGCATCACAACCTTAACACGATTAAGGAGGATTATCATGAAGAGGGGAACTATTCGAATTCTGATTCTGAATTTCGCGGTGGTAACCGCGCTGCTTGCGGGTTGCGGCGATGACGATGAGATCGTGGAGCCCACCGTCATAAGCGCCGCCGGCAATATCCAGCCAAAAGTGGATGAATACCGGCGGCTCCTGGGTGAGCCTAACAATGCCGGCACACCGGGGACTCAATCTTCGGGACGGCGCGAGATGAATTGGGATGCTGTTCCGGACAGTCTCGCCGCGCCCTTCTTTCTGCCATCAAGCTTTTTCAATGCCCCCGGCGCGCCGCGGGCCCGCGGCGCTGTCCTGACCACGCCGGGAACAGGCGTTCAGGTTAGCGCCGATAGCGATAATCCGTCCCGCGCGGCGGTCCGATTCGGGCACATCAATCCGGCCTACAGCAGTGTCTTTCAGGTTTTCAGCCCGGAGCGGCTGTTTTCGCCGATCGGCAGCAATGTTGTAGACCTGAAGTTCTTTGTGCCGGGAACCAATACACCGGCAGTGGTGCGCGGATTCGGTGCGGTCTACACGGATGTAGACGAGGCGCATAATACCTCATTCGAGTACTTTGACATTGACGACAATTCGTTAGGCCAGTTTGCGACGCCAATCGCCAATGAGGGCCTGTCGTTCTTAGGCGTGGCGTTTCCCACTGCCGTCGTGCACCGTGTGCGGATTGCTTATGGTAACACCGCGCTCGGCCCCACGGATGACGGCGCCGTTGACGTTGCCGTGATGGACGACTTTATCTATGGAGAACCGCAGGCTGCGAAATAACGGCGGCGTGTTTAAGAACCAAATCATCAAGTCATGAATAAATAAAGGGCGGTATTTTCTTCAAATACCGCCCTTTTGCATCTGTCAAAATTTATTGCTTTCCTACTTTACATCGGAAGTGCAGTGCGCGCATTTCGAGGCTTTAATGGGAATGGCCGTCAGACAGTACGGGCAATCCTTTGACGTCGGCGCTGCGACGGGCGACGGGGCTGGCGGCTTCTCCGTCAGACGAGTGTACGCTTTAACGACCATAAAGATGACAAAAGCGACGATAACAAAATCGATCATGGTATTTAAAAACATGCCGTAATTGATCGTCGGGGCTCCAGCTTCCTTCGCTTTGGCCAAAGATTCGTAACCCACGCCGGAGAGATCGATAAACAACTCGGTAAAGTTGACGCCACCCATTACTAAGCCGATGGGCGGCATTAAAATATCGCTGACCAGCGAAGAAATAATCTTGCCAAAGGCGCCGCCGATTACAACGCCAATTGCCATATCAACAACATTTCCGCGCATTAAAAAAGTTTTAAAATCTTTCAGCATAAGTTCCCTCCTATTTTATGAAATTCATGCTCAATCTAAGCATGACGCAAAGCATTACGAGTAAATACGCATGTTAAAATATAAATTCGACGTGCTTGTGCAAGACTTTTTAAATTTAAACGTTAAGAATGCAAGTGGATTTTTGGCCTGAATCGTATATATTAAAAGACTAATTGTTATAAATAATAGACTTTCTTTTTTTTGGAAAGGGTGCTCATGTTTAGCAGGTTGTTTACCAAACTTTTTGGCACAAAATCGGATCGTGACATTAAAAAAGTAATGCCGATTATTGAAGAAATTAATGCCCATTTTAACGAATATCAATCCCTATCGGACGAAAAGCTGAAGGGAAAGACACAAGAATTTTTTGAACGCTTAAACGCCGACGAAGTTGAAGACGATATTTTACCGGAAGCTTTTGCGGTGGTCAAAGAAGTTTGCCGCCGTCTAAAAGATACGAAATACTTCATCCTGAACCAGGAAGCCGTGTGGAATATGGTGCCGTTCGATGTCCAGTTAATTGGTGGCATTGCGCTGCATAACGGTCATATTGCCGAAATGGCCACCGGCGAAGGCAAAACCTTAGTTGGAACGATGCCGGTATATTTGAATGCCCTGTCTAAAAAAGGTGTTCACATTGTTACGGTAAACGATTATTTAGCCCGGCGCGATGCCTGCTGGATGGGCCGCTTGTATTTAGAATTAGGCCTGACTGTCGCAGTTATTCAAGACCGCAGCAGTGATGACAATGCTTTTAAAGTCACACTTGACCCAAATTTAGGCATAAAACTAACCGCGTGCTCGCGACGTGAAGCTTATTACTGTGATATTTTGTATGGGACAAACGCCCAATTTGGTTTTGACTATCTTTATGACAATATGGCAGGCTCTCAGGAAAACATGGTCCAGCGTGGCTTTCACTATGCCATTGTGGACGAAGTAGACTCCGTATTAGTGGATGAAGCTCGCACGCCGCTGATTATATCCGGCGCCGTTGACCACTCGAACAATTTATACGATGAGCTAAAACCGCGCGTCTATAAAGTATGGAATGAACAAACACTGTTAGTTAATCGAATTTTGCATAAAGGCGAACTTTTGCTGGCGGAACCCGATAAAGACGACGAGGCCGGAGTCGAGATTTTGCGGGCCAGTCGCGGCGCGCCTAAAAACAAAAAGCTACAGAAGATGTACAAAGAAACAGGCGTCAAAAAGCTGGTGCAGCAAGTCGAAAATGAATACATGATGGATAAACGCATGCACGAGATTGATGACGAACTATACTTTGCTATTGACGAAAAAAATAACAGTGTGGAAATTACCGAAAAGGGTATCGACTTTTTAGCGCGAGGCGAAGACCGCCGCTTCTTTGTCCTGCCCGATTTAAGCATGGAAGTTTCCAAAATTCAAGGTGACGAAGACCTGACGCCGGAGCAAAAACAAGAGGAACTTGAAAAATTGAATCGGGATTATGCGCTGCAAAGCGAAAAACTGCATAATATCCATCAATTATTGCGGGCTTACACGCTATTTGAAAAAGATGTCGATTATGTCGTGCAAGAAAATAAAGTTATTATCGTAGACCAGTTCACCGGACGCATGATGCCCGGGCGACGTTACAGCGATGGCTTGCATCAAGCATTGGAAGCTAAAGAAAATGTGACCATCGAGGCCGAAACGCAAACCTTGGCCACAATCACCATTCAAAACTTCTTCCGAATGTATCATAAGCTCGCCGGAATGACCGGTACGGCGATTACAGAGGAAAGTGAGTTTTTTCAAATCTACAAGCTGCCGGTAACCGTCGTCCCGACCAATAAGCCAATATCTCGCAAGGATTTTGACGACCACATCTACCGTACCAAGCGCGAAAAATTCAACGCGGTCATTCAGGAAATTCAAGATATGCACAAACAGGGACGACCGGTACTAGTCGGCACGGTGTCCGTAGAAGTTTCTGAAACACTTGGTCGAATGCTGGCGCGATACAAAATCCCGTATAATATTCTTAATGCAAAATACCATCAGCAGGAAGCCGAAATCATTGCCAAAGCCGGCGAACGGGGCGCAGTAACAATCGCCACAAATATGGCCGGGCGTGGCACGGACATTAAACTGGGACCGGGCGTGGCGGATGTCGGAGGACTGCATATTATCGGCACCGAGCGGCACGAGTCGCGGCGGATTGATCGACAATTGCGTGGACGTGCCGGCCGGCAAGGTGATCCCGGCTCGTCGCGTTTCTTTTTATCCTTAGAAGACGACTTGATGCGCTTATTCATTTCCGAACGAGTCGCCGGCTTTTTAGATAAATTAGGCGCTGAAGAAAACGAAGTCATCACCCATTCGATGATTACCAACGCCATTGAAACCGCCCAAAAGAAAGTGGAAGAGCGTAATTTTGGCACTCGCAAGCGCTTGCTGGAATATGATAATGTGATGAATTCGCAGCGCGAAGTTATTTATGATATTCGCTCTCATGTTTTGCAAGGCGAGAACATGCGGGATTATATTTTTGAAATTATCGACGAAGTCGTGGCGGATATTATCGAAGAGTATACAGATCCGAAAACCTATGCCGAAGAATGGGATTGGGACGGTTTAGATGCTGAAGTCGGACGTATTTTTCTAACATCCACCCAGGCATTTATTAGCTTAGAGGATCGCGCCGGTTTTAGCCGTGATGGGCTGTTGGATGAAATTGTTGAAAACATTAAAAAGCTATATGAAGCGCGTGAAGTGCAAACGGGCGAAGAGATGATCCGTAAAATCGAACGCTACCGCCTGTTACAGGTAATAGACGAAAAATGGCGTGATCATCTATATGAAATGGATCAACTTAAAGAGGGCATTAGCTTACGCGCCTATGGCCAGCGCGATCCGCTGATTGAGTATAAAACAGAAAGCTTTAAACTGTTTACCGAACTGCTAATGGATATAAAGAAGTCAACATTAGCGCTAATTCCACGAACTCAGGATGCAATTTTGCAAGAGCAGCGCCGGCAACGTGAGCAAGTGCAAGCCCGGAATGTACAGGCGCGTCACGAAGCTTATAACGCCTACAATCTGGAAAGAGCGCCTGAAGAAAATCAGGCAAATCAGCGCACCGTGACGAATGCCCCTGAAGCAGGCGAGCCGCGCAAGCAAAAGCCGATTGTACGCCAGGAGCCGCGTATCGGTCGAAACGACCCCTGCTCATGCGGCAGCGGCAAGAAATATAAAAATTGCTGCGCGAAAAAAGATGCGACGCAACCGGTTTAAGAGTTAAATCATCCCATAATTTTAGTATCTATCTAACAAGTCAAATCTTTGCTTTTTTGGCAAAAATTTCCGAGCAAGATATGACATTTCTTCAAGAAATGTCATATCTACTTTTGCTTCCGGCTTGTCCGGGTTAGGACTGAACGAATACGCGCTAAAAGCGACCCGTCGGTTGACATCGGAACAAAGAATTGTAACGAAACGGCAGGTCAATCTAAAAATTTCTTGACATCACGTCGTAAAAGCCGTATTATGATTTACGATGCTAACGGGCCCATAGCTCAGTTGGTTAGAGCTACCGGCTCATAACCGGTTGGTCCCTGGTTCGAACCCAGGTGGGCCCACCAAATATAATATATGACGGATGGGCGAATAGCTCAGTTGGGAGAGCGCTGGTGTCACAAACCAGAGGTCACAGGTTCGATCCCTGTTTCGCCCACCATCTTTAAAATAAAAAAATGCGTATGCGAAAGGTTTTCTGGACATCAATAATTGCGGCTGTAAGCCCATATCAGCCTAAATACGACGCGAAAAGATAAGCAAAAGTGTGTCGGTTGAGGAAGCCGGCGCACTTTTTTTTTATGCTGATGGGGCTAACCCAAAACGGTAAGAGGGGATCATGACTGAGACTTTGGAAGCATTGCTTGAATTGCAAAAAGTTGACGAGGGCATTAGAGAAAACGAAAAAGCACGCGACGAACTGCCCCGTCAAATCGCAGAACTTGACGAGCAAATTGAACAACTGGAGAAGCAGTTGAATTCTGAACGCGAGCAACTGGAAAATCTGCAAAAAGACAAGCGACGTATCGAGCGTGAACTCTCCATTTCTGAAAGCGCCCGCGTCAACTTCGAAGAACAATTAGTAGAAGTGACAACTGCCCGCGAATATACCGCTCTCCAACACGAAATCGATGCCGAACGCCGTAAAAGCGCCAATATGGAAGAAGAAATCTTGAGTGTTATGGATAAAATTGAAGCTAAGATTAAAACGATCGAAACTTTAGAAAAAACGGTTACGGAAAATGTGGCAAGTTTCAAGACGAAAAAGCAAGTCATCCAGGTGCAGTACGATTCCATTGATAGCACGCTTAAGCAAAAGTACGAGGATCGCAAAAAAGTCATGCTAAATGTCAAGCCGGACATTTTAAGTCAGTACAATCGAATTTGGCGGTCTCGTACGCCGGTAGTCGCTCCCGTTAAAAAAGGCGCTTGCAGTGGCTGTTATCGCGCTTTGCCGCCCCAAATGATTAATATGGCCCGAATGCGCGACCGTTTGCTGACTTGCGAGGGCTGTGGCCGGCTTGTTTATTGGCCGGAAGAAAGTTCGCGATTCGTTTGACAGCGCCGAATTAGTAGAACATTGTGCTGTCAATTCTATGGAGTCTCTGCCATAAAAACTGCAACGTAATATCTTTTTCAAAAACGATTGGTTTGGATAGAAGAGATTTGTCCAAATCAGGCAATAATAGACCGTCTAAAGACGCCACACCTTCTGACTTTTATTGACGTCTAACCCCAAAAGACTGTGCGGTCTATCTTTTTGGGGCGCTTGTGTTTTTACTCGCTTAAGCGCCTCTTCGGTCCATCTCCTGTAAATAGTTTTTCTTAAATATAATGATGGATATGAAAATCGTTTTTCTTTAGAAAGAGAACGAAATGAGGCACGTTAAGCAGGTTTGATGGTCGCAAATGAAGATTTTCATTTGAGGAAAGTCCGAGCTCCACAGGGCAAAATGCCTCGTAACGCGAGGTGGGAGTAATCCCAAAGAAAGTGCCACAGAAAAGACACCGCTCACCGGCAGTAATAAAACGCCGGATAGCGTCGGGCTGTTTTATTACAGCTTGACAAACGTCCGGGGTTGTCCTGCGCTTATTGAGCACGGGTGAAATGGTGCGGTAAAAGCGCACCGCCTTTTGAAGTAATTCTTAAGGGCAAGGCAAGCCTCATTTTGGAGCAAGATCGAATAGGGGAATGTTCTCTGTACGAGACAGGAGCGGCCCGCTCCCAGATTCCCGGGTTTGGTCGCTTGAGGAACAGAGTGATTTGTTCCCCAGAGAAATGGCCATCCGTTCCATAATTTTTTTCGAATAATGGGGCGACAGAACTCGGCTTACGACCTGCTTAACGGCCAATCGTATCCATCATCCTCTTTTTACCTTTTTAAAAAAAGGATGCATGGATCATGGAAAAGAAATGGATTCTCGTCGAAGCTCCCCCGCTTGAACATGCCACACGTTTAGCCGCTGAATTAGACATTCCTCTGTTGATTGCCAAAATTCTGCTACAACGAAATATAACCTCAACTGAGGCCGCCAGCACATTTTTACGGCCAAAAATGTCCGATGTAACCGATCCGAGCATTTTTTCGCACATGCAAAAAGCCGTGGATCGTATCTTAACCGCCATTAAAGAAAATGAGCACATCATGATTCATGGCGATTATGATGTTGACGGCGTCACCTCGACCTCGCTGCTCTATTTGGCGCTCAAGCGACTTGGCGCTCGCGTTTCGTATTACATCCCCAATCGTCTGAACAGCGGCTACGGCCTGTCCGAGCAAAGCGTGGCCGAAGCCGTCCGCCGCGGCTGCAAGGTGATGATCACCGTCGATTGCGGCATTACCGCCTCCAACGAAATTCACTTGGCCGAGCGGATGGGCATTGATACCATCGTCACAGATCATCATGAAGTGCAAAGCGATAATTTGGTTGGATATGCGATTATTAATCCAAAGCTGCTGCCGGAAAGCAGCCCGGCCTATTATTTGGCGGGCGTAGGCGTTACGTTCAAGTTAGTACAAGGTCTTTTTTATGCGACAGGCCATACGCTGGATGATTTAGCGCCCTATCTGGATTTAGTCGCGATGGGCAGTGTGGCGGATTTAGTACCCATGACGCATGAAAACCGCGTTTTATCCCGCTTTGGCATTCAAAAATTAGAAGAAGGGCTTAATCCAGGCTTCGAAGCTTTGATGGATATAACCGGTCTGCGTGGCCACAGCTTGACCAGCGGCAAGCTTGTGTTTATCTTAGCGCCGCGTATCAACGCCGTTGGCCGATTAGGCGATGCACAATTGGCCGTCCGACTTTTTACCACCGAAAATAAGCAACAGGCGCTGAACATTGCCCGCATTTTAGAGGATAAAAACCGTCGTCGTCGCCGTATTGACGAAGATACTTTTAAAGAAGCCGTTCAATTGGTTAATGAAAAAATTGATCTTGACAAAACAACAGCTTTGATACTCGCTTCGGAATCCTGGCATCAGGGTGTAATCGGCATTGTCGCTTCCCGCCTGGTAGAAAAATTTTATCGCCCGACGATTATGATCTCTATTGATCCGGAAACCCATATTGGCAAAGGTTCGGCCCGCAGTGTAGAAGGCTTCCATCTGTTTGCCGCGCTAAAACAGTGTGAAGAGCATCTGCTTGGTTTTGGCGGGCATAAACACGCCGCGGGTTTAACCATTAAAGCTGATAAAATTGACGCCTTTCGCGAAGCTATGCAGCACGTTGCCTTCGACAAGTTGACTGAAGATGACTATATTCCAAAATTGTATATTGATTGCGAAGTGGATTTGGATGAAATTAACGATGCCCTGGTTGATTCCTTCTATATGCTTTCGCCTTTTGGCCCGGAAAATATGCGGCCTGTTTTTCTTAGCCGTGGTCTGGAAATGGTTGGTTCACCCAGCGTAGTCGGCACCAATCATCTCAAATTTCGCGTCCGCAAGAAGACCCAAATACTGGAAGCGATCGCTTATAACATGAGCGATAAATACTATGATCGGCTGCAATACGAACGACCACGCCTCAATCTGGCTTATGTAATTGATGAAAACGAGTGGCAAGGCCGGCGCACTCTACAGCTACGGATTAAAGGCTTAAAATTTAATGACAACATCTAAGCCGACAACTAAAGTCACCGGCGACCTGGCCGAATCTATTGCCGCCGAATATCTAATCGGTCAGGGCTATCGCGTTCTGGAAAAGAACTTCCATGCCGGTCATGCTGAGATTGATTTGATTGTCGAAAAAGATAGTATGTTGGTATTTGTAGAAGTCAAAGCGCGTCAGAACATTACTTTTGCCCGTCCGGAGTCGGCTGTTAACACCGCCAAGCGGCGGCAAATTATTAAAGCGGCTTTTCGTTTTTTGACGATTCATCAGCGCATGGACTCCGACAGCCGCTTTGACATAGTGGCTGTTACCTTAACACGGCCGCCGCAGGTTGAACATTTTTCGGCCGCCTTTTATGCCACGCCGGAAGACTTGCGCGCATTACGGATTTGAATGCGCTTTCGCGCAAAAAGGAGTCTGCATGGTCGCTTCTCTGAAAAAATCGAGCCTTTCCGCCGGACAGCAGATGTATTCTTTAGGCGAAGAGATTGCAAACAGCATTACCCACGGCATCGGCGCCGGTCTCAGCATCGCCGGGTTGACGCTGCTGGTCGTGCTGGCTTCTCTGTATGGGAACGTGTGGCACATCGTCAGCTTCAGCATTTACGGCAGCACGTTGATCATCCTGTATCTGGCCTCGACGCTCTACCACAGCCTGCCCAATCCAAAAGTCAAGCACGTCTTTAAGATCATCGACCATTCAGCTATTTTTTTGCTGATTGCCGGCACGTATACGCCGTTTTTGCTGGTCAACATGCGCGGCGTTTGGGGCTGGACGCTGTTCGGCATCCTGTGGGGCTTGACGATTCTGGGAATCATCTTTAAGATTTTATTTATTTACCGATTCCAAAAGCTGTCCCTTGTTTTCTATTTGGCAATGGGTTGGATGTCGGTGCTTGCTTTCAAACAAATGGTTGCCACTATTGACACCGGCGGCTTGATTTGGATTGGCGTAGGCGGTCTGGCTTATACGGCCGGCATCATTTTTTATGTGTGGCATCGCCTGCCGTATCATCACGCGATCTGGCATTTATTTGTTTTGGCCGGAAGTATTTGTCATTATTTTGCGATATTGTTTTATGTGTTGCCGTAGCTATCTAAGTGACTATAAACAAAGACCCTAAGGGCTTTGTTGAAATCGTGCACTGAAGCCTTCGCAAGGTTAGGTTTACCACCACTTTTTGAGCAATTACCTTTGTTTGGTAACTTCTCAATAATCGTTGGCTAACCTTGCGAAGGTTTCCGCCTGTAAGTTCAGACCTCCTGATCCCGTGCGCGGCTAAAAGTCGTGAAACTTATTTTTGCATA
>CAYOLL010000112.1:0-19635 GCA_964404765.1 uncultured Gemmatimonadota bacterium | reverse complement strand
ACTGAATGACATCCACGGCCCCGGTCGCTTTCCACAAACTTGTACCAAGAACCATTATCAAATTGCCGTTGACATTTGGCCGCGGATTTTCCATATTGACTGAGGCAAAAACCTGTCAACGAAAGAGCGTCATTTATACGACAACAAACATAATCGCAAAGGAACTGCTCATGAGCGCGATTCATCTGAATTTGAACGACGATGTGATGGCGTTATTGTATGGCCTTAACCGCCCACTGCCACAGCTTATTAACGAAATGATTACGGTAGAGTTATACCGCCGCGGGATCATTTCCAGTGGCAAGGCCGCGCAATTTTTGAATATGTCGCGCTTAGAATTTATCCATTATGCCTCGCGATTGGGCATACCCTTTTTCGATATGACCGAAGAAGAATGGCAAATCGAACGTCAGACCGCAGAAGCGATCTGCGTATGACCGTCGCACCGGTTATATCCAATGCCAGCCCGCTCATTTCATTGGAGATGATTCACGCGCTGTTCGTTTTGCAACATCTCTTTGGAGGACTTTTAATTCCAGAGGGCGTTGCTGAAGAGCTTTCCCCAAGATGAGTCGTCTTCAAAACCCCACAGTTACGCTGCCATACCTACTCCATCCCGCAAGTCAGTAATTGCTGCCCGTCAATTGTCGTCATAGCCGCCATCAACTTGCCACTTGACATTTGGACGCAAATTTTCCATATTGGTTTGCAAGTCACATCGGATTTTTAACCATTACACCACGCAACTTTGAGCGAGTCAATGAAACTAACTGAATTTTCGCTGAGCCGCTATATGGCGGTTTACGTATTGATAGTCATCATTATCTTTGTCGGCCTGACCTCATATATCACCTTGCCGCGCGAGTCGGCCCCGGACATCACCATTCCCTATATTTTCGTGGCCACGCCGTATTTTGGCGTTTCGCCCGGCGATATGGAGGTGCTAGTCACGCAGCCGATAGAGAAGGAGTTGAAGGGTCTGCGCGATGTCAAGGAAATTACCAGTACGTCCAGCGAAGGCATCTCGCTGATCGCCATCGAGTTCGAGGCCGATGTGGAGATTGACGATGCCCTGCAGCTCACTCGCGACAAAGTCGAGCAGGCCAAGTCGGAGTTGCCCGATGACACAGAAGAGCCCATTGTTGCCGAAATCAACTTTTCCGAATTCCCGATCATGAATATCAACATTTCTGGATCGGGCGGATTGGTACAGCTCAAGGAAATTGCCGAAGATTTGCAGGACGAGATCGAAACCGTGCGCGGCGTACTGGATGTCAAGCTGTCCGGCGGTCTGGAACGCGAAGTTAAGATCAACATCGACCCGGAGCGGCTGCACGCCTATAACCTGAGCTTTCAGAACATCATCGACATTATCAAAGACGAAAATGTCAACATTCCCGGCGGCACCATGGATATCGGCAATTTTAAATTCCTGGTGCGCGTGCCCGGCGAGTTCAAGGCAGTTGAGTTGATTGACAACCTGGTGGTCAAGTCCGTGCAAAACCGTCCGGTTTATATGCGCGATGTGGCGCAGGTCGAATATGGCTTTAAAGAGCGCAGTAGCTATGCCCGTCAGGAAAAAGTTGAATGCGTAACGCTGTCCGTCACCAAGCGCTCCGGCGAAAACTTGCTGCAAATCGCGCGAGAGATCAAAAAAATCTTAAAGGATTTTGAGCCAAAATTATCCGCCGGCACAGCCATTACAATTACCGGCGATATGTCCAAAGACGTGCAGAGCATGGTGGACGAGTTGGACAACAATGTCATTACCGGCCTGATTCTGGTGCTGATCGTGTTGCTGATTTTTTTGGACTGGCGGATGGCGCTGGTTGTGGCGACGGCGATTCCCATGTCCATGCTGATTACTTTTTTCGTCATCGAATCCATTGGCTGGACACTCAATTTCATGGTGCTTTTTAGTTTGATTTTGACGCTGGGTATGCTGGTGGATGACGCGATTGTCGTCTGCGAAAACATCTTTCGTCATGTAGAAGAAGGCTATCCCCTTATTGATGCGGCGCGGCTTGGCACGACCGAAGTAGCGGTGCCGGTCATTACCTCGACTTTGACGATTATGGGCGCGTTTTTGCCTTTGGCTTTTTGGCCCGGCATTGTGGGCGAGTTCATGAGTTTTATGCCGATTACGGTCATTATTGCGCTGAGCGCGTCCCTGTTTGTTTCGCTGACTATAAACCCGATGCTGAGCTCAAAGTATCTGAAAGCCGCGGCCAATCAACAGCACAAAAGTTACGCCGATATACCGCCGGATAAACTGCCCAAATTCATTCGTTGGTATCGCCAGGCGATTGTAACCACGTTGCAGCATCCGGGCCGGACACTGTTAGGTACGGTGACCTTGCTGGCTGTCGTTATCCTCTTATTCGCCAAATTTAACGCGGGCATTGAATTTTTCCCGGATACCGAGCCGCGTAAAATCTATATCAATATTGAAGCGCCGACCGGCACACGTTTAGACGTGACTAATGAGATTACCAAGCAAGTGGAAGCGCAATTGGACGGATTCAAAGATGTCGATGTCTACGTGGCCAGCGTCGGCGTCAGTAACAGCGACTTTGACCCGTCCGATGCCGGTCCATCCAACAAAGCCGTCGTTTCGGTGGATATGGTTGACCGCGAACATCGCGAGCAAAATTCGTTTAAAACGGTAGAGCAAATCCGCGACCGGCTAAAAAATTTAGTCGGCGCCACTATCGACATCAAAAAAGAAGAAAGCGGCCCGCCCACCGGCGCGGCGATCAATATCGAAATCAGCGGGGATGACTTTGAAACGCTGGGCAACCTGTCCGACGAAATCAAACGCCAAATCCGTGACGTGACCGGCGTGGTCAATTTGAAGAACAATTATTTGTCCGGCAAGCCGGAGCTCAGTGTTGTGGTGGATCGCGAAAAAGCCAAGATGTACGGCCTGAATACATCAAAAATTGCTGGTGCACTGCGCACGGCGATTAACGGAACCGAAGCCTCCAAATACCGCGTGGGCGAAGAAGAATACGACATCACCGTGCGTCTGGCCGAAGAGCGTCGTCGCTCAATAGACGACCTGGCCGAAATCTACATCAGTGCGGAAGGCGGCAAGCAAATCCCGCTGACGGCCGTGGCCAAAATCCAGACCCAGGGCGGGCTTGGCTCGATCAAGCGCAAAGACTTAAAGCGCGTCGTAACCGTCTCGGCGGATGTCGAAGGCCGCAATCCGAACGAGGCGCTGACGGAAGTGCAGACAAAGCTAAGAGAAATGCAACTCCCGCCCGGCTATCAACTGCGCTACACCGGCGAAAACGAGGAGCAGGCCGAGGCCATGACCTTTTTAATGCGCGCGTTTTTCATTACCCTCCTGTTGATTACTTTTATCCTGGTGGCCGAGTTCAACTCGATTAAAGTGCCGTTTTTGGTGATGTCCAGCATTATTTTGTCGATTATCGGCGTTTTGATCGGCCTGCTGGTGACTCGGACGCCGTTCGGCATTATTATGACCGGTATCGGTGTGATCAGTCTGGCCGGCGTGGTGGTGCGCAACGGCATTGTTTTGCTGGATTACGCCGTTGTCTTGCGTGAACGTGGCCTGGATCGCTTTAACTCGCTGGTGATCAGCAGCATGACTCGGTTGCGGCCGGTATTTTTGACCGCTACCACCACGATCCTGGGCCTGGTGCCGACCGCGCTGGGCATTAGTTACGATTTTAAGAATTGGCGTTGGAGCATCGGCGGAGAAAGCACACAGTGGTGGTCGCCGCTGGCCATCAGCATCGTGTTCGGCCTGACCTTTGCCACGATTTTGACGCTGCTGATTTTGCCGACCATGTTTTATACGTGGGAAAATGCAGAGCTTTGGGTAAAAAAGAAACTGCGTCCCGCCACACATGAATAATTCAGATTTGTTTACGATTGTAGGAAAAATAAAGGTTCATGGGATAAGATGGTGAAACCTTGCGAAGGCTTCATTTGAAATCCGCATGTTTTGTGCACTGAAACCTTCGCAAGGTTGCGATTTCCATAAACTTGTTCTATGAGCCAAATAAAAAACCGGGGAAAGGATTTCTGCTATGAAAAAGCTGTTTAAATTTCTATTTGTCGCCTTTGTTATTTTCATTGTTTTGATCGGTTTGGCGGTCACCGCCATTTATGTTTTCTTCCCGCCCTCAAAAATAATCGCGCTTGCCGAGCAAAAAGTGGAGGAAGCCACCAAACGCGACGTAACTATTGGCTCGGCCGGTGTTAAAATTATGGGCGGTTTTGGTTTTAAGCTCAATGATTTTACGCTGGCCAGTCCGGCCGGTTTTGAGCAAAAGGAAATGCTCAAGCTCAAACAATTGGCCATTAGCGCAGAACTTATGCCGTTGCTGCACAAAGAAGTGGTCATCAAAAGCATTACGTTAATTGATTTAGAAGCGCATTTGGTCGTCAAAGCCGATAGCAGCAATAACTTTACCTTTGGCGATGCCGCGCCGGTCACCGAACCGAAAAAGAAGGAGCCGCTGCGGCTGCCGGTTACGGTTGACTTTCCGTTGATTATCGAAAATGCCAATATAACCTATGACGACCGGACCAGCGGTCAATTGATTCGGCTCAGTAACATCAATCAGCGCGCGGACATCAAGACTGATCAAGTGACGCAGGAGTTTGGGTTGGGTCTGAGCCTGACCGTGCCAGAAGGCCAGATGCTGAAGGATAATCAGCCCATGACCCCGCTGGAAATTTTCCCGCTGTCATTAGATACCAAAATAGGCGTAAAATTAACCGAATCCTCTTACGAAATCACGCAATTTGACCTGAAACTTGGCAAGCTGGCGTTGCAATGTCTGTCCAGCGGCGCGTGGGGCGAAAATGCGTTTAAGCTAAACACATTTGTCTTGAATCTAAGCAAAACCCGTCTGGAGGCAAAGGCCGATCTGCCCAGCTTACAGCCGCTGGCCGGCAACTATTCGCTCAAGCTGGATAGTGAGTTGGACGATCTGACCCGTCAGTTGCCATTGAAGTTGCCGGTGGCTGCTGTTTCCGGCAAGCTGACCGCCGATTTCCATGCAGACGCCCCTGCCGTGGGTGAAGAAAACATCGCCGCCATTTTACCGGAAGGCAAGCTGGCGCTGGAAAATGTCTACGTAACCATCAGCGACAAAATGCCCAGGATCGAGCAAATAAGCGGCGAACTGAACATTGCCAATAAGTTTCTGAATGTAACCAATTTTGCCGCTCGTATCGGCCAGTCAAGTATTGGCTTACAGCTTTCGACCGATCTAAAAGACTTGAAAAAACCGGCGGATTGGGAATCGCTGGTCATTAACTATGCGCTGACCGGCAATGTCGATTTAGCCGAAATCAAACAGCAGGCGCCGGCTGATTTTCCGCTAAAGACACTGGCCGGCAAGATCATATTGGATATTCAGGATGCGGTTGTGCCAAAAACCGATCTGGCCGATTATTCGCGATTGGTGCCCAATGGCAAAGTTACGATCAGCAATGTTCAGGCGACGGGAGACAGCATTCCGGAAATCAATAATTTAAACGGCGAAATTATCTCAAACGCCAACGGCACGGTGCAATTGCAGAATTTTAATCTGAATGTGGCGGGCGACAATCGCCTCGATCTGTCGGCAGGCGCGGATTTGCGCCAGTTTAAGCAACCGGAAGATTGGGAAAAAGTGAGCGTCAACTTCAATTTGAAAAGCAATAAACTGGATTTAAATAAATTGCTGCCACCGTCAGACCCAAACGCACCGCCGGTTATGCCGCAATTTCCAGGTATAACGATTAATGGCGGGGCGCGAGTGGGCCAGCTGTTGTTTCAAAAATTTGACCTGCGTAATGTGGATGCCGCCATTTCGCTAAAGGATCGTATCTTTAAGATCGACAACATGGATATGGATGTCTTTAGCGGGCACGTCAACTACAAGATGGCCCTAAACTCGAAGGATACGACTTATGCGGTCTCGACCAAGGCGGATAAGGTGCAGTCTAACGATTACATCACGATGTTGTTTGAACCACTGAAGGATCGCATCTTCGGCCAATTGTTCTTTACAGCGGACGTGACCGGCAAGGGTATGGACCCCATGGAGATCAAGAACAACATTATGAGTAACGGTACGTTGCGGATTGACGAGGGCAAGCTGGCGAATTTGGAACTACTGAAGGCTATTTCCAAAGAAGTAAAGATTTTCAATTTTGATACAATTAATTTTAACAAAAGCGACGCGAAATTTAAAGTGGAAAACGGTCGCTTTTTCTTCGACACACTGACCCTGCGCGACGGCCCGGCGGATTACACCATTAACGGCAATACGAGTTTTGACGGCGAATTGGATTTTTCCGTGCGCACTCTGCTCAGCAAGGCCGAGAGTGATAAAATCAATTTTCCGCAGAAAGACCTTTTTTTGGATGATAAGGGCCGCTTTATTATTGATTTAAAACTGGTCGGCAAGGGCACCAGCCCGCGTATTACCTGGGATAAAACCCTTGTCGAACAAAAAGCCAAAGAAAAGGTCCAGCAAGTTGTTGATGAGAAAACCGACGAAGCCAAGAAAGAACTGGAGAAGAAGGGCAAAGATTTGTTGAAGGGCCTATTTGGAAAATAGTATTTGGATTGGAAAAGGTTGCATTCTTCAATTTCCAGGCGGTAGTCTTTTTGTCCACAAAGCTTCACTACAGGACTTGGAAAGTTAAGCTAACTTGCAATCAAAACTGCGGTGTAGATGGCCACCACCTCAAAGGTGGTGGCCATCTTGCAAAAATGCATTTTTTTATTGTATTGTGGCTACTTCCAGCGAATTTTCCCCAAAGGCCCGACAACTCCCATAATCGTCACATAAAAAGGATGGGTTATGAACCAAGCCGGAAAAAAACTCAGCAAATCATCTCGTTTAAAAATGGCTGCGCCCAGGCGTAACAACTGAAATTCAACAACGAGCTTGGTTGTCAAGAGTAGCAGCCAGCTCCACACCACCTGCTTTTCGACCAACATCAGCAGCGGCAAAAGCCAACACAAAATGTTGATGGCAAAGACCAGAACCAGAAAGGCAAAAAACCGCTTGTTTAACCGCCACTGAAGACCGCTATTTGAAGCCCACCGTTGCCGCTGCCAAAAAAAACTACGCCAATTTATCTGTGTGGAGGTCAGAACCGCAGCGTCCGGTTCCGCCAAAAATCTAATGGTGGTATTTAAATGCCGAATGCGTTGGATCATCATCACATCATCGCCGGAAATACGGTGGGCGTAGGGGCCAAATCCATCCACTTTCTGATACAATTCCCGTCGATAACCCAGACTAGGACCGGCTCCGGCAAATGGCATCCCCAGTTGCGCCGTCGCCGCTGTCGAGCACATGAGCGCAAAAAAGTCGAAGACTTGCCATTTTTGCAAAAAAGTCTGCTGTCGCTCCTGATAATGAATTAAGCCAATCACCAGACCCACGCCATCTTCAAAATGCTGCACCATCCGTTCAATCCAGACAGGTGGGCACATGCAATCGGCGTCGGTGGTCAAGATTAAGTCGGAGTTCGCACTCAGGATAGCTGTGTGAAGGGCATATTTTTTTGGGGCAAAGCCCGCAGGAACATGATCGATACGGATCAGGTCGAGGCAGTCATGGCAATTTTGATATTGCCGGACAATTGCGCCGGTTCGGTCTGTAGAACGGTCATCAACGACAATAATCCGATAGTTGGCGTATGATTGATGGCAAAGAGAATCCAACAGGCAGCCAATGTTTGCTTCTTCATTTCGCGCGGCAACTACGACCGTGACTGTGGGCTGACTTGTATTTTGGCCAGGCTTTGTTCGTTGCAGGCCAATAGTGAGAAGCCAAACCGTAAGGCCGTATGCAACCGTAAGTCCAAAAGACAAACTGCTTATTAAAGTAAGCCAGATCATCTGGTTAAAAGAAAAAGCCTTTCTCCGTTTTGGAGAAAGGCTTTTGATTGGAGTCACATGGTAGCGGCTCCGGGAATCGAACCCGGGACCTGCGGATTATGAGACCGCCGCTCTGGCCAACTGAGCTAAACCGCCAAAATTTGGTAGCGGGGGCTGGATTTGAACCAACGACCTTTGGGTTATGAGCCCAACGAGCTACCAGACTGCTCCACCCCGCGACAAGTGAATGCAAAAATACGGTTTTATATGACTTTGTCAAGATATTTGTAACATTTTTTCACATTTGATTACGATTTTAATGTCATCCGACAGTCTTTTGGTTGGCCGCTTGTGACAGAATCTGCGGAACAAATTGTGGTAGACTTGGTAAATTTCCCCCTACAAACCTGCTAACTCATTTGTTTATAGCAAATTAAGTGACTACTGGCTGAAATTGCCCGCAATGAGTTATAATAATTGTTATGTAACATGTTGATTTTGTTTGCGTTACTTTGCAATTTTTTATAACCGGAGTGTTCGATTAAAATGCTGATATTCACTGTAACATTCACCTTGTAAACTGGAGTAACGTTGGATGATCAAAATCGAAAATCTGACGAAGAAGTACGAAACGGCCATTGCCGTCGATAATATTTCATTCGAAGTGCAATCCGGCGAAATTTTGGGCTTTCTTGGACCCAACGGCGCCGGCAAAACCACGACAATGAAAATGATCACATGCTTCATGCCGCCCACATCCGGGACAATCAATGTTGCCGGATACGATGTTTTCGATCAGTCGTTCGAAGTGCGTCAGCGCATCGGCTATTTGCCGGAAAGCGCACCGCTCTATCTGGATATGAACGTGCTGGAATACTTAAAATTTGTAGCTGAACTGCGCGGCCTCAAGGGTCAAAAGCTGGCCGAGCGCACCAAAGAAATGATTGAAATCACGGCGCTTAAAGATGTCCTGCACAAGGACATCGGCGAGTTATCCAAAGGCTTCCGCCAGCGGGTGGGTCTGGCCCAGGCCATGATCCATGACCCGGAAATTCTGATTTTGGATGAGCCGACTTCCGGTCTGGATCCCAACCAGATCGTAGAAATCCGCGATGTGATTAAACGCATCGGTCGGCAGAAAACGATCATTTTGAGCACCCACATTTTACCGGAAGTGCAGGCCACCTGCAGTCGGGTGCTGATTATTAACCGCGGCAAGATCGTGGCTGACGGAACGCCGGATGAGCTGCAGCGTCGTTTCCAGGGTGGCGGCGTACGTCTGCGGGTGGAATTTAAAGCGGCCGATCACGATGCCGTCAAGCCGCGCCTGCAAGAGCTGCAAAATGTGCAGTCAGTTGTCTCAACCAACGGCGCCAAGGACGCTGCGTTTATTATCGAAGCGTCGGAAGGCTCCGACCTGCGCGAAGACGTGTTCCGTCTGGCTGTCAAAGAAAATTGGGTCTTGCTGGAAATGCACCGCGAGCATGTTAGCCTGGAAAATGTTTTCCGCGACTTAACCAAATAATAAAATTCGTTAGCCACAAAGTCACCAGGACGCAAAGAAGCACTAAAAATAAAATTTCGTGCCTTCGTGTCTTTGTGGCGAATCATTTGCTGCGAGGGAATTATGGGAAAAATTTGGACGATCTACAAAAAGGAATTGAAATCCTACTTCAATTCGGCGATTGCCTATATTTTTTTGATTGTATTTCTGTTGATTTCCGGCTGGTATTTTGCCAGTGACTTTTTTATTGTCAACCAGGCCAGTCTGCGTGGGGCTTTAGGCATCATCCCGTTTATTTTTGTTTTCTTCATTCCGGGCCTGTCCATGCGGTTGATCTCGGAGGAGAAGAAGTCCGGCACGATTGAGTTGCTGGTGACGATGCCCATTCATGATTATGAGATCATTTTGGGCAAATATTTGGCTTCGTTGTCGCTGTTGGGCGTGGCTTTGCTGGGCACACTGCCCTACGTGTTCACCATTGCCGTGCTGGGCGATGTGGACGGCGGCGTGATCTTCAGCCAATACCTGGGCATGTTCCTGACCGGCGCGGCTTATATGGCCATAGGCGTCTTCGCTTCCAGCATCACGCCCAACCAGATTGTGGCCTTTATCTTCGGTTTTTTGATTGTCTTCTTCTTTTTCATCATCGGCAAGTCGCTCGTTTTTGTGCCGGCTTCGCTGACCTCCATCGTTGAATATCTGAGCATTGACTTTCACTTTTCCAACATGGCTCGCGGCGTGATCGACAGCCGGGATATGATCTATTTCCTGTCGCTGATTACGGTGTTCATGCTGCTGGCGTTTCGCGCGCTGGAAAGCCGCAAGTGGCGGTAATCAGCGCGACTTAACGAGACCTAATAGGTTTTTAAAACCTATTAGGTCTTCCTTCCGAAAGGATGTTAAAATGAACGAAGACACAAAGCCCCAATTTTTGGGCCGCTACATTGTCGCCCATCCCGGCATTTGTCATGGCAAGCCGACCTTTCGCGGTACGCGGATCATGGTGACGCAGGTGTTGCAGATGTTGGCAGACGGTCTATCTTTTGAAGAAATCGTTATGCAATGTCACGACAGTATCCCGAAAGCGGCGGTTAGCGAAGCCATTCTCTTGGCTAATAAGACTTTTGTTGCCCACGCACGTGAATACGGCCAGGAATCACCGGCATGAATATTCTGGATGAGAATATTTTTGAGGTGCAGTGGCAGATTTTAAAGAGAAAACGAGTTCCAACCCGACACATCGGGCGCGATATTGGCCGGATGGGAATGCAGGATGTGGAAGTCATTCCCTTTTTATTGACCTTGAAGCGACCTACATTCTTCACATCCGACTTCGATTTTTACAAGCGAAAACTCTGCCACCGCAAGTATTGTCTGGTCTATTTGGATGTTGAGCAGGATAAAACGGCCTACATGATTCGGCTGTTTTTACGCCACCGGATATTTAAAGATCGCGCTGAACGTATGGGCAAAGTATTCTGCATCTCTACGGAACGAATTTTGTTCTGGGAGATTAATGCAAGCAACGAAGACCAATGTGATTGGGAAATTTGAGCGTAATAATTTGAAATGCGTTGGGATCTTTACACCTTGCGCTTAATTTCGGAAGAAACTTTCGCAAAAAGTTAAATTCTCGTAAATTTTTAAATCAAAAAGGTAAAACAATGGATCGCAAAAAAGCTTTAGGTCTCGAATCGATTGCATCGGTCGTGATCCTCATCGCCATTGTCATTGTGGCCAACCTGATTGCCGTGCGCTTCTTTGGCCGCATCGATTTGACCGACGGCGATGTTTACTCGCTCAGCGAGTTCAGCAAAAAAACCGTCCGCGATTTGGACAACGATGTGACGGTCAAGGCGTATTTTACGTCCAACCTGCCGGCGCCGTACAACTTTAACGCCCGGTTTATTAAGGACAAGCTGGACGATTACAAGGCTTACTCCAAAGGTAAATTCCACTACGAATTTATCGACCCGTCGGAAACGGCGGAATTGGAGGAAGAAGCCCAAAAGTTCCGCATCCAGCCTGCTCAGATCAACCTGATCGAGAACGATCAGGTGCAAATCAAAAAGGTCTACATGGGCCTGGCCTTGTTGTATGAGGACAAGCAGGAGGTCATCCCGATCATCCAACAGACCAACGGCTTGGAATACGATCTGAGCAGCGCTCTGCTGAAGCTGACCCGCGACGAGATTGTCAAAGTCGGCTTTTTGACCGGGCATGACGAGCCGGATTTGTACGAAAAACTGGCCAAGCTGCAACAACTTCTTTCGCAGTTGTACCAGGTGCAAGCCGTCGATTTATCGAGCGGCAGCGAAGTCCCGGCCGACCTGAAAACGCTGGTGATCGTCGGGCCGAAGAAGGCGTTTACCAACTGGGAAAAGTTCGCCATCGACCAGTTCATCATGCGCGGCGGCAAAATCGCCTTCCTGATGGACAAGATTAACACGGATATTTCGACCGGCCAGGCCATGCCGACCAATCTGGAATTGGACGATTGGCTGCAAACCTACGGCATTAAGGTCAACAACGATTTGATTGTGGACGCGCAGAATCGCCAGATTACCGTGTCCTACCGCCAGGGCTTTTTCCAGATTCAAAATTTGGTGCGCTATCCTTATATCCCCATCGTCAATCATTTCAGTACCGAAAATGCCATTGTTAAAGATTTGGAGACGGTCGATTTTGCCTTTGTCAGCTCAATTGATTCCAGCGCGACGGTCGGCGTCACCGGCGTCAAGTTTGAGCCGTTGCTGTGGTCGTCCCAAAACAGTGGTTCTAAAACAGGCATGTTCAACATCAGCCCGCAGCAGGAATTTTCGCCGGCTGACTTTGCGCCGGGCAATTACATTCTGGCCGGGGCTTACGTCGGCCAATTCAAAAGCTATTTTGCCGGCAAACCCATCCCCAACGCCGCGGAAGGCGACACGTCCGGGTTGATCACGCCAACGATGTATGACAAACCGGTCGTCGATCAAAGCGTGGCCACGCGCATTGTCGTGGTCGGTGACGCCGATTTTGTTCAGGATCAACTGCAAACCAACCCGGCCAACCTCATTTTCTTCCAGAATATTGTGGATTGGCTGACGCAGGACGAAGGGTTGATCACGATTCGCTCGCGCGAAGCGACGGATCGCCAATTGGAAGAAACGTCCGACGGGGTCAAAAAATTTGTCAAGTTCGGTAACATTTTGGGTATTCCGGCTTTGGTGGCCGTGATCGGCCTGGCCCACTGGTCAATCCGCCGCAGCCGTAAAAGCAAGGGAGTGATTATCTTATGAAGAAAAATTTGATGCTGCTGGGCGTTTTGATCCTCTTGATCGTCGCCTTTATGGCCCTGAGCCGCACGGAAAAGAACGCCGAACGCGGCCATCTATCCAACGAGATTGTCGCCGTTGACTCGGCGGCGGTCTCCAAAATCGAAATAAAGCGCCCGGAAGACGCTGAAACGGTTGTGCTGGAGAAACGCGGCAACGACTGGTTTGTGACTGCGCCGATCGATTACAAAGCCAACCAAAGCTTTGTCGCTAACATTCTGGACAAGACCTCCAAGCTCAAGATCGTGGCGCAAGTGACCAATAATCCGGAAAGTTATGGACAATTTAAAGCCGATAGCAGCGGTACATCGGTCAAGATTTACGAAGGCGCTGCGCAGAAGGCCGATTGGATTGTCGGACAATCGCGCAACAGCGTGACCTTTTTCCGCGCCGCTAAGGCCAAAGATGTGGTTTCGGTGGATGGCTATCTGCCGTCGCTTTTCAATCGCAAGCCTGTGGATTGGCGGGACAAGACCATCGCGTCCTTTGAAAAGGAGCAGTTGCAATCCATTAAACTAACCGTGGGCGCAGAAACGCTGACGCTCAATAAACGACCGGGCGGCGGCGAGGAATGGGACTTGTTGCGGGCGGGTGACGGCGAAACCTATTACGGCAAGATCGATCGGATCAATCAGATTGTGAATGCATTATGGAAATTTAATACAATTGATTTCAAGGATAAGCCGGACGAGACGATGCTTGCCAAATTTGCCGCGCCGGACTCGACCGTGCTGATTTCGCTGAGCACCGGTGCGCAGATCACGCTGCACTTTGCGCCGGAGGATGAAACCGGCAATCGTTACTTAGTCAAGCGGACGGATACGGGCGACAAAGTCTACTTTATCGCCACGAAGATGGTGATTGATAATATTCTGGCTAAACTTGACGACCTGAAGGGCGAACCGCCTGCGCCTGCAATGCCCGATAGCACTAAGGCTGCCGTTAGCGCGGCTGCAAAATAAGGCGAGAACCACCGGCAAAACCATGCATGTAGACCGCTTTGGTGAAGCAGTCGCCAACAAATTTACGCTATTAACGTGTGCGCACAGGATGCGTAACTTAACGCAGATGCAATGATTGATCAAATCGTGCATCTGCATTTTTTTTGGAAAAAATCCAAACCATAGGATATTGATACTGTTTGCTAACTCATTGCCGTAAAATATATTGACGAAGTTTACGTACATTTCTAATTAAGTAGCCTCTGTAAGGCATGTAAACAAAATGCTTGACATAAGATAACGAATTAAATATATCTGTATTCAATAGCACAACAAATAGCGGATTGTATGGCTCACAAGAAGCTTCAAGCGCAAACCTAAGGGTTTATTCTGCCAAAAATAACCCTTAATGAGAAGAACATCAGCCTAAATATTTTACGATGATCGCATACTGCAGGTTTTAGAGAACCTTGCTTTTGAATCTTAATTCGTGACCGGACCGATTATATGCGAAAACAGCCCTTTTTTTTATTGACGGTCACTTTTTTTGTTTGTTCCTTTGCTACGATTGCGAAGACTCAGCCTTGGATTTCGTCCGAATCTGCCCGGTTTGTGTTTTTTTGTGAGCCGATTGATTCCGCACTTGTTCCATCTATTCAACATGCGGCAGAAGCGTGTGTTGATCGTACTTCAAGTTTAATGAATTATCGAGTACTAGCCAAAACCAGTGTTTTTATTGTATCGGATCCAATGGCTTTAGCCAACCTCACCCAAGTTGTATTACCCGAATGGGGTATAGGCTTTGCGCTCCCTTCACAGAATCAGATTATTCTAAAATCGCCACGATTTGTTAATCAAGTCATTCCGATTGAGCAAATTGTTCAACACGAATATGCGCACATTGTTTTGGGTCAAAAAGTGAATCGTCCTCTCCCGCGTTGGTTTGATGAGGGACTGGCGGTTTATCTTTCCCTGGAGGGGCCGGCTTTTCATGACGATCTCCTTTTAACAAAAGCAGTTATTTTAAATCGTTTGATTCCGATGGCCGAGTTAGAGCATGATTTTCCAGACAACACCAATCAAGCCCGACTTGCGTACGTGCAAAGCGTAACGGCTATTACGATGATTTCCCGGCAAATTCACGAGGCCGGTTTACAGGAATTTTTAGATGATTTCGCACGCCACCCGGATTTTGAGCGCATGATGCTCAAATATATGGGCATGGAAAAGGCGATGTTTTACCGATATTGGGAAAAAAGTGTGCGGGAAGATTTTGGCTGGTCATTTTTACTCTTGCAGAGCAGCTTTTTGTGGTTTTTTATAACGTTCTTATTTATTGGTGTGTTTATCATCAAGCATTTTCAGGCTAAAAAGCGTCTAAAGGAGTTAGAAGAGATCGAAGCTGATGAAATATCTTTAACCGAACCTGAAAAAATGCCTACCCCAATTTCAGAAAATGAGCTATAATTATATTTGCAAAAGGTATTTTTTTTATTTTTGTAACAGCTCCACATTAAGAAGTGCAAAACAAAACTCACAACTAATTTAATGATGTAAAAATGGCAATGTACGGCTGGGAAAATATAACAATCTTAGAAAGGGGTGGATACGTTATCAAAACGTCTGCCGGTATGGTGCAATTCGGTGTGCCGCCGGAAACCATCAAAGATACTATGCGGACGAAAGGTGGCGTTCCGGCAATCTATGTTCTTCCACAAAAGCTTTTCTCCATTGACCGTGGCATTAGCTTTGCCGAAATGGAGTTTCCAATCTATTTTAATTTTTATATCATTCGGAAACCAGTTATCGTTATCTGTAGCAAACAGCATCAGGAAAGATTGATTCGGGTAATGAAAGAAGCTCTTTTCGGACCGGAAGTCATCAATCTTGAACCTGAATACAAAGATGGCCGGCATACTCCGGATTTTCCAAATATGGAAGCCGAAATGGCCATGTTTCGCGCCCACCCCAAAACAGGTAAATTCTCGCAAATCGAAGATTATATTCAATTTGTAGAACTTTCGCATGATGTTTCAGCTAAAATTGGCAATGTGCAAATTCGTTACAACAAAGACAACGACTTTGAAGTGTTGGATAACGACCAACTGTTGGTGGCTATTGATGGCAAGTTTTCGTTACCTACCCTCAAAGTCAGCGCAAAAGACATGGACCCGCCCTTTTACCCGCCTATTTTTGGCGTAACAACTCTTGGGAACAGTTATGGCTTTGATCCGGAAGCAAAAAACTCCGGGCTTATTGTCTGGATTAACCGGCGCGGCATCATGGTCGACCCGCCCGTGGATTCAACGGCATGGCTTTTAGAGCATGAAGTCAGCGCTAAGCTTATTGATAGTGTTATTTTAACGCACTGCCATGCCGACCATGATGCGGGCACACTGCAAAAGATTTTGGAAGAGCAAAAAATAAATTTGTACTCGACCCGGACAATTTTTGAAAGTTTCTTGCGAAAATCTGAAGCCCTAACCGGATTAGACGTGGGGCATCTGCGTCAATTAGTTGACTTTCGACCGGTTGCAATTGGCCAGCCAATGAAGATTAATGGTGGTGAGTTCTGGTTTCGCTACGAGTTACATTCTATTCCGACGATTGGGTTTGAAGTTTTTTTCCAGACCAAATCACTTGTCTATACTTCAGACCATCTATACGATCCCAGAGTGTACCAGGAAATGTTTGAAAAAGGCTCTATGAGCAAAGCACGCATGGATTTTTTTATGAACTTTCCTTGGAACAGCGACATTATCATTCATGAATGCGGAATTCCCCCATTGCATACCCCGGTTGAATGCCTGCTGTCGTTACAGCCGGAGATCAAGTCCCGGATTTACTTAGTTCATACCAATGAAAAAAGCCTTCCGCCCAAGTCCGGTTTTCGGATAGCGCCTGTCGGTTTGGAAAACACCCTAATTTTAGATGCAAATCCACAAGGCCATAATGCCGCAGTAGAAGCTTTGGACAGTTTAAGTCAGGTTGAACTCTTTAAAGACTTCAATTTGCGAAAAGCCAAAGAGTTTTTGATGACTGTCAAAGTTGAAAAATACCTGATGGGTGAAAAGCTTATCTTCAGAGGGATTAAGGGGCGTAACTTTTTTATTATATTATCTGGAAAAGTTATTATTTCCCGAAATGGCGGTGATTATATCGGCAGTAACAATGACTTTTTTGGTGAAACTTCGATCATATTGGACGAGCCATCTAGTATTGAAGTTACGGCCAAAACAGATGTTGTTGTCCTGATGATTGGCCGACAGGATTTCTTAAATTTTATTGAAGGCACCTCTGTTTCAGAAAATGTGCGCAACTTAGAGCGGAATCGTAATACACCTTCCTGGAAACTAATGGAGCAGAGTCATATATTTAGCAAGCTGCGCGTTTCGCAAAAAACACAACTGCAAATTATTATGAAACGCACTAAAGCAGATAAAAATCGGGTTCTGATTTCGGCCAATGAAAAAGCGAAGTGCTGCTACGTTGTTGAAGATGGATGGGTAGCTGTAAAAGATCACGGCAAACAAGTGATGACACTGGGGCCAGGAGATTTTGTCGGCGATGTGTACTCACTTCAAAAAGATGCGTTGTCCCGCTTCGAGTTTGTAACAACCCATGTGACTTCTTTATTTCGGGTCAGCAAACGCGATATGCTTGAATTTATTGACCGCAATCCCGGCGTTTATTTAAGCCTTGTGGAAAAGTTAATGGACCTTGAACTGTAGAAGTAAATAAAATCGTTTGCCCGAGGGCGTAGTACTCCAAACAAGGATAGCCAACACATTATGAATATATTATCATCGAAAGAACGGGCTCGATTTCGAGCTGAGGGGAACACACTAAAGCCGGTTGTTCTTGTGGGCAAGGAAGGCATTACTAAGGCAATAGCGGGTGCGCTGGAAGATTATTTCCGGCGGCATGAATTGGCTAAAATAAAACTTCTGCAATCATGCACACAATCGCGTGAGGAAATCGCAGATGTCTTATGCAGTCAAACTCAGGCACAGTCCGTTCAACAAATCGGCAAAACAATACTTCTTTTTCGACCTTTGCCAGAATCTGAAAGCGCTAAGCAAGCCCGTTGAATCGTGCGGACATTCTTCTTGACATTTTAAACAACTACCCTTACAATTGTTATCATCTTACTTTTACTTGATTGTAAGATCAGGAATCCAATTCTTTTTTAAGGAGACTTCAATGACAAAAGCCGATCATAGCGATTTTAATGAAAATGAAGTAAACGATTTTAAGCTGGATGATTCCTGCGAGCAGCTTTTTCTAATTCTGGTTCGTTACATTTCCCTGCCAGTTGTTCAGCTTCGTGATTTTTATGAGCGCGTTTGCGTTCTTCTGAGTGATCAGGGATTGATTCGCTATGCCCGGCCATGGGAACACTGTCTGTTTGCTTTTCAAGGCAAAATTGAGCTTAAAGAGAGTCTTCAAGGCGGCCATTTAGCCTTTGTCACAAACGCTTACGGCCAAAAAGTTAGTGAGATGGTTAATAAGGATCGTCATGCCTTGGAAGTATTTAATATTGTTGCCAATGAATATGTCAATAGTCGCAAATCCCTGGGCTCGGAATATCTCGCTTTTTCTCTGATCGAGAATTTTGAATCTATTCCAGATCAGGCGCAGACAATTTTGAGTCGTCTCGTCAAGGCCAAAGAGGAAAACATTAGGGTTAGTGTCGCCAAAGCATTGTATGAGCACTTTGACAATCTGCCACTTAAAACCGCAGAGGGCCTTTTGACCGTCCTGTTGAAGGATAACAATCCAATTGTGATTCAGCAGAGCCTTTTTTCGGTATGTGCCCATTATGGACAGTTTGGTGAAAAAGCTCAAAAGTCTGTTGAGAAAATGGCGCGGCATGCTGATATCGAAATTCGTGCGGCAGTGTGTGCCCCCCTTGGTCGTCATTATCGTGACCTGCCCGCTGATATTCAGAAGCTGTTTGAAGGTTTTTTTGAAGATGAGGACATTGATGTCCGTGAACGAGCTGCCGCAGCTGTTGTCGAAAATTTTAATAGTTTGACAAAAGAGCGCGCCAGCTTATTTTTGGAACGGCTGGCTAACGATGATGAAGCAAATGTTCGCCAATGGGTAGCTCACGGTATTATCCGTAACTATGACAAACTTGATTCACACTTGCATCAGTTGCTTGGCAAGCTGGTTGGCGATCCGGATCCGGGTGTTCGGGGTAACCTGGCTAAAGCGATTATTGCCCGTTTTTCGGAGCTGCCGCATGACGCGCAGCATTTGCTTAAAGACTTGGTGCTGGATAGTGAATGGTTTGTGCGCCGAACCATCGCCAGTTCGATCATCGAATACTATCACGTCTTGCCGGAGAATGTAAGGGCGCTGATCAAAGTTTTTGGGAAAGACCGGCACGACGATGCGCGGGGCTGGCTTTCCACAGCGATTGCCTCAAATTTTAAAGTGTTGGAAGAAGACGCGCGCAACCTGCTTTTTACCCTGGCCGAGGATAAGGCGATCGTTGTGCGCAGCTGGGTGGCCTGCGCCATTATCAGCAACTACCATAATCTGCCGTTGGAGTATCAAAAACTGTTGGCAAAATTGGCCGTAGACCCCGATCCCACCGTTCGGTCCAGCATGGCTTCGGAAATCGGGCTAAGCATGTCGGAATTTCCAAAAGAAGTAGGAGAAATGATCATACAACTCGCGGCGGACAAATACGTCGGCGTGCGTGTCAGGATTCCGGATGTCATTACCCGAAATTTTACCAATCTGCCGGAAAATGTTCGGCAATGTTTATATGACTTAGCTGTTGATCCCGAAGTAGATATCCGCCGAAAAACGGCCCAAACTACATTCTCTTTGGTTAGCAAGGTGCCGGATGATGAACGCAAAAAAATTCTGGATGTAATTCGGGTTAAGCAAGGCAAGAAGAAAAAAGACGAGTCGGAGTAAAAAATAATATATTCTCATTACAATACCTTCGCCAAAAATCACACGTTAATACCGCCCAGGGTGGCGATTTTGGCT
>CAYOLL010000111.1:0-20030 GCA_964404765.1 uncultured Gemmatimonadota bacterium | reverse complement strand
ATGCCAAATTTCGTAGCCAATTTCGGACAATTTGGTACGCGAGAGTGAGGTTAGGTTTACCACCACTTTTTGAGCAATTACTTTATATGCAAGATGAAACCTGCGCTTATGAATTGCTCAGATTCTTTACCCGCCGCGGAATCACATCCTGATCGTCTAAAGGCTTTTCGGCAAAAGGCTTAGGCGCAGGGTGAGCCGTGCGCATAAATTCTTCCTGCGTAAAAGCGTCAACTTGAATGGCGTCATTGCGGGCATCTTCAGCATCTGCCAGCAGTCGCGCTTCCTGGGCCGAAACGATGCCGGCGGTAATCGCTTCCTTGACCATCGCGTCCAGCTTACCCTTCTTGATTTTCTTGTCAGCAGCAGCCGTGCGAATTTTCTTCAAAATCGGCTCGGCGGCGGTGACTAAGCGGAAGGCGTTTTCCAGTCGGCCAATGGCTTCATTAATGTCGGTCGGCTGATAGGTGCCAACGGTTAGATTATCGCGTTGCTCACCCGGGACTTGCAGGGCTGCGGCAATTTTGTGGCCCAGCTTGTCCGACGGCATACTGCCGATGCTGTTAAGACGCGACCACAAGGCAATCGGTCCGCCAAAGGGGAAACCGATATTGGCGTAAATGCCGTCAAACGCATCTTGCATCCGGCTAAAGGCAAACTGTAACGCCCATTCGGCAAAAGCACGATCTTCCCTACGACGGCCCTCAGCTTCAAAGCGGCGAATCGTCGCCGTGGCCATATACATCCAGGCAAAAATATCGGCAAAACGACCGGTAATTTTTTCCATCCGCTTCAGATCACCACCAAAACGACCCATAGCAAAATCCGCCAGGAAGGCGAAGGAAGCCGAAGCCCAGGTCAGCTTGCGGCAATATTTGGCCATCGGCCCGCCCACTCCCGGCATCGTTGCCCAACCACGGGTTAAACTCAGCACCAGGGCCCGGCTGCCATTGCGCACCACATGGCCGACATGTTTCCAAAAAGCAGTGTCAAAACCGGCCAGATCGCCCTTCATCAGCGTCGTCATTTCCTTAAAAGCATGGGGATGGCAGCGAATTGCGCCCTGACCAAAGATCATCAGCGTACGGGTCAAAATATTAGCGCCCTCGACCGTAATTTGCACCGGTGAAACGGCATAGCCCGATGCAATAAAATTGCGTGGCCCACGCGAAATCGCCGCTCCGCCCAGAATATCCATAGCGTGCATCAGACTTGTGCGGCAGGTTTCCGTGATGTAATACTTCATGATGGCTGTGACAACCGGTGGCTTTTGACCACTGTCCAAACCGCCATTGGTATAGCGCCGCGCGGCTTCCATAAAATATGCCGACCCGCCGATATAGGCCAGCGGCTCTTCAATCCCTTCAAACTTGCCGATAGACAGACCAAATTGCTTGCGCACCGCCGCGTAGGCCCCGGCTACCCGCGCCATGTGCTTGACGCCGCCCGTCGCAGTGCCCGGCAGCGAAATGCCGCGTCCGGCTGCCAGCGATTCCATCAACATGCGCCAGCCATTGCCAGATTGTTCCGGCCCGCCAATGATGGCGTCAATGGGGACAACAACGTCATGCCCTTGCGTCGGACAGTTGTAAAAAGGCACACCGTTGGGATCATGCCGCATGTCGCAAACGACACCGGCCGTTTTCGTAGGAATCAACGCACAAGTGATGCCGAGTTCCGGCCCTTTGCCTAACAGATTTTCGGGGTCTTTCAGCTTAAAAGCCAGACCCAGCACCGTCGCGATAGAGGCCAGCGTGATGTAACGCTTGTTCCAATTCAAGCGCAAGTACAGCTTGCCATCCTGACCGCGAAAAACCACGCCGCTGGCGGTAATAGAGCCGGCATCCGAGCCCGCACCCGGTTCGGTCAGAGCAAAGCAAGGCATTTCTTCGCCGGTAGCCAATCGCGGCAGATAGTAGTCTTTTTGCGCTTCCGTGCCATAATGGATCAGCAGTTCTGCCGGCCCAAGCGAGTTTGGCACCATGACCGTGATGGCCAGCGTCGAGCAACACGAGGATAGCTTGGCAACGACCGCGCTATTGGCTGAGGGCGACATTTGCAAACCGCCATATTTTTTCGGCACGATAATGCCAAAAAACTTCTGCGTTTTGAGATACTCCCAGACTTCCGGCGGCAGGTCGCGCCGTTGCACCACATCCCAATCGTTGGTCATGCGACAGACCTCTTCCACCGGCCCATCTAAAAATGCCTGTTCTTCCGGAGTCAGACCGGGATAAGGCTCATTCAGCAGCCGTTTAAAATTAGGCTTGCCGGAAAATAGCTCGCCGTCAACCCAGATGTTGCCGGCTTCGATGGCGGTTTTTTCCGTTTCCGAAATGGCCGGTAACAAATTCAGCGCTTTAATAATCTTCATAACCGGAAGTGATGCCACAAAACGGCGCACAGGCGGCAAACCGAAAATCACTGCGCCAAGACCGAGCATAATCCACAACCAAGTGGGCCCGCCAAATCCCCACAGCGTGCCGGCGCCCAGTAATGCCCAAAGCCAAAAGTTAGCGCCCGTATAACCCAAAAAAAGCGCTGCGCCAACCACAAGCAGCATGGCTATTAGGGGAAATGAGGCTAACAGTCCAAAACCGATGTACTGCATACGGATCCTCCTTTAAGATAAAGTGACATGACGTGCTGAACAGTGTTCAGCACGGATCAAACCAAAAAAGCTGTTATAAAATTTGACGAACTACCGTAAAAGGCTTCAAAAAACAGCGCTCCCCTCTTGCATGGGAAATTATGTTACCAAAAAACATTTACTGAACACTGTTCAGTGAGTGTTAATACAATATTAAAAATTTCCGGCCAATGTCAAGTTTCGATTTACGCTTTATTAAAAATTGTCGGCTAAATTTGCCCTGGCCGCATCGTTTTTGTCCAATCAAAGCAATCTGCAAGCCTGCTTTTGTGCTATTTTAAGAAAATTCTTTCAGAAATTTTCGACATGATAACGTGTCGGATTTGACGCTTGAAAGTGCTTTAGGCCAACATTTAGACCTGCCAACTTTGGAACAAATTGCCGCTTAATGAATATGGCATATCGTACCATCGCTATTCAGAGTAACTAATTACGTAGCTAACTGGAGAAAATATGTTTAATTTGACACAGCCGGCGGCGTTAGCGGGTAATCGTTTGCAAAAAGCCGGTGTTATTCTGATGCGGCTTACTTTGGCCATCATAATGGTTATACATGGCGCATTTCGGGCATCGCAAACGGGATATGTCGCAGGTTTTGGCGGTTATTTGACCGAAAGCGGTATTCCCTTTGGTGATATTATCGCCTGGATTTTGACCCTGGTGGAAATCTTTGGCGGGTTCATGCTGGCCGCCGGTTTTAACGTTGTTCCGTTGTGCGTTTGGTTCATCATTCAATTGTTAGTCGGTATCAAAATGGTACATTTTCAAGAAGGATGGTTTGTCGTCGGTGGCGGAAGAAATGGTATGGAATATAGTGTCGTGCTTATTTTAGGTTTTCTTTCTACCATTCTTACCCATTGGCCTGTACAATTACAAAGTGAAAATTTAAATAAAGGATAGTATTAGAACGTTATGATCCGTTTTGTCAACCCTGAATTTTTTGCCCTGCTTCTGTTAATCCCCTTAATTATGCTGGACTATTTCCGACGGAGCCGCCGGCAGCAAGGCAGTCTGCGTTTTTCCAGCCTTAAAACCATTAAGCAGATTAGCAGCAAATCCTCGTGGGCGCTGCGCTTTCGCCACATCTTAATTGCTTTACGCATAATCGCAATCGTGCTTATCACCGTCGCCTTAGCCCGACCCCAGGCCAGTGAAAAAAACTCTGAGGTGTTAACCGAAGGGATTGACATCATCATGGCCATTGACGTATCTTCCAGCATGTATGCCGAAGACCTGAAACCAACCGCCAAGTCCGTGCCCAAAGATGAAACCAACCGTCTCGGCGCGGTCAAAGAAGTGGCAACCGAATTTATTCAAGGCCGCAAAAATGATTTAATTGGCCTGGTCGTCTTCTCCGGCAAAGCCTTTACGCAGTGCCCGCTAACGATGGACTACGGCATCCTGTTGCAATTTATGCAGCGGGTTAAAATCGGCATGGTCCAGGATGGCACTGCTGTGGGGATGGGCTTGGCCACGGCGCTTAATCGTCTGCGCGATAGCAGAGCCAAAAGTAAAGTAGTCATATTGCTGACTGACGGCGTGAACAACGCCGGGCAAATTGACCCGGTAACCGCGGCAAAAGTCGGCAAAAGCCTGGGTATCCGCGTCTATACCATTGGCGCGGGCACGGATGGACAGGCGCTTTATCCCGTCGATGATCCGCTATTTGGCAAGCGCTATGTCAACATGCCGGTCGAGATTGATGAAGAAATGTTGAAAGAAGTCGCCCGCATAACCGGCGGCGAGTACTTCCGGGCAAAGGATACCAAAGCTTTGAAGCAAATATACAAGCAAATTGACGAACTGGAAAAAACCAAAATTGAAGTAAAAGAATATACCCGCTATCAAGAGCTGTTTGTGATGTTCTTGTGGCCGGCCATTTTCTTGTTTATTTTGGAAATCGTGCTGGCTAACACCCGGTTCCGGAAAATCCCGTAAATAATATATATATTTTCACAGGGCATAATTTTTCACTCCGCCACGAAGCCACAAAGTCACGAAAAAAGCAAAAATAAAGGCTTTTCTTCGTGTCTTCGAGTCTTCGTGGCAAAACCTTGTGCCCGTTGAGAGTATAGAAAGAAAACGCGAATGATCCCGGATTTGGAAATATCGTCCGAAGGTATTGATATTTCGTTAATAAAATCCCGCCTCCGGTTCTCAATTTTGGATCGCATCGGGCAAAATGATTCCGCCGTTTGTTCGATTGCCGAATTGCGAAAGTGGAATCCCGTAGTTGAGTTGAAAAACGATGGGGCGATCATGGAAACTGCGAATTTTAAAGAAATCATCCGGCGGTTTCTTTTGCATAAAGTGGAGTTTGTTTTAATCGGCGGTTTGGCCGCTGTTGTTCACGGCGCAACATTGGTCACATACGATTTAGATGTTTGCTGTCCGTTGGATGAAGCCAATTTAGCCCGGCTTTATAATGCGCTGGCCGATGCGCATCCGGTTCATCGTACGAAGCGCGAAATCCGGTTTATCCCTCAGCCCGGCGTAACCTATAACAATCTCTATCTGTTAACGGACATTGGCGTCATTGACTGTCTGGGCAATGTGGCCGGAATTGGCGATTATCAAAATGTTTTGCAATGCAGCGAGGATAAAGAATCGCCATTTGGCAAATTCCGAATCATCGACATCGACAGCCTTATCCGGGCGAAATCGGCTATGAATCGCCCGCAAGACTTGCTGGCCATTAGCCAATTAAATCATATTAAACTGTTAAAGAAAATTTAATCCTCACTTTACGAGAGCATGACAATGTTTGAATTTCGTTTCGGCGCGCCGGAATATTGGTACCTGCTAATCTTTGTGCCATTGTTGGGCCTGTTTTTCTGGTATGCCGCCCAACAACGTTTAAAAGCGCTGCGACAATTTGGCAACATTGAATTGTTAGCCAAGCTGACCCGTTCCGTCAGTTATGCGCGACGTAAGTGGAAAGCCGCCTTAGCGATAACCACATTGCTTTTGATGATATTAGCCCTGGTCCGGCCGCAATACAGCACCAAATTTGAGGAAGTCCGGCGCGAAGGCATTGACCTGATTATTGCGCTGGACACGTCTAACTCCATGCTGGCCGAAGACATCAAGCCCAACCGGCTGGAAAAAGCCAAGTCCGAAGTCAAGGGCGTGATCGACCGGCTGGAAGGCGACCGCATCGGCCTGGTGGCCTTTGCCGGCGATAGCTTTGTGCTGTGCCCGCTGACATTGGATTATGGCGCGGCCAAACTGTTTCTGGATGCAATGGATACGGACATTATTCCGCAACAAGGCACGGCGGTCGGCAAAGCCATTCGCGAAGCCACAAAAACCTTCAATCAGCAGGAGCGCAAGCATAAAGTCCTCATCTTGATTACCGACGGCGAGGACCACGAAACCGATCCGGAAGGCGCGGCCAAAGAAGCCTCCGAGCAGGGCGTGGTCATCTACACCGTCGGCATAGGCTCCGCCGAAGGCGTGCCCATCCCCTATTTTGATGAAAACGGCAGGCAGCGCGGCTTTTTAAAGGATGAGAACGGCCAGACCGTCGTCTCCCGTTTGGATGAAGTCGGCCTGCAAAAAGTTGCCCTGAACACCGACGGCAAATACTATCGCGCCACAACCGGCGAAGTCGAACTGGATAAAATCTACGAAGAAATCAGCAAAATGGAGAAAAAAGAAGTCGGGGCCATGAAGTTTACCAACTTTGAAGAACGCTTCCAGTGGCTGTTGTTTCCGGCCTTGTTAGCGTTGTTGTTAGAGTCGTTGCTGTCCGACCGGGCCCGGGTAAAAGGCGAGTGGAAGGGACGGTTTGAGTAGTTATTTGTGAGTTTTTGTACTAGTCAACGACCTTTAGAACACTTTTTGTCGGTGTCATTCCGGTATGTTTTTAACCGGAATCTTCTTTCAGGCATACAAGATGCCGGATAAAAGCATTCCGGCATGACAAGTGTTCGACAGGTTGTTGACTAGTACATTTTTTGTGAGTTTTGCGTTATTTTGCTAGACAGAAAGGCGATTATTGGCCATGAAACAATCAAAAAAAACATGGGTTATTTTTGTTATTTATTGCACTATTTTTAACTTATTCAACGTCGCTCAAGCCGAAGTTCAATTTACAATCACCGGGCGCGTGTTGAAAGGCGAAGCATCGGACGTTGCCGCCCACGAAAACATTGTCTATGCTGCCCTGACGACCGGCTTATTAACAGTAGACATTTCCGACCCCACCCATCCGATTGAACTCGGCTCGCTGCCGATTGATCCGGCTATTTCCAATTTTTATAAACCCAAATTAGCGCTCCAATATCCGTTAGCCTATTTTGCAATTCAGAATGAGCTACATATTGTGAATATTAGCGATCCGGCGCATCCGCTGGAAATTGCAGCCTATTCACTTGATGCGGCGTATGAAATTTGGGGAATTGCCGTTCATCAAAACTACATTTATCTGGCGGCCCGAACGCGAGAGTTCGGTGCGGCCAATGGGATGATAAACGTTTTGCGTCTATCGGAAACAGGGGTCATTCAGGATGTTGTCATAGAAACCGTGAGCGACCCGCGCGATATATTTTATGCCGATGGGCATCTTTATGTGGTGCAGGCATGGTTGCCGGCATTTTTGATATATTCTGTGGCGGACCCAGCACAGCCGCGTTTTGTCGGTAAATTCAACACCAATGAGCATTCGGTCCCAAGCGCTGTTTTTGTGCAGGATCAAATTGCGTATTTTGCCGGTTATATTGTCGATGTAAGCCGGCCCGATCAGCCGCGTGAGATTGGCAAAATCACCCGAGGCTTTGGAGATATTTATGTGCAGGGATCATTTGCCGTAACCGCAAAATTTGATACTACTTTGATTTACGATATGTCTAATCCGGCGGCGCCGGCATTAATCAATCAAATTGACCAGGGCAGCGATAAGGTGTATTGGCACGAATCGTTGATTCTGGCAATTCCGTCAGGGTGGCGGGACGATAACGGGCTGCATCTAATTGATGCAGCCGATGTGTATCACCCGGAGCTAAAAAGTTCCTTGTTGATGAATGAAAAAGCCTATTCGATTGCCGCCAAAGACGAGATGGTTTACATATCCGGCTATGACATAGGTGTTCATCGTTTTCCGGACGACGGCCTTTATAACCTGGTAGACAGAGTACCCTTAAGTTTAACTCCTCTAGAAGACAGGTTAATCCCTTTAACCGATCTACTGCTGATTCCCGACAATTATCGCTCAGTTGGACTGAATGTTTGGGATTGGCATGATCCAGCCCGACCGGAATCATTGAGTCACATCTCAACCCCGTACAAAGTGCATGACGCGATCCAACAAGGCGGCTTCTTGTATGTGGCCTGCGGCGTAGACATTAGTAACGATCAGTTTCCGGGCGCATTCCAGATTTATGATCTGAGCAACCCGCGCTCACCGCGACTTCTCTCGTCGGTTATGTCGCCTACCAATCCGTTTTATGGTATTGCCGTTGATTCCAAAGGATACGCGTATATAACCGATGGTCGCATCTTTAATGTCAGCGACCCGGCGCATCCGTTTGAAGTCTTGCATTTGGCGGAAAATTTCAACCATATTGAGATCAGGGGCGAATTAGCATATACATCCAGCGCCGAAGCTATTAGGATTTACGATATATCCAACCCTCCGGCCATCGTCTTGTTGGCGCAGTACAGCATTAACGAGACCGGGCCGGTGTATGAAATTCAATTGTTCAAGCTCATCCTTCAGGATGACCTGTTGTTTGCCACAAATGAACGAAATCTGTATACCTTTGACGTTTCGAATCCAAACGTGATTCGACCCGTGGGGATGTTTCATCTACCCGGTTTAATTATGGATTTTTGCGTTACCACCGAAAAAATATACACCACAACCTATATGAGCGGCGTCTTTATCCTCAATTACGAACGCACACCCAATCAAATTGAGCCCGCTCCAAATGAAACCGCCGGATGGCTGAACCAAAATTATCCCAACCCGTTTTCCCTGCAAACCGCCATATCGTTTTCCCTACCCAAAGCCGAACCGGTCACCTTAAGTATCTACAACATTTCCGGCCAATTCGTAAAATCGCTTTGCAAAGACGAATGGCTAACAGGTTTTCAAACCCGAACGTGGGATGCTACAAATGAAAGTGGCTTACCGGCGGCCGGCGGATTATATTTGTATCGTTTGCAAACCCCGTCACGAAACGAAACGCGCCGTTTGATCTTGAACAAGTAAACCCAAGTGAATTATAACTATGGAACTCCATGCCCAACTTCTGCTTGGCGATAGCAAAGAAAAGCTGAAGAAAATCCCGGCCAATTCGGTCGATTTGTTTTTGCCCAAATAGCCGTATTCTAAATCTTGCATTCATTTAAGTCAAATTGCAAATGCAAAAAAGACCTTTTGTTACGCAATTACTAAGCCTTATTTCCGAGTCAGGTTTTGTTCGGCTGGAAAACATATTGGGCGAGCCGAATTTTTTCAAAATTGTGGGTCAAACTCACTTTGAACGCTGGCATTCGTGCTTTTGGGGATGGCTGCTTGATCCGACCGGTTCGCACTTGATATCCGCATACATTTTCCAAAGATTTTTGCTATTGCTGTTGGACGAGCGATGTTTAAAGCCCCATAGCGAACCGAGCAAATTTTTGTTCAACATATTGCCGACAGTCGAATTTGAAGCTGTTGAAGTCTCTCCCAATGAAAACACATCAACGGAGAGAAGCGTTAGCGGAGTCGGCCGCTTCGATGTTTTTTTGAGCGCGCTTTATCGAGATTCCTTTGGGAATTCCGGCCGCATTAATGTTATTTTTGAATTCAAAGTCGTCGCAAAACCGGATAAAGAACAGTCAAAAAAATATGCGGTGTGGCTCAATGAAAATCATCCTGACGATGTCAATTTTTTAATCTATATTCTGCCGACTTTAGGAGCAACCCCTTATGAAACCGTCGGCGATGACAATTGGTATTGTTTGGATTATCAAACATTGAATGATAAATTGTTAGCGCCGGTGTTAGATCATCCTAAATTGAACGAAAAAGTCCGCCCTTTTATTGTTCAATACGTAAAAAATCTGAAGAGCAGATATAAGGGAATAAAAATGGCAATCACACAGGAAGAAAAAGATATCGCCGTGGCTTTATACGAAAAATATAGCGATGTATTTGATTCCGTTTTTGATGTGCTCGTAACCGAAGGTCTTATTAAGACAAAAGCAAAACAGATTAGTTTGGATAAAGGTCGAGCGACGGGAAGATTGGCCGTTAAATTGAATGGTAAAGTTTTCGATAATCAAACCGTTCGATTACTTTATGAAGATATTTTGTCATATTTGGTCAACAATAACCTTTTACAAAAGCTGCCGCTACCATGGGGTCCTACCAAGCAAAGATACTTGTTGACGATTGAAAAACCGCCGACTCATCCGAACGGTAAAGGTTTTTTCTATCCGGTTATTTGCAAAGAATACGTGATGGAAAGTCATTATTCACGGGAAAACGGAGTCAAAATGCTACGCTATTTGTGTGAAAAATTAGACGTAACTTTTGAGACTATCGAGACTTGAAAAGGTCAGATCAAAAAATGCAAGAAAATTTCAAAAAAAGTTGTAAAAATTCTCCGCACAATATTCAAATCAAAGCCGTCAACGGTTGCTGCTACGACAAAGACGAAAACCCTGACAAAGGCGACTACTTCAAGTTGTGCGGGCATAGAATTCGGACAAAGATTTTCCACGAATGGCTTGATCAATTGGGACGCTTTGGTCAAGTTTAATTCCGGCGTGTAGACGATTTTCAAATTTTAACCCTAAAGTTTGATTTACATAAACTTCGTATGATCTTGCCATCGTGGCAAAAGAAAATTTCAGGCTGAAAACGCCGGTAATTTTGCCGCCGCTCCCTGTTGAAAGGATAAAAAATTATGACGGAACCCGGACAAATTAATGTAACTTCATCACAGTTTGAAGTCATCAAAAGTATGGAAGGCTTTGTAGCCGAGAACATTGGCTCGCTGCTTAAACCGATTGACGAACTCTGGCAACCAACAGACTTTTTGCCGGACCTGACCGCCGAAGACTGGCAGGAGCAGCTGATCGAGTTCCGCCGCCGGGCGGTTGACCTGCCCGATGAACTGCTGGTAGTGTTAATCGGCGATATGATTACCGAAGAAGCCTTGCCCGGCTATCAGACCTGGCTCAACCGGCTGCAGGGCCTGGCCGATTCCAGCGGGATGAGCCTGAGTCCGTGGGCGCGCTGGAGTCGCGGCTGGACGGCGGAGGAAAACCGCCACGGTGATCTGCTCAACAAATATCTGTATCTGACTGGCCGCGTGGATATGCGGGCGATTGAAAAAACGATTCACCATCTGATTGCCGACGGTTTTGACGCGCAAACGGGCGACAATCCGTATCGCGGCTTTATCTACGCGGCGTTTCAGGAACGGGCGACCAAGATTTCCCATAGCAATGTCGGCGTTTTGGCAGTCAAATTGGGCGAAGACCGGCTGCATAAAATTTGCGGTTTGATTGCCGGCGACGAGGCACGGCACGAAAAAGCCTACAAGCTGTATATGGGCCGTGTGTTTGAGATTGATCCCAAAGGCGGCGTAATGGCATTTGCCCAAATGATGAAGAATAAAATCGTTATGCCGGCTCATTTGATGAGTGACGGCAAAGATAAAGACCTCTTTACCAAGTTTTCGACGGTGGCCCAGGTGATGGGCGTTTATACGGCACGGGATTATGCCGCGATCATCGATACGCTGGTCAAGGAGTGGAAGGTTTCGACTTTGCAGGGTTTGTCCGGTGACTTTGCTAAGGCCCAGGAATACCTGTGCGGTCTTTCGGCGCGTTATATGAAATTAGCCGAGCGCATCAAATTTTCCGGCGCGGAAAAATTCAGCTGGATATTTGACCGCGAAATTGCCTTTGCCTCGGCGATTCCGGCCAAACGGGCTGCTATTGCCGCTATTTAAGGAGATGACTGTCTAACCGCCTGTGTTTTTATATCACGACATTTGAGAACGAGCGAAGCCCGGTGAAGATTTTACAAACGCTGTTGTTGATTGCTGTATGCGCTTTTGGGGCCCAAAACTGCCGCGGAACTGCTGGACTTATGCCGCGGCCGGGCCGGTCGGCGCAGGTGTCACTGAATTTGGCGTATTAATCGAACATGTTTCTCTAACTCTGCTAACTCCGGTCGCGCCGGATTACCTGGTGGAAGTTGAAGTCACTGCCGTGGTGAATGAATAGCTATGATCAAACGCATCAAAGTCAAAAATTTTAAGAGCTTCGATGAGCTGGACATTGAATTAGGGCCGTTTAATGTGCTGATCGGCCCCAATGCGTCCGGGAAGTCGAATTTTGTGCAAATTTTTCGCTTTCTGCGGGATATTGCCGTGCATGGGCTGGATAATGCCGTGTCGCTGCAGGGTGATGCCTCGTTTTTGCAAAATCTTAAAATCGGCTGCGAGAACCCGCTTGAGATTGAAATAATCCTTTCCTACAATGAAACAATTCGAGTTCGTTCGACTATTCAAGGCGGCGGCGAAAGCCGCTTGCAAGGTGAGCAACTGATCTATTCGTTTAGTATTAAATACGACGCGGAAACCGATAGTTTTAAACTTATTGATGAGCGACTTCGAGTCAACGGTGAGTTTATCAAGGGGCAATATAAGGATAATAAGTGGGAGGAAAAAAGTCAGCCTGAAAAAGGACATATTATTTACAAAAAAAAGATGGGCACTATCATGTACGCGGCGGAGAGCAGTTCTTCAGATATGGAGCTGTGGCCGGACACTTTACCGCAACTCTTAGGAAAGGATGAAGATGATTTCCTGTTGCTACAGATACGTGAAAACATGTATGTTCCGCCGGCCCCGGCTTTAAGCATCTTTAAACACATAGGTTTGTATAATCTAAATCCCGAGTTATTTAAGTACGCCCAGCCGCGCGCCGGTTTACTGGAATTGCAAGAAAGCGGCGGCAATAGCGCCGTCGTGCTCAAACGGGTTTTGGCCGATGAGCGGCGGCGCAAACGATTTATGGTCTATTTGAAAGACTTGCTGCCGTTTGCCGAGGATTTAACGGTCGAGAGCGATTTTCAAAATTTTTTGATGATTATGTTGAAGGAAAGCTACCATAACGGGACAAAAATGCCCGGCTATCTGCTCTCTGACGGCACGATGAGCATTATCGGTCTGATTGATGTTGTTTTGTTTGAAAACCGGCCGTTGATCATTATTGACGAGCCGGATCAGGATATTCATCCGTTTCTGGCATCGCGGATTGCGGAGATGATGAAAGAACAATCCGCACAAAAACAAATTATTATAACAACTCACAACGCAACGATGATCAAATTTTGCGGATTGCCGAACATTCGATATGTCACCAGAAATGAGGCTGGTTACTCGCGAATTACGCGTCTGACCGATCACACGGATGTCACTGCTTTTCTGGATAATGATATGGGTTTAGATGAACTGTACGCCCAAAACTTGTTGGAGCCGTGATGCCGCCGACGCGTTTGCTCTATATTTTGGTTGAGGGAGACGACGATGAGCGGTTTGTGGCTCGCATTTTGAAACCGCAACTGATTGAAAATTTTCCCGTCGTAAAAATTTGGAAATACGCCTCGCAAACAAAGCAGGCGCGGAAAAAGTTTTTGCGTACTGTTGTCAAACAAGGTTATAGCTATATTTTTATGGCCGATTTGGATTTGTTTGCCTGTGTGACCGATAAAAAAAACGCGCTCCGTCAGGAAAACGTCGAGATTGATTCGGCTGCAATTATGGTGGTCGTTCGCGAAATCGAAAGTTGGTATGCAGCCGGTATTCGCGCATCCGAAAAGCAAGAGCGTAATCTGCGAGAAACGAACCGTTTGGCCAAGGAGCAATTTTTGGACATGATCCCAAAAGGCATAACCAAATTGGATTTTTTTGAAAACATCTTGGCTGATTACGATGCGGTCTTGGCGCAGCAGCGGAACAAATCATTCAACTACTTCTGTAACAAATACCTTCCCCAACTCGTTTCGCAAGGGATGTAGACGATGTATAAGAAAGTATTAACTCTTTATTTAATGTTTTCGCTCGTTGCCGTTTCGGTGTTTGCCGCCTCCCTCACCAAAACCGTGGAGCAGGGCAATCTCCATTACAACAAAGCCGAGTATGATCAAGCCCTGAACCGTTATCGCGACGGCCAAATCCAATCACCGGAACAGGCCGAGTTGCATTTCAATATCGGCGATGCCCTGTTCAAAAAGAAAGATTACGCCGGGGCGATGGAAGCCTACAACAAAGCCATTAGCGCCAGCGATGATGCAACGCTGCATTCCAAGGCATTTTATAATCTCGGCAACTGTCTGTTTCGAGCCGGGCAGGATTCAGTGCAATTGCAAAACGGGCAAGGCGCGATCAATTCCTGGACACAAAGTATTGATTCCTATAAAAAGGCATTGCAAACGAATCCGGATGATAAAGAGGCCAAGTTTAATCTGGAGTATGTGCGCAAAATTTTGAAGGAAATGGCGGATAAGCAAAAACAGGATCCGCAACAACAACAGCAGCAGAAAGGCCAGCAGCAGCAACAGCAGCAAGGTCAACAGGGTCAGCAAGACCAAAATCAGCAAGATAAGCAACAACAGCAGGAGCAACAAGCGCAAGCCGGTCAGGATCAGAAGAAGCAGGATCAAGAGAAACAAAAGCAAGATCAACAAAGTAAGGATGAGGAGAAGCCGCCGGAACAAGGCCAGGAACAGGGTCGCGTGGAAGGCGAAATCTCTAAAGAGGATGCCGAGCGGATGCTGGATGCGCTCAAGGCGGCGGAGAAGGAAGAGCAAAAAGATCAGCAAAAAAAGAAGATTAAAGCTTCCGGTCGTGTTAGCGGAAAACAATGGTAACTTCAATGAACAATGGGCAATAACGAATGAGCAATATGAGAAAACTTTGGCCGGTTTGGCTGTGTTTGGCTTTGTGGGTCAGCCCGACAGCCGCTCAAGAATTGAAATTTGAGATTTCGGTTGATAAAAATCAAGTGGAAATGGGCGGTCAATTAACCCTGACTATGACGATGGCCGGCCCAAATCAGAACTTGCCAACGCCGCGAGTTAACGCGGTGCCGAATTTTACGGTTGCCGGGCAATCGTCCAGCCAAAATGTTTCGATTACCAATGGCCAGGTGCAAGCCTCGCGTCAGGTCATTATTGTGCTTTTGCCGCAGCGTGAAGGATCATTTACTGTTGGGCCTTTTCAACTGCAAATCAGCGGTCAAACCTATACTTCAAATGCGCTTCGTGTAAAGGTGGTCAAGGCAGGGGCGGCCCCGACCCCGGCAGCTGGCGGCAGCGGTCAGGGCGATGTTTTTATCGACGTTATTCCTGACCGGCGCGAAGTCTATCTGCATGAACAGGTTACGGTGACATATTACTTGTACTTTAAAGTCAATGTAACCGGCCTGGATTATACGCAGCAGCCGACAACGACCGGCTTCTGGATGGAAGAGCTGGATGTACCGAAAGATCAGGCCGGAAATTTCACTATTGAGCAGAAAGTGCTTAATGGCGTGCGTTACAATCGTGTTACGGTGCGCCGGATGGCTCTTTTTCCAAGCTCGATTGGTGAGCTTGAAGTTGGCCCAATAAAGCTGACAACCAAAGTGCGGGCCAGTTCCGGCGATCCCTTTGATGCCTTTTTTAGCTTTGGGCGTATGGTGGACAAACCGGTTAATGGCCCGGCGATAGTCATAAAGGTCAAGGATTTACCTGCCGGTAGCCCGGCTGGTTTTAGTGGGGCCGTCGGGCAATACGATGTAAAAATGAAAGTCGATAAAACTACGCTGCCGGCCAACGACGCGGTAACCATGACTATCTCTGTGAGCGGCACAGGCACAATTCAGGCAATTAGTAATCCGCCGGTAAATTTCCCGACCGATTTTAAAGTTTATGACCCCAAAATAACTGAGAAAAGCGACAAGTCCACCGGCGTTATCAAAGGCACAAAAACATTTGAATATGTGCTGATTCCGCGCTTCGAAGGACAATATACGATTGATCCGATAAATTTCTCATTTTTTGACCCCAAACAAGGCGTCTATCGAACCGTTTCGACCGACCCGATTAAGATCACAACTACCAAATCGATTGGGGGCGATTCTGAATCGCCGCTTGTTTTTGGCGGGGGTAAGGAAGATATAAAGTTGGTTAATCGCGACATTCGCTTTATTAAACATATCACGGGTTCAATCCGTAATGAAGGGCAGCCATTGCATCGCCACCCGCTTTATTTTGCCGGATTTGTCGGTTCAATTGCCATATTTGGCGTGGTCCTGATTTATCGCAAACGACGAGATCGTTTGGAGACTGATCTGGGCTATGCGCGCAAATTGCAGGCCAGCCGCCAGGCCAAAAAATTATTTAATCAAGCCAATAAAGCCTTTAAAGCGAAGCAATCGCAAGAATTCTACGGCGCAGTAGCGCATGCGCTGACGACCTACATGGCCGATAAGTGGAATCTGCCGCCGGCTGCGGTGACCGCCGATACGGCCCAGGAGATTTTAACCGAACGGGCCGTGACAACCGAAACTGCGCAAAAAGTCGTGAGCTGCCTGAATACATGCAACTTCGCCCGCTTTGCACCTTCGGCGACAGAAGGACAGGAACGGATGACGGCGGTTTTGAAAGAGGCTGAAAACTGCATCGGCCAATTGGAAAAGCACCGCTGAAAGATACGGAAAATCGATATGCCGGTCGTAATGCGCTATAAAGGCTACGAGTTCTATTTTTATGCTTCTGACAAAAACGAGCCGCCGCATATTCACGTGGATTATAGCGACAAAACTGCCAAATTTTGGCTACAACCGGTGAGATTGGAAGACTACTATGGTTTTAAAGCGCATGAATTGCGCAGACTTGAAAGTATCATCGGACAGTATGAAGCGTATTTGTTAAGCCGTTGGAATGAGTTTTTTAATTAGGAGAGACCTATGGCGTATAACGAAGCATTAAAAATTACCAACGTCCGGATAGATAGCGATTATTTGCAGCTTACCCTACAGGACGGGCGTGTCATTGCCGCTCCGCTTGCCTGGTATCCCGTATTGACGAACGCAGCTCCGGCCCAGCGAAATAATTGGCGATTGTGCGGCGGGGGATTTGGCGTCTATTGGTCGGATTTAAACGAGCATGTGAGTTCGGAGAACCTGTTGCAGGGTTACCGGAGCCGCTATATGCAACCTAATCACGATGTTTTAGTCGTTGATGATGCGCCGGAACTTGAGGAGACTGTTTTGACAATGCCGGATACAACGGAGCACGCCATAACTCATGCAACACGTTAGAATTAACAACGTAACTTACTATTCTGACTCAATGAATTTTCACGGGTAGATTTCATGAATTTAAAGCAAATTTTATTGATCTTGCTTGTGTTGCTTAGTTTAGCGACAACAAGCCGGGCCGATCGACTTGAGCAACTATTCGAGCAAGCCAACCAGGCTTACGAAAAGGAAGACTATACAACCGCGATTAAGTCTTATAGCGACATCATTAATTACGGGGTGGAAAACTCAGCCGTCTTCTTTAATTTAGGCAACGCCTACATTAAAACACGTCAGGTCGGGCAAGCGATTTTATATTATGAAAAAGCCCACCGTCTGGTCCCGCGCGACCCGGATGTACTGGCTAACCTGGAGCTGGCCCAACTGATGACCGTCGACAAGGTAGATATGCCGGTGCCCGGTCTTACGGCCAATCTGGTCAATCATTTTTACAACTATTTTTCGCTGAATGAACTGGCAGAGCTGACTTTATTTCATTTTGCCGGGATTATGGGACTGCTCTGTATTATCGTGCTTGTCCGCTCCAACGAGGCGCGCCGAATTTTGTGGTATTTTGCCGGATTTGGCATCGCTTTGCTGCTCCTTTTCGGGCTGACGTTTTATACAAAGCAGAATAAACAGGAAAAGATTGCTGAAGCTATTGTTTTAACACCTAAGCTGGACGCTTATAGCCAGCCCGGCGCAACCGGCGCGATCAGCTTTACTGTCCATGAAGGCAAAAAAGTCCTCATTCGCCAAAGCCGCGATAATTGGGCAGAAGTTGAGCTGGAAAATGGCTGGCAAGGTTGGGTTCAGGATACTAAACTGGGAAAAATTTGAGTGCTGGTAAAGAATCAGCTTCAAACTGACCGAAAGCGAACTTGTCTTGTCGATTTCCCATCCGTATCATTCCTACTCCCAAGAAACTACATTATAGAAAGCACTATACGTTATTCCATAGTGACCAATTCGAAACCTAAATTGCGTGCTTTTTTCTTTAATTTTTCAATTTGTTGAGTTTGAAATTTTTTATCATATAATAGTCGGCCCCGACATCGACATATGGTTTTTTGGATTTAAGCATTTCGTAGATAATGACCGCCAGCTTTCGGGCTGTGGCGACAATGGCTTTTGGTCCGCCCAGTTTAGCCCGCATGCGTCGATAATAAGCGCCGAGGGCGCTATTGCTTTTGGTCAAAGCCTGGTGTGAAAATCATACAATTTCAGCGATTGCCGAAGGGTGAAAACATGTTCGACTTTGTAATGGCTTGCAGAGATGCCGCAATGACTTCTTCGCTCTTTTGGCAGCGATGGTCGCGATATTTCGCTAAAATAGCGCCGTCACGCTCACCGGCCACAATCGCCCGGATGATTTGCAGCCCGGTCACGCCGGTGATGTCGCTAATCACATTTTTCAGCGGGCAGGCGAACTCCAGTCGCCTGCCCGCTGAATGGGGATCATTCCATAAATGGATGATTATTTTGTGGCAATAAATGGGGGAATATGGTAACGTCAGTGTATCACTTTAAACTGCCGATTCTGTATCAAATTAAAATGCCGGTAACAACTCTTGAAGAAGTCGGCGATAACTCTGTTTATGGGCTAAAAATCTTTCCGCATCGTCATTTTTTGCTTCACTTCCTTTCCACCAAGAGTGGCGGCACTGAAGTAAACGCCGGAAATCACGCGCCTGCCCGCATCATTCGTGCCGTCCCAAATCAACTGATGCCTGCCTTTGGCAAACGTATCGTCGGCCAGCGTCCGCACCAACTGACCGGCGGCGTTGTAAATCCGCACCCTGACCCGCCCCGGCGAGGCTATGGCAAATGCCAGCGCGGTGTGCGAATTAAACGGGTTGGGATAATTCTGACCCAACCAATCCCTGCCTGCTTGCGCTTCTTCAGTCTGATCTTCAATGGCCAAATCGGGCTTGACTGTCACCAGTAAACGGTCTTTTGCCGTCGCGCCGCTGTCATCCGCCACCGTGACAATCAACGAAGCAACAATGTCCCGGTCAATATTGACGCGGCAATGCAAATGCGCCACGCCCGCCACAATCCGCCAATAGATCGTGTCCGGTGGTGCGCTTATCGTAAAGCCGAGCCGCGCTAAAGGTGTATCAACATCCCGCACAAAATCCGCCAGATTCAGCGTTACGGAATCCTTTTCGTCAAACTCCAAATCCGGCAAAGCGCGCGTGAAAATAGGCGCGTCATTGACCGGTGTAACGGTAATCTTCACCGTCGCCGGCTCGCTGCGCAACCGACCGTCGCTGACCGTGAAGGTGAACGCATCTTCCCCAAAAAAGTTGGCGGCAGGTTGATAAAGCCGCGTATTGGCCGCGCCCGCCGGCAGCAACATGCCATGCGCGGGCAAGCTGACAATCTCAAACTGCAGCGGATCGTTATCCGGATCGTGGCCGGTTAAGGTGACCGGCAGTTGGCCGTCTTCCGGCACGATCAAGGCCGCGGCAGTGGCCACCGGCGGACGATTCTGCCGCACTTCGATCAAGCCGGAAGTGACTTGTGTGGCCGGCTGCCCTTCGTTGTAGACAAACTTCAGCATTAATGGCGAAACGCCGACGCCGACCGTCCGAAAGGAAATCCGCATCAACAAACCCTGGCCTTGCCATTGCCCGATCACGTAACCGCCAAAGCGCAACAGACCCGCTTTCCGATCATCAATATCTGTATCCCAACCGGCCAATAGCGGTCCGGGCGTCAGCGGGTTCGGGGCCAGGCGGACAACCGTTGTGTCATAGGTCAACTCGCCTTCAAAGGCAATCACCTGACAGGCGACAGCGACTTCCCCTGTGGTGAATTCAACGGCGATAGTTTGGTCAAGGCTGGTCGCCACGACGCTATCCAACTCCACTGGAATGGGCGTCAGACAAGTTTGGGCGGCGCCGATCCGCGCCAGACTGAAGCTGATGATTAGAATCAACAAGGCGTTGCGCATCATATTGTTCCCCTTTCCGAGGTGACGTGTAACCCTCAGGGTCTTTTTTTGACCCTGAGGGGTTTGGACGTAGCACAGATTAGCAATTTGTGCGTTGTAGAGTCAGGCACAGATTAGCAATCTGTGCTA
>CAYOLL010000110.1:0-20413 GCA_964404765.1 uncultured Gemmatimonadota bacterium | reverse complement strand
CCGGTGGCAATGGCAGCCTTGGCCAGTGGGACGGCAAAGCGGGGTTGTCCGCCGGAAGTTTTGCCCGCGCCGCCCGGCAATTGCGTACTGTGGGTGGCATCAAATACGATTGGGAAGCCCGATTCGCGCATTACAATTAAACCGCGCATGTCCACAACCAGATTGTGGTAGCCAAAGGTTGCGCCGCGCTCGGTCAGAAAGACGTTACGATTGCCGGAAGCGGTCACTTTTTTGGCGGCTTCGGCCATGTCTTCCGGGGCCATAAACTGACCCTTTTTGATATTGACGGCTTTACCGGTTTTGGCCGCGGCAATCAGCAAATCGGTCTGACGGCATAAGAAGGCGGGAATTTGCAATACGTCGGCGACTTCCGCGGCCATGGCCGCTTCTTCCGGGGCGTGAATATCGGTCAGGATCGGCAATTCCAGTTCGCGCCGGACTTTGGCCAGAATGTTCAGCGCGGCTTCAATACCGATGGTTGAAAAGGAATCAATGCTGTTGCGGTTGGCTTTTTTGTAGGAGGATTTGAAGATAAACGGAACGCCGATACGTGTGGATATTTCGCGCAGATGCGTGGCGGTTTGCATAATCATGGCTTCATTTTCAACGACGCAAGGCCCGGCAATAATCGCTAATGGTTGATGATTGCCAATGTAAATTTGCGGGGTAATTTGGACGGAAATTGGCATGATACACCTCGACTCAGAAGTATAAAAACAGACGGATAGGCTGTAGACTTTTCGGTCAAAAGGCTTGCAAACTGAAGTTTGTTGCTTCGGCTATGGGTTAAGTCCTACAGCCTACGGTCTAACTATCTAAAAGCCTAAACGGAATGGTAAATTTACTTGCAAATGCCCCGTTCGCTATTCTCGATAAACTCAAGAATATGATTGACTTCCGGCGAACGATTTTCAATTTTTTTCAATTCTGCAACAGCCATACTGACATTTAAATCTGATCGTCGGTACAGGATTCGATAAGCTTCTTTAATCTGTCTGATTCTTTCTGGTGTGAAGCCTCGCCTATGCAATCCTTTTGTATTTAATCCGGCCGGAACCATGGGACTACCGGCTACTTTTGTATATGGCACAACATCTTTGGTCACCCGCGAAGCGCCTCCAACCATGCAATGGCAGCCGATATGCACAAATTGATGGACCGGGGTCATTCCGCCAATAATAGCAAAGTCTTCGACAACAATATGCCCGGCCAGATTGACGGCATTGGACATAATTACATTATTACCGATTTTGCAATTATGGGCAATATGGACATAGGCCATCAATAAATTATTGCTTCCGAGCAGTGTCGTATCGTCCTGACCGTTATTACAGAGGGTGGCCAAATTAATGGTCACAAATTCACGGATGGTATTATTAGAGCCAATTTTCAGAAAAGTTTTTTCGCCTTTATAGCGCAAATCCTGTGGAACTCCGCCGATGGCTGCGCCGTGAAATATCCGGCAATGTTCGCCAATTTCCGTGTTCCCCTCAATACGTACGCAAGAGGCAATAACGGTTCCGCTGCCAATCTTTACCGGACCTTGGATCAAGGTATAGGGCCCAACGCTAACGTTTTCGCCCAATTGTGCCTGCGAATCAATAAGAGCCGTCGGATGAATCATATTTTTTCCAATCTATTTAAGCGCGTGATCTAATAGTGCAGCTGACAATTCGGCTTCGACCACGACGTCATTATCAACATAGCCGCGGCCCAGCATTTTTGTAAATCGTGAGCGGATGCGAATCGTTTCCAGTTCAAACCGAATTTGATCACCCGGAACAACCGGCTTCCGAAAGCGGACATTATCAAGCCCGGTTAAATAGATCAATTTATCTTCCGGACGGTCGATCATATCCAGCATTAACAGGGCGCCGACCTGGGCCATTGCCTCTAATTGCAAAACACCCGGCATAACCGGCCGGTTTGGAAAATGCCCGACAAAAAAAGGCTCGTTGATGGTGACATTTTTGATGGCCACAATCCGCTTGCCCGGTTCAACATGCAAAACCCGGTCGACCAGTAAAAACGGATAGCGATGCGGCAATATTCCCCGAATCGCGCTGATGTCCCAATGAACCGGGGGTTTTGACTTTACATTGAAATGCTCACGCAAGCATTTGGCCAGACCAACATGCGTCGAATGACCGCCTTTGCTGGCATAAATGTGCCCCTTGATCGGACGACCAAGGAGCGCTAAGTCGCCTATTAAGTCAAGGACTTTATGGCGAACAAACTCGTCCGGGAATCGCAAGGGCTCCGAATTCAAAATTTTGCCGTCGCCAACGACTACGGCGTTTTCCAGACTGCCGCCTTTAATTAATCCCCGGCTGCGTAAAAGCTCAACTTCATTTATCAGCGCAAATGTTCGCGCAGCCGCAATTTCCTGTTCAAACACCGTCGGATCAATATCTAACGAGATAAAACGCACTCCAACCAAAGGATTTGGAAAATCAATGGTGTAGCTGATCTTAAATCCGTCGTAGGGTGTGGCAAAGATAATCTTATCGCCATCGGTGTAGCTTAAGGGCGTATCTATGACATAAGTTGCTTTAGACTTGGCTTGCTCGACAATTTGAGCGGCTTTAAACTGCTCCAGAAACGGACGGGCGCTGCCATCGGCGGCTGGTAGCTCATCACTGTCCAATTCGACATAAAGGTTGTCAATTCCAAGTCCGGCAATTGCAGCGAGAACATGTTCAACCGTATGAATTTTAAACTCTGCGGTACCGATTGTCGTTTTTTGCGATACCTCAAGGACAAAATCAACATCGGCTAAAATCGAAGGCGACCCTTCCAGATCAACCCTAATAAATCGTATTCCCGTATCCACCGGCGCCGGTTTGAAGGTGACGGCAGTTTTGTTGCCCGTATGTAGCCCGATCCCGGAACAGGAGATCAAATCACCGATTGTACATTGATTTTTAGAACTCATCCGGTTAACCCTGCGATTCCTTTTCACGATTTTCCAGTTCGGCGACGCGTAATTTTAATGCTTTAAACTCTTTCAGTATCTTGGGCAAGTCCTCTAAAGCCGCCTCTTTTTCCAGAACAGAGCGATGCTCACGGGCGGGATAACCGGAAACGATTGTCGATGGTTGAACGTCTTTGGTAACGCCGGCCTGACCGGCAACCTTGGACTTGTCGCCAACCGTTATGTGCCCGCCAATGCCGCCCTGACCGCCGATAGCGACGTAGCTGCCTATCTCCGTACTGCCGGCAATACCGGCCTGCGCGGCGATAACAGTATGGCGGCCGATTACGACATTGTGGGCGATTTGCACGAGATTATCGATCTTTGTGCCTTTGCCGATGAAGGTTTTATTCAGAGCGGCCCGGTCAACCGTGGTATTTGCGCCGATTTCAACATCATCTTCAATAATGACAACGCCGACTTGCAGAATCTTGGTATGCTGTCCATCCACAAGCGCGTAGCCGAATCCATCACTGCCGATCACTGCGCCGGCATGAATAATAGCATTGTTGCCGATTGTTGTTGTATGATAGATTGTGACGTTGGGGTGGATGACGCAGTTAGCGCCGATCTTCGAATCTTTGCCGATAAACACACCGGCGCGGATATGGCTATCGCGTCCTATCACTACGTTATCTTCAATAACAGCATGGGCTTCGACAATTGAGTTTTGTCCGATGGAGACATTACGACCCAGTACGGCCGTCGGATGAATATCTTTTTTCGGCAATGGCGCGATGGGATGAAAAAGAAGTACTACGTCGCGGTAGGCTCTCATCGGGTCTTTCACCTGAAGCAGGGCGGCCTTGCTTTTGGTAATGTCTTCCCCTACAATCAATGCGCCGGCGGCCGTCGTGTCCATATAACGACGATATTTCCGATTGGCGACAAACGATATCTCATACGGCATGGCTTCCTTAATTCCGGAAACCCCGTGGATTTCTACATGTGGGTTGCCGATAATTCGCCCGCCGACTTCATGCGAAACTTGGGCCAGAGTCATCCTCTGCATAAACGTCTCCTTTTTTTGGCGATCTTCTAAATGCAACCGCCCTGGAGCAGACTCAAATGCCCCAGGGGATTACATTCGCAAACATTTCAAGCCAAATATTACTCTTTGGGATTGGTTGTCGCCGGCGTAGAAACAGGCGCAGCCGGCTTATCTTTAGGGGCGGGCTTGTCTTTTGGCGCCGTTGTTGACGTACCACCCGCGGCATCATATTGCTTATTAATCAATTCAATAACTTTGGTGGTTAAATCCAATGACGAATTCGCGTATAGCACGTTTCCGGCTACGACATCAAAAATCATCGTATACCCATTATCTTCCGCATATTTAAACAGGATTTCGTTGATTTTCTTGACGATCGGTTGGCTTAACTCCATTTCCATTTGGGCGGCTTTACCTTTTTCACCAAAAATTTCATCAAGAAATCGGCGATAGTCCTCTTCCAGACGAGCCGCTTTACGTTCTTGATCCTTACGCCGTTCCTCGGTCCACATCATACCTTGAGACTTAATTTGTTCCTTGAGTTCTTTAACATCTTTTTCGCGGTCGCCTGCTTCGGTGCGCCATTCATTCATTTTTTGCTCGTAACGACTGGCGGCCTCCTGGTATTCTTTACAGGCCTGCAAAACTTTTTGCGAGTCCAGATAGCCCAGCTTGGCATCGGCGGCCGCCGCCTGCGAAGACAGGGCGGCTATTGTCAGCATTGCGCCAAAAACAAAAACGTATAACTTCTTGATGAAACGATCCATTGCAATTCCTCCAAAAAAGTAGTGTGTTAAATAGGTGGATAGGCTATAGGTTTCAGTCATCGCCGTTGAATAACTATAACCTACAGTCTAATAGTCTAACCGCCTATAAAGCCTAAAATGAATTAAAAAACGGTTCCAAATTGAAAATGCGGTTCCCAACCCGGCTTAGCTTTATCAAAACCATAACCATAATCAAAACCAATTGGCCCAACAGGCGTTTCAATACGAATACCAAAACCGACGCTGCGTTTCAGATCAGTTGGCCGTGCCTCGATAATTGAATTCCAACTATTTCCGGCATCAAAAAACATAAGACCAAAAATTTGCTCGACGACTTTAAACTGATTTTCGATGTTGAATATCAATTTTGACCGCGCGCCATCACTGGATGGCACGACATCCCGGTCTTTATAGCCGCGAATGACGCCGTCAAAGCTGGTGCCGCCCGGATAATAGCGCTCGTAAATCGGCACGGTTGCGTCTTCAGAATACCCGGCTACAACACCTGAACCCATCTTGACCATGAGCACAAAGGGATTCCAGATCGAAAAATACCAGGCAGATTCTACTTCATACTTCTGGTAGTCCACTTTGCCGCCTAAATATGCGCCGGAAAATTCTGCGCGAAGATTGGTGCGCGAACCTTGTGTGGCATGAAAAACATTGTCGCGACTATCACGTGTGATTGTAAAAGTCATACTGCTTTGTAAACGTTTGCCGGCTTGATTAAGAAAACTTTTGGTATAGACATTTTCGGCGACATCGTCAAAATCAAGGTTACGTTCTTCAAGGCGATACTGCCAGTAGGCCCGGCCAAAATCAAAACCAGGAATGGGCCGACCCAAGCGTAGTGCGCCGCCTGTGCGTCGTAAGGTGTAATATTCGCCGGTCAAATTACGGGAGGTATGAAATAAATCCAATCCGACAGTCGTCGGCGTATTCATAAACCAGGGCTCGGTAACACTCAGCTCAACATTCTGTCGGGTTTTTCCAAATTCCCAACGAACATTGGCGGTCTGTCCGCGTCCAAACATGTTTGGTTGGCGCAGCTCCAAAAAACCGGTTAACCGATCTTGTGAACTATAACCGGCGCCCATGCTAACTTGTCCGGTACTTTTTTCTTTTACATCAAAGGTCAGATTGATGTCGCCATCTTCAGTGGCGCGGTTGCTCTGTAACTGAACATCTTCAAAAAAACCAAGGTTAAAAATATTGCGCTGACTACGAATTAAAGCCGAGCGTTGAAACATATCGCCTGGCCGGATCGCCAACTCGCGTCGGATCACTTTTTCATGTGTGCGTGAATTTCCGGCAATATCAATTTTGTAGACATGTGCCGGGTTATTTTCCGTAATGCGGTAGGTAATATCGACCTTAGTGCTGTCGGTTATACGATCCGGAATGATATTGGCGTAAATATAACCATCTTCGGTATACAGTCCGTATAAGCTTTCAAGGGTTTTATCCATTTTTTCCTGATTATAGACATCGCCTTCATCATATTCGAGCGCACGATCCAATTGCTTACGTGTAAAGAGCTTATGGCCTTCCCAATTAACGGAACCAACATAGTATTGGGTGCCCTCTTCAACGGCAATATTGATGTACATATAAGCTTTATCGTCACTGTAGGTGATCGTATGCCCCGTCACTTTTGCATCGATATAGCCTTTTTTGCGATAGTAAGTAACAATTTTCTTTAGATCTTCGTCAAAATCTTCCTGCTTAAAGTCGCCGCTGCGATACCATCGGTCTTCTTTTGTTTTCATATCGCTCTTTTTGCGTAAATCTTTGGAAGTCAACGCGTTATTTCCGATAAAATCAATTATTTTTACGACAACTTTCTTACCTTCTTTCACTTTAAAAGCGACTACAATCTTGTTGTCCGGCAAAGAATCATACTGGGTCTCGATCTCAGCTAAAAAATAACCTTTTTCATGGAAAATGGATTTCATTCCTGTGATACTTTTTGCTTCTGCTGATTTAGAATAAGCCTGCCCCGTGTGCAATTCAATTTTATCACGCAGATCCTTATCTTTTATTTTCTTTAGACCGCTAAATGTAAAATTCTCAACAAGCGGAGATTCTTTGACTTCAAGAATTAGCTTATAACCATCAACAAGCCGATCCGTTTTAGCAGCGATATCTGAAAAAAGACCAATGGAATACAGATTTTTGATGCCTTTTTGAATTTTCTGCGGATTGATTTCATCGCCCACTTCCAGACCAAATGCCGATAATAAAACGCGCTCGCTTACCCGATCAAGGCCAATTATCTCAATCGAAGCTATCTTTTCAGCCACTGCTGGATTTACTGACGTTAAGGTCACCAACATAAAGATAACGATACCCAAAAATACACCGTTTAAATAATTTATCATAAAATCGTGTTATATCCCGTCCAATTATTAATTAAGATATCAGTTCATAAAGTGCACATATTTAAAAAAAACGCCATTTTCGCAAGATTTTTTTGAATCAAGCATCATGTTATTTGAAAAAATTACCACTCTAACCTGAATTGTTTATTAGCCACTAAAGAGCGCCGTTTTATATAGATTCCCGGTTGTCATGCGGGATGCGCCCTTTCCAAATTTTCGCCTTAGCTTTTTTAACGCAGAGTCCATTGAGAAATGCCGGGAGAAACAAGGTTTAATACATTAAAATTGGCGTTATGCGTTCTCAGGTTCGAAACATCAGTTAAGCGCACTCTATACAACTGTTATGGCAAATTAGTTCAAATTTTTTCATTCTTCATTTTTTGTGCCCAAAAATTCAAATCAAAACCATGATAAAATTTAAAGGAAATTGATCTGTAGAAAAAAAAAACGGCGACCCGTTATGCGGTCACCGACAACGAATGTATCGCTAAATGTTGGTTAAATTTAAGCGCCCCAAATATAGAAAATTTAGTGACCAAAAGCTGTATAAAATAATTGGCAGGCTGCGGGCTGTCAAGTTTTTTTAAACCTTACTGCGTACTTTAAAGGCGCATAACTTATTATTTTAAATTCAGTTGCGGACCACATAACTTTAACATTTGCCGCACAGAAAGCGGATGTTCTAGGCTTTTAGCGCTTCTTATTCGTAGGGCTGATACCGCACGTTAGTCGGGTGAAGTTATCCTGTTTTTTTAAAATTGCTCGAAAATTTGGGGTTATTTTGGATAACCTGTCGCTATTTAACAATTGTCTGACAAAAAAGCACATGCCTTTTAATAAAATACTTGCACGATTTTTGTTTTTATATTACTCTGTTTCCGCGATATAAGCATTTAACTATTGCAATGTTTTCTGGAGAAATATGGAGTCGTCAATTAGCTATTTTCAAAGCGCATACGCGGGGTTTGAGCGTCCTTTTACCTTCTTATATCCTAAAGAGAGTGAGAAGATGGCTAAGTCTTTTGTTCCGCTGATGCAATTTGGACTTGACCAATTTAAAAAATACCTCCGTATCGATTCGCCCAAGATTAATTTTATTTTGGTCGCCGAACACGACTGGTCAAAAACGCCATCTCATGATATTTATCCGTATGGATTAACCTACCTGACCAATCAGGCGCAGGAGTTTACCGTATATCTATCGGAAAGTATCCCTGATTATTACATGGTCACCGACTTTGAAATAAACCATGCCTTGGTCTGCTGGCACGAATTGGGGCGCTTTTTTTTTAACAAGCCTAATTTTCAGGCGCCGATAAGCGCTCCACACTGGCTAACGGAAGGTCTGCCGCAGCTGGGAGTCTGGACATTGATTCAGGATCGGGGTTTGAATTGTGACCCTATTGAACCGGTGGAGACAAAACTACGGGATCAGACCCATTTTACAATTTTAGAATATGAACCCAGTATTCCGGTTAAACCCGCTCGTTATGCCAAATATCAGTGGCTGCTCCTTTTCATGATGCGGGATTTGAGTGAACAATATACCGAGCATAAAGGCGGCAATCTATTAGCCGATATTATCCCTGCCCTTCGCAAAGCGCCCAAACGGCTGGACTATATCAAAGCCATGGATTTTCTAAGCGACTTGCTTGGTATGAATGTTGGAGATTGGCTCAGCACCCGCTGGTATTTTTAGCATAGCCCCGACGCATCTACTACGCAGTGCCCTCCTGACTAAAATAGAAACTTGTGGTCAATCCGGGCGACCCCTATTATTTTAACAAGGCTATACATAAGGCGGTAAACCGCAACTTGTAGCACAGAATAGCATTCTGTGCTCTCTCCAAGTATGCTCAGATTGCTAATCTGAGCTACAACATTCTCGCGGACAGCGCAAATGTTGGACGGTAATTTGATAGCGCGGTAAACCATAATTGTAGCGCGAATCGCCTTATTCGTGCGGGTAGTACGATTTAGGCAAATCGCACTACATTTCCTCAACATTCTTGCAGGCAACGCAAATGTTGGGTTATATACAACTTCTATGCGCATGAATGTTCGCGCATAATTATGCCGTACGGCACTACAGAGTTCGACAATGAGAATTTATTTTTACACTATTATTTTTGTTTTTATGAGTCTCAGCGGATTCAATGAAGCTTTTGCAAATGAGCCGTATGATTGGCAAAGTTTTACGCAGCTTAATGGCATTCGGGCTATGAAGTATAGTACGGACAATCAGCAAATCTGGTGCGCCACCGAAGGCGGTGTTTTGCGCTTTAATAGTTTGAATGGTACCTATGAAAAGTGGACAAATACCGATGGTGTTTTAAGCAACAATCTCCAGTCGATTGAAATTACCGCAACAGGCGAAGTATGGTTTGGCAGTGTCGGCGCCGGCATTGTGAAATATACACCACACCTGGATCGCTGGGATTCGTATCCGGTTTCTTTTCGAAATGGCATTGGTAGTGTTTTAAATATTTTGGCCTTGAGCGGCAAATTATGGTTTGCCACCCAAAACGCAGGTGTACATATCCTGAAAGAAGGTAATGATCCGGGTGACTATATTGATGATACCTGGGAAGTTTACAACACCGGCCTGGGATTGAGCAGTAATCAAATTCGAGCGCTGTACGCTGCTGCCAATGGTGATCTCTGGTTTGGCTCTGATAAAGGCATCAGTATTCGGCGCAAGGCGACCGGTGGATGGGATTATCTGACAACGTTTAACAGTTCCTTGAGCAATAATGTGATCAACTGCATTGGCGGTGATCGTTCCGGTCGTATCTGGATTGGCACTGCTGCAGGTTTAAACTACGTTAATAATGGCGCAATAAACATTGTTAACGGGCCACCGCGGGAGATTCGCAGCGTTTGTTTTATAGATACATTGGCCTTTGCGGCTACAAACGCGGGTATATTTCGCTATAACGCTAACAATTTTAAGCTAATTTCAAGCGATCGGTGGAGTTGCTATGCCATCTTAACCGATGCCGCCAACCATATTTGGGCCGCTATTGACGGCCTTGGTCTGGCGCGTTGGGATGTCGCTCAGGAAACCTGGCAGGAATTTCCAATTAATTCGCCTGCCCATAAGTCTTTTACGCATGTTGCCTTAGATCATACGGGTCAGATTTGGGCTAGCACGGGTTTGCGCCCTACCGGACCAGATCAGGGCCTGAACAAGCTGAACCCGGCAACCGGCAGCTGGACGGTTTACAATAAAGACAATTCACCCTTGCCCATGAATCGTACGATGGGTCTGGCGGTTGACTCACAAAATCGTAAGTTTATCGGAACCTATAACTCGCCGGGCGGCATAACAATCATTTCACCCGACGAAACATCCTGGCGCGTATTTACACCTTCCAACAGTAATCTATCTTCCTCGAATATTTTAGAGCTTTTTCTTGATAGTCAAAGCGCGGTGTGGATGAACAGTTATGGTTCCGGTATTGATGTTTTAAAAATTTCCGGTAGTGATACAACATTGGTTAATTTTACAACCAACGAGCCTACGGGTGGTTTAGCTAGCGCCTTTACCCTCTCGCTGGCTGAATATAATGGTGGCATGTTAATCGGCCATTTCCGTCTGAATAGCGTTGACTACCTGGACTACGGCGCATCGTTGCTTAACAAGCAGGATGACCGCTGGTATCATTTGGAAATTCCCAGCACCTTTAATATTTTGGAAGTTCGAACCATAGCGGTCGACAAAACCAAATCCGTTTGGTTTGGCTTTGATATTGGCGTTGGCCGCTTCAAAGGCAGCGGAATTTCCGACTGGACCAACCCGGATAAATGGGACGATTCCTCCGTTTTGCGCAGCAAAGTCATCAATCATATTTTTGTAGATCGTAATAACAACAAATGGTTTGCAACGGATGGAGAGGGTTTATACTACTTTATTAATAACAGCGCCCAATTTGTTCATTTTTCTATAGATAATAGTGGTTTGCCGGATAATACTGTATACTGGGTTGCGGAAGATACCGCCGCTGAAAACTTGGTTTTATGGATTGGCACCAGTCGTGGTTTAAGCCGATTTGAAATTTTGGATGATACAGTAAATCCAACGCCCAACGGTCAAATATACGCCTATCCAAACCCGGTTAACGCTGCCCTGGAGCATCGTTATGTCACTTTTCAAAATATCCCGGAAAATGCGCTGGTCAGCATATTTACCTTAGCCGGTGATTTGATAAAGCAATGGGATTTTCGTTTTGGCAGCAATGATTTGCGAGATGGTGCCCTGGAATGGGATTTAAAAAACAGCGATGGTAAACGCATCGCGCCGGGTATTTACTTTTTTACCGTTTCATCCGTTGAGCTGGGCAGCATCGTTGGTAAATTTGCTGTTATTCGTTAATTGTAAAATAGAGGCGTCTGATGACGTTTCAGCATCTTTTTACACCGCAAAAGCTTAGCTATGCTAAAGGAAATCGGCCTGCCGTGGATTGTATTCTTTGTGCCGTAGCCCAAGAGAATTCGCAAGTAACGAACTTAGCCGTGTATCGTGCCGGAGATTTCGTTATTTCCTTAAATTTATATCCATATAACCCCGGCCATTTATTGATTTTTCCGACATTTCACTGCTTGGATATTCGCGAATTATCGCCGGTTCAGGAACAAGAATTGCATCGGCTGCAGCGGGCGTCCTTAGACATCCTCGATAAATTATACTCGCCAAGAGGTTACAACATCGGCTATAATATTGGACTACCGGCCGGCGCCAGCATTGCCCATTTGCATTTACATATCGTACCTCGGTTCGGCAACGAAACCGGCTTTATGGATGTTATTAGCGGCACACGGGTGATCGTGGAAGATCCGGCGACCGCCCGCGAAAAAATCGCTCAGGCATTTTCATCATCCTCTAAGCAGGGCAATCTTTAATGCAATGGCAATATGTGCCGGAATGGTTCTGGGCTGCGGTTTTTGCCGCATTTGGCGGAATTGTAGGCAGTTTTTTAAATGTTTGTATCTATCGGCTGCCGCGTGAAGAATCGATTGCTTTTCCGCCATCACATTGCCCAAAGTGTGACGCCAAAATTGCGCCGTATGACAACATCCCAATTTTGAGCTACCTGTTTTTAAGCGGGAAATGCCGCCATTGCCGCGAGCCTATCTCCGCACAATATCCATTGGTTGAAGGTATAAATTCGATTTTATACTTGCTTACTTTTTGGCGTTTTGGGTTGGGTTGGGAAGCGATTATTTATGCGATATTTATTTCGGCGATGCTGGTTGTTGCCTTTGTTGATTATCAGCACATGATTATCCCGGACGAAATCAGTCTGGGTGGGATTCCGCTTGGTATTTTGGCCGCGGCAACCCTTCTGCCGATTTCATGGATTGAATCCATTCTGGGACTTTTGCTCGGCAGCGGTATTTTGTTGATCTTCGCGATGATTTGGGAGGTTGTTTTCAAAATTGAAGGTATGGGCATGGGCGATGTCAAGCTCATGGCCCTGGTCGGTTCATTGCTGGGTTGGAAGTTAGCTTTGGTAACGATCATGGTCGGCTCTTTGGCCGGCTCTATTGTTGGTATAGGGATGGCGCCGTTTTCCGAAAAAGGCTTAAAGACTGCAGTGCCTTACGGTTGCTTTCTGGCCCCGGCCGCAGTCATCGCCACCTTTTATGGTAATGAACTCATAGCCTGGTATGTCAATTTGATTATGCCGGGTTGATTTGTTCAGTGTGTAATTTCCATAAGGCGGTAAACCGCAACTGTAGCGCGAATTGCCTTATTCGCGGGGAGTGCGATTTAGGCAAATCGCATTCTGGGAATTCTTTGTGTCTTTATGACGAGAGCGTAATTTTGGGAAAAGTTATCCGGAGATTTTAGTCATGCAAATGGGCTCTATTTTCCAATATTTTGGCGTCATTTTTTTAATTGTCAGCGGTATTGCCATGCTAGGGCTAATTTTTTTCTCTTTAGCCAAGGAATTGTCATCTTCGGATCGGCTGATTGTTGTCGGCGTTATTTTTGGCGGCATTTTGGTCGCTTTTCTATTCCTGCTTGTCGCCGACAAACTGTTTATGGAGTCTTTTAACAAGTTGGAATTGCTCAAAAAAGTTTGCCGCGGCTATGGCATGGCCTCAATTTTTATTTCGCTGTTTTCAGCGATCGCCATTACCATCGTTGCCAGAGACAACCGTCCCAATCGCAATGTGCATACACTATTGTTACCGTCCTGTATCGGCTACGTTTCTGTCGGCTATTTTTTTATCTGGTATGGCGAAAGTCTGGGTCATCCGCATGTGTTATATTGGTATCTGGCCTGTGGATCGTCCTTTGTGATTGCCGGCATTGTTTCCATGGTGATCTTGTTGCTGGACGCTTTAAGCGGGCATGTCAATTTTTACAGAAAATATTTGTTGATTTCAATCATTGTTTCTATTTCCTTAGGAATTGTGATGTTTATTTCTTACTTCATCTATGCGCCTGCACACGGCGCGATAGGTTGATGGCTAACCGGAAAACATAAATGCACTATAAACCCTTTATCATCATTGTTTCTGCGCCGTCCGGCGCTGGAAAAACTTCGATTGTCAAAACAATTTTAGAGCGTAATGCATATCTTAAGTATTCAATTTCGGCGACAACCCGTTTTCGACGCGAAAATGAAATAGACGGGCACGATTATTTTTTCATGCCCGTATCGGAATTTGAAGCTAAAGTCGATCAAGATGCTTTTGCCGAATGGGCTTTGGTCCACGACAATTATTATGGCACGCCCCATTCCTATCTACAGGCGCAAATGGCGCAGGGTTATTGCATTTTGATGGATATTGACATCCAGGGCGCGCGCCAGATTCGTGCAAAATATCCGGACAGCATCTCGATTTTTATTGCGCCGCCCTCACCCGAAATTTTGGAAAAACGTTTGCGAGGTCGGGGAACTGACTCGGAAGAGTCCATTCAAATCCGCCTGGAAAAAGCAAAAGTTGAACTGACAGCATTGCCTGAATATCAGTACGTTATTATTAATCACGATCTGAAGGAAGCAACAGATCATACCGAAGCGATTATTATTGCGGAACAACATCGTCAAAGCCGTTTTAATAAACCGCTTTTCTAATCAACAAGGAGAATTTATGCCAAAAGTAACTGCCCCAACTGTGGAAAAACCACGCTTTATTTCATGGGAATTCTTGCGCAATCGTGTCGAGAATCCGTATGAAGCGGTGATTGTTCTGGCCAGAGAAGCTCGCAAACTCAATTCTGTTCCGTATGAATTGCAACCGGACACCACCGTCAAAAAAACGTCACAGGCTGTAATGCATCTCATTCAAGACAAACTCAAGTTTACGTACACTGAGAAAAAATAGTGCTGGCCGAAAAGCGCATTGTTCTTGGAATTACGGGCGGTATTGCAGCCTATAAAAGCTGTTATATCGTCCGTAATTTAGTTAAAAAACAGGCAACGGTTGATGTTATGATGACCGAAGCCGCGCAGGAATTTGTTACGCCATTAACCCTGGAAACGTTGTCCGGTCGCCCGGTTACGCTCAGCATGTTTGGTGAAGGCCGTGCTTTTGGCACGCATCATATTGACATCATACAGGCGGCGGATATCGTGCTCATCGCCCCGGCAACTTACAATTTGATTGGTAAAGTGGTGAATGGTATTGCGGATGATTTTCTGTCTACGGCAATTTCGGCGGCGACAAGCCCGGTATTCTTTGCGCCGGCGATGAACAGCTTTATGTTTGCCAATCCGATTTTCCAGGAAAACTTAACCAGACTTAAAAAATATTATTCGGTTATTATGCCCGGTGCCGGTGAATTAGCCTGCGGCTATACCGGCGAAGGCCGCATGGCGGAACCAGATGCGATTGTGGCAGTGTTGGAAAAACATCTGGCGGACACGGCGCGTTTTCATGGTAAAAATATAGTCATCACGGCTGGTCCAACCCGCGAAAAAATTGATCCGGTACGTTTTATCTCTAATTTTTCATCAGGGAAAATGGGCTTTGCTCTTGCTGAAAGCGCTGCTGCCGCCGGCGCTAAGGTGACGCTGATTACCGGACCGGTTGATCTGGCGACGCCAACCGCTGTAACCCGGGTTGATGTAGAGACCGCTGAGGAAATGCTGGCCGCGGTGTTGCAAACTTTGCCGCAAACGGACGTGCTTATTAAAGCGGCTGCCGTCGCCGATTATCGTCCTAAAGAGTATCACGATCAAAAAATAAAAAAAACTCAGGCCAAATTGACCATAGAACTGGAAAAAACACCTGATATTTTAGCCGCTGTAAAAACTGCCAAACTTGCCCATACCTGTGTCATTGGTTTTGCTCTGGAAACCAATCACGAAGTAGACCACGCCCGCCAAAAATTGCAAAATAAGGATTTGGACATGATCGTGATTAATAACCCAAAAGTTGAAGGCGCCGGTTTCCGTGTTGATACCAACGTGGTTAGTTTTCTCTATCGTGACAATACGCTGGAAGCGCTGCCGCTCATGTCAAAAAAAGATGTTGCCCACGAAATTCTCATTCGCGTCGAAGAGTTGCTAAAAAAACACCAGATATAGCCTGAAAATTAGTAAGTACGTATCCCCTCAATAACCTCTGGTAATAAACGGAGAGGTTAGCTCAGATGCAAGCATTTTCCGATGATTTGGAGCGAATGAGTTGGGCGAGGGATGGCATGCCGAAGGTTTTGGAAATGCGATCCTTGATGAAATGGGTGGCATTGACGTCCAATTTTTTGCATGTCCGGGTGATATTTTTTTTGGAAACACCGTAATCCGTACTCACAAATCCGAAATAATACCGGTTTGGAGCATGTATGAAAAATCTCATCCCGCGCTTTATCCGCTACCAATTCAAACGCAACCAATTTGGCGGGCGCTTCAAAGCTGCGTCTCTGTTTGTGGATATTTCCGGCTTTACGGCCATGACCGAGGCGCTGATGGCGCACGGCAAGGTCGGCGCGGAAGTGTTGGCCGAGACGCTGATCTCCGTTTTTGACCCGCTGGTCACGGCGGTTTATGCGCACGGCGGCATTGTCACCGGATTTGCCGGCGACGCCTTTACGGCGCTGTTTCCGCTGCAATCCGTTTTTGAGGGAGATCAGGTTGCAGACGCGCATGACGATCTTGCCGGCTACAAAAATGCCGTGGCCGCCGCCCGCACTGTTCAGCAAAACATCTTGCATAATCCGCTCCGGGCGACCCGCTACGGCGAATTCACCTTTGCGGTCAAAGTCGGCGTGGGCGATGGCGAGGTGGAATGGGGCATTTTGCGCGCGGAACCGCTGGTCGATAAAAGAGCCGCTCCCCGCGCCCCCAAAAGCGAAAAATCACCCGCCCGACCCGCCGCAAAAGACATCCAACACGCCTACTATTTCCGCGGCCAGGCCATCCAAAGCTGCACCGGCGCCGAGCATGACGCCGAAAAAGGTGATCTGATCATCGCCAAAAGCGTTTACGAACGCTTCAAGGATGTCGTGCACGCCGAGTCTGCTTCCGACGAATATGTGCGGGTGCTGGACATCCCCGTCGAATTGGCCAAGCCGGTTCCAAACGCCGCCTGGCAGGCCGAGGCGGACATCCAAACCGCCTTTTTTCCGCCCGAAATTGTGCTGGCCAACGCCCTGGGCGAGTTCCGCCGCGTGGTCACGGTCTTTATCAAAGTCAAGGATGTGCAAACGGTTGAGGAATTGAATCTGATTATGCAGCCGGTGTTTCGTTTGGTCAAGCAATACAAGGGCTGTCTGGCCCGTTTTGCCTTTGGCGACAAGGGCTGCAACGTACTGCTGTTTTGGGGCGCGCCGCTGAGTTACGAAAATGACGCCGAACGAGCGCTCAATTTCTTGCTGGATTTAAAGCAGCACACCGATATTCCCTTCCGCGCCGGCGTGACTTATCGCCTGATGTATGCCGGTTACGCCGGCGGCAGCTTGCAAGGCGAGTATACGTGTTATGGCCGCGGCATCAATCTGGCGGCCCGGCACATGGTCAAGGCCGATTGGGGCGAAGTCTGGCTGGGCGAGCACGCGGTGAAGGCCGTTCAAACGCGCTTTGAACTTGAATTTAAAGGCAATTATGAATTCAAGGGTTTTGCAGAGCCTTTGCCGGTCTCCATCTTAAAAGGCCGCAAACAGACCAACCGTCCGGAATTGCAAGATCGTCAAATGATTGGGCGTGAAACCGAATTGCGACACTTGCTCGATTTTGTCAAACCGGCGGTTGACCCGGATTTACCAACGGCTGAACAGCCGGAAGCGGAGTTCAGGCGTTTTGCAGGTATCTGCTATATTTACGGCGAGGCCGGCATGGGCAAAAGTCTGCTGCTTAGCCATTTTGAAAAAACCGTCGGCGAGCAGCATTACGTAGAATGGATTCACTGCCCGTGTGATGAAATTCTGCAACAATCGTTGAATCCGATCAAGCACTTTTTAAAGGCTTTTTTTCGACAACATCCCGCGGATACTGAAGCCGAAAGCAAGACATGTTTTGAGAAAGCTTTTCAGGCATTTATTGATCGCCTGGAACACGCCATCCGGGATATGGATTTGTCCATCTATCGTAGCAAAGATGTGCATTATAATATGGATGATATTTCACGACAATTTATCCATAAAGCCAATTTGAACCGACTGCTTAAAGACATTATTATCGAACTTAAGCGCACCCAATCCGTCCTGGCCGGCATCATTGATCTGCGCTATCCCGGCTCGCTGTTTGAGGAGTTGGAGCCGCGGCTGCGTTTTGAAAACATGTTGTTTGCTTTCAAAAACTTTGTGCTCGGCATGAGCGTTTTGCACCCGGTCATTTTTGTGATCGAAGACAGCCAATGGATCGATAGCGATTCCAAGGGTTTTATCAAGACTTTCCTGCGGGCGATTGAGCCGTATCCGATCGCCATTATCTGCCTCAGCCGTTATGACGATAAAAGCGGCAAACCGCGCATTACGCCGGACGCCGCCGGTACTGCCCAAATGGATATCGAACTCAACGTGTTGACTCCGGACGGTGTACGCGCCGTGGCCGAGCATGTCGTCGACGGCAAGCTGGGCGAAAAAGCCATGAGCTTTACCGTCGAAAAAACGCAGGGCAATCCCTTCTTTGTCGAACAATTGGTCATGACGCTGAAGGAGCAAAATTACCTGACCGCCGTCGACGGCGTGTACGACTTAACCATTTCGCAATTAGACAACGTGCCGGACAGCATTACCGGGGTGTTGATTTCGCGCTTAGACAAGCTGCCGCTGGATGTCAAAAACGCGGTGCAGGTTGCGTCCGTACTGGGCATGGAGTTTGCCCTGAGCGTCCTCAAACGCCTGATCGATCAAAAGAAGAATTTGACCGCCGCCATCCGCCGGGCCTTAGCCGACGCCATCTGGTTTGCCCAAAGCAAGGAGCAGTATCTATTCCGCCACGCCCTGATGCGCGACGCTGCTTACGAAATGCAGCTTCGCTCCCGCCTGCGCGATCTGCACCGGCAAGCCGGCGAGGCCATCGAAAACCTGTTTGCCAGCCAATTAGCCCCATATTATGCCGATCTGGCCTATCACTTTGAGAAAGCCGAAGCGCAGGACAAGACGATTGAGTATCTGCGCAAGGCGGCGGACTATGCGCGGGAAAATTACCAGAATCACGCTTCATTAGATTTTTATCTGCGCTTAAACCGATGTTTGGATGACGCTTTAAAAATGATCGATGGAAATGTATCGACCGTTGAGGTAAACCTGCATAGCACTCTCCTGTTGGAGAATTATGCCGAGAGTTTACTGTATACAAACCACATTTTAACGATTCTTGGTCAAAAAGATGAAAAAATTATTTTGAAAGCGCTTGAGTTTGCTGAACATACCCATCATGCTGATATATCTGCCTGGGCTCATTTGGATTACGGTAATTTTCTTATTTCGTGTGGGGAATTTGAAAAAGCACAGACGCATTTGGAAAAGTCGCGCTGTATATTTGAACAAACGAGCAACAAGCGTTTCATAGTTAGAGTTTTTAGCGCTATGGGTCAGTTGCTTTGGACGATCGGACATATTGAAAAAGCTCTTAATACTTTTGAAGCGATGCGTCAATATTGTGAGGAAATAAAGCATAATAAAGGCATAGCGGATGCTTTAAGTAACATCGGCTTAATTTATGATTTTAAAGGTGAATTTAAAGACGCGCTCCATTTCTATCAAAGAAGCCTTGAGCTTTGCCAATTATATCACGACAAGAATCAATTTGCGCGAACAATTGGAAATATGGGCGTGGCTTATTATTACCATACCGATTATACAAAAGCCATGGATTGCTATCAACAAAAGCTTAAGCTGGTCAACGAAGTGGGTGATAAGCGCGAGATCGCCTTAACGGTAGGAAACATCGCGCTGATCTATCATAAATGCAGCGAATATGAGATTGCGATGAACTTTCATCAAAAAAAGCTGGAGTTATGCCGGGAATTGGATGATAAGGTTGAACTGGCTAATGTATTGGGCGAAATGGGCAATACATTCAAAGCGCAGGGAGCGTTTGAACAGGCGATGATACATTACGATCAGGCGCTTCAGATTTCTCAACAACTTGGCATTAAATTTATTGTAGCCCCATATTTAATTGAAAAGGCAGAACTTCTTTTTTTAATAAAGGAGTTTCAAAAGGCCGGCGAAATGAATCATTCGGGATTAACTATTGCTGAAGAAATCGGATCTGCGGAATATATCGCTAAAGGCAAGGAATTGACAGAAAAAATCAATTTTATGTGCAGTTCATACGCCATCGGAATAGCGTAGACAGATGGGCACTTTCTCTTAATACGGCTTCTATCAAAACCACAATAGCAAGCTGCAAGAAGAAAGCGAAAGAAATTTTTTTTAAGGTTGAAGGAAACCGTCACCAAAAATATTTTCTTTTCTTATAATTATAAACTGGATCAAAGTAAAAGTAAGTACTATAGTTCATAAATTAAGTATTTTGTCCGTATAAAAAACAGCTATCTTTCCACGGGTTAATGTCAAAGTATATAAATAAATCTTTAATTGTAGCGAACGAGACTGTTCACCTATTTGGATAAAAATCCGACCCGCATGAATAAAGGATCTGTGTAGTATAATGCGCGGAAAACCGCTCCAATAGCGGGTCGGATTCCAAATTTGACAAATCCTTGACAAATCAAGTGGTACAAGGATCTCTGAAAAGCGGTCTAAATCAAAGTGACGAATTTTTGACGGAATTGCGTTAAAAAGCATCTCTTTTATGGATTTTTTCAAGTTATTTTCCTCACGTTCGCTGAAAAAAAGAATAACCTTTTAAAATATTGAAAGTTGTATAGA
>CAYOLL010000109.1:0-20611 GCA_964404765.1 uncultured Gemmatimonadota bacterium | reverse complement strand
CTGAGATATTTATTGAGCGCGCCACAGGCTATGGCGATATCAATGGTGATAAAAAATCCGATATCCTGATTATGACCCGCAATCTGAATACTAATGAACTCTTACTGAACATTTTTTATGCGGAGGCTGAATGGAGACCCGAACTAAGCACCGCAAATAGCAACGCTGTGATTCGTATCCCCCGTCTGCCGAACTATCACAGCATCTGGGCCGCAGGAGATATCGACGATGATGGTAAAGATGACATCCTTTTTAACTCCGAAAATGAAGTCTATCTGTTCTACGGCGGAAAGTTGCGTTCCAAGCTAAATGCCAATGAGGCCAATTTGACTATCCAAAGTACCCAGGAAGCGGTTCAATTTCTCTCGGTGACCGCCGGTGATGTTAATAGCGATGGTTTTGACGATATTATCATTGGCGCGAGCAAAGAGAAGCTAAACTATGTCTATATCTTTTATAATGCAATCCTGACTCCTTATGTCGAAATTAGTCGTGCGGATTTAATTATTGAAGCGGAAAACGAAAATGACGGTTTTGGCAAAGCGCTCTATGTTCTCAATGACATTAACAAAGACAGGCGTAATGAATTATTGGTTTCAGCCCCCGATGCTTTTGAAACCGGCGCTGTTTATCTTTTTAACCGACCATATCAAACCGGCCAAATCTTTGCCGAAAGCGCGGATGTTGTCTTTTTTGGCGGCGAAAAGAGAGATCACTTTGGCAATCAGATTATTAACGCGGGTGACCTCAATGGCGACGGCACACCCGATATTGTGATTGGCGCACCGGAGGCCCGGGGTTACGAATCCGAAGCCGGACGGGTTTACGCCTATTTTGGCGGTGAACTCTGGCAGGAAGTCGAAACTAACCGCGCGAATGCCACTCTGATTGGCGACAAAGCCGGCAACTTCTTTGGCAAAGGCATTGTACCGATCAAGGATGTCACAAAAGATAAAAAAGATGAGCTGATTATTGGTTCACAGTGGTCACCATCGCCCAATGACCCGGCGGGTCGCCTATATCTATTTAGCGGCGGTCAGATCGTGTCGGAGTTACAAGCCATTTCTGCCAGCGATAAGCTGACCGGCTTGGCAGGAGAACTGTACTATAGCGGCTTAATCGAGCCGGCCGGCGATATCAACAGCGACGGTTTTTCCGATTTTTTTGTGTATGGACAACGGATTAGTTTTGGCACGATTGCCCAACCGGTTCTAATGATCATGACTGTTTGGTAGAGGATGAAGCGATGCGAATTGGCGTAATGTCGGATAGCCACGATCATTTGGACAATATTGATAAAGCTATTCATTTTTTTAACGCGGAAAAGGTTGATTTGGTTTTGCATTGTGGTGATTTTGTGGCGCCATTTGCCGTTAAACCACTCGCGCAATTAACCATGAAGATCGTGGCGTGCTATGGCAATAACGACGGCGAATTGGTGGGTTTACAAAAAACATTCGATAATCTGAAAATCGAAGTCTACAAGCGTAATTATGTTTTTACCTGGAATAGTAAACGTCTGCTCATGATGCATGAGCCCGATCAACCGGACATTTTTGCCGCCAGCGGTCAATTCGATCTGGTTTGCTACGGTCATACGCACAATGCGGATATTCATCGAATAGATAATGTGCTTGTGGTTAATCCGGGCGAGGTGTGCGGCTGGCTGACGCGTAAACCTACCGTCGCTCTGGTTGATTTGGTCGGGAATACGGCCGTAATTCATTCCCTGTAATCATGATTTTTTACGACGTGTTTCGGTTTTCTTTCGCATCGGATTAATAACCCGCAAATTTTGGCTGACCTTATGATCGCGAAATAGATTGCGCTTCAACTCACTTAGCAGCGATTCTTTTTGCCTTTTTGGAAGTCGAATCTGACCGTGCGCATCTTCAAACTGTCCAACGTGCATCTCCAATTGTTGATAAATAGATTTAAAGATTGCCGGCGGGGCAATAATTCGCGCTCGCAATGTCGAGTCAGCCAAAAAGTCAAGCAGCGCTTCCTGGGCAGTATAGCTGATTTGGGTCTGATCAGCCGTAATCGGCTGAATGATGGGTTCAGTTGCTTTCGGCGCGGGCTCAGCCTGATCCGACTTCCGTATGTATTCTATTATCATGACGCACTCCTCGCTTGTATTTTTAACGCATCTGTAACTTTAACCACAACTTACTTCCCAGTGCAATTTTAGGTTAATGGGATAAGATGGTGAAACCTTGCCAAGGCTTAATCTTAATTTGAAATCCGCATGTTTTGTGCACTGAAGCCTTCGCAAGGTTGGATTTCCACAAACTTGCTCCATGAGCCCAATTTTATAATAGACCCTTTGGAGGAAATATGTCTGAACTTACATGGACCACCGCAGTCACTAAAATCAAGCCCAACGAAATCCGGCTGCGCGGCTATCGTATTGACGAATTAATGGGCAAAGTTTCATTTGCCGAGGCCGTCTATCTGGCTTTGAAAGGCGAACTGCCAACCAGAGAAACAGGCGATTTAATCAATGCCATTTTAGTTGCGTCAATAGATCATGGGGCCACACCGCCTTCAGTTCTGGCTGCCCGCACAATTGCCTCCACCGGCGCGCCGTTGAATGCGGCTGTAGCCGGCGGCATTCTCTCCATCAACAAATGGCATGGCGGCGCGATTGAAGAGTGTATGAATCATCTGCAGGATGTAAAGAAAATAATGACCGCTGAAGGATTAAACGCTGCTGAGGCCGCCAAAAAATTAGTTACGAAGGCACGGGAGCGCAAAGAGAAACTGTCCGGATTTGGCCATCGTGTCCATACGAATGACCCGCGCACGGCGCGCTTATTTGAATTAGCCGAAAAAGCCGGTCTGACCGGCGGTTATGTGGAAATAGGCAAAGCCGTCGCCGCCGCCATCAAAGAAGTCATGGGTAAAGCTTTGCCGATGAACGTGGATGGGGCTATCGCGGCCATATTGTGCGAGCTGGGGTTTGCTCCGGAAATCGCCAATGCCTTCTTCATGATCGCCCGTGTTCCCGGTCTGGTGGCGCATGTGTACGAAGAGCAGACTGTCCAAAAATCGATGCGACAGATTCACCCGTCAGATCATGATTATAACGGGCCGGAAGACCGAAGCCTGTAGCCGGCTTTTACGTGTACACTTATATCCCTTTAATAACGCCGCCATCAACAGGAATAACCGTTCCGGTCATATAGCCGGCACGCTCAGAGGCTAAAAAGACGACCAACGCCGCTACTTCTTCCGGCACGGCAAAACGACGCAGCGGAACCGTCTGGGCCAATTGCTCCATGACTTCTTGCTTGGATTTCCCGGCATTTTTGGCGCGCACCGTAAAAAGCTCATCCAGCCGGTCCGTTAGCGTGTAGCCTGGCGCAACGGTGTTAACGGTAATATTCATCTGACCCACTTCGTTCGCCAGGGTTTTTGCCATTCCAACCACACCGGCCCGAAAAGTATTGGAAAGCAGCAAACCATCGATGGGCTGTTTGACGGACACCGAGGTAATGTTGATTATCCTCCCCCACTTTTTAGCCTGCATATCCGGCAAAATTGCTTGAATAAGTCGAACATTACACATGAGCGTGGAATGATACGCAGCTTCCCAATCCGACTCGGTCAGATTAACAAATGTCCCCGGTGTCGGACCACCGGAATTGCTGACCAGAATATCAATTGGCCCGAAAGCGGTCCGGGCTTGCTCTGCAAAGTGTAGAATTTCCTCCGGCTTGCGTAAATCAACTGTAAAACCGACGGCATCAACCCCGGTTGAAGTTTTAATTTCTGCAACTGTGGCGTTTAAATCACCGGCATTTCTGGCACAGCAGATAATACGACAGCCTTCCGCCGCCAACCCTAAAGCGCAGGCTTTGCCGATCCCCTTACTTGAAGCGGCTACCAGAGCCGTTTTGCCGCGAATACCCAAATCCATAGGCATTTTCTCCCCGAAATAGATAAAAAATCTTCAGCACATGACACTTGCGTCGATAATACAGCGTACCTATGGCCATTTGTCAAGAAAAAAGCGCTTACAATTCTCATCATCTGAGGCCGAATATCAACGGATGGGTGTCATTCACCAGATTTTTTTAATTTTTTTTGAATTACGTGGTTTTTTATGTGCCTCTTACCGTGCATTAGTATATTTTTTAGCGGCTTTTAAAATTAAGCGAATTAAAAGTTACTTACGAAAAAGACTGCCTCTCCTTTCCAACCGTGAAATTTGGGATTTAGAAAACCTGACGGGTCTATATACATTAATGCGGCATCTAACGATTTCAAAAAGACCCGTCAGGTTTAATTCCCAATTTTGTCACTTGGAAAGAAGCTGCAATCGCACAAGGGGAATAGATGAAAATTAGACGCGCCATCATTAGTGTTTCCGACAAGACTGGCCTGCTGGAACTGGCCCGCTTACTACATGAACTAAATGTGGAGATTTTAGCTACGGGCGGTACAGCCAAAGCGTTGATGGATCATGAAATTGCGGTGCGCTCCATTAGCGAGTACACCGGTTTTCCGGAAATTATGGATGGCCGGGTCAAGACGCTGCATCCCAAAATTCATGGCGGCATCCTGTTCCGCCGCGACAACCCGGCGCATGTGGAGCAAGCACGGCAAAACAGCATTGAACCAATTGATCTGGTCATTATTAACTTATATCCATTTCAACAGACCATCGCCAAATCGGATGTAACCCTGGCGGAAGCCATCGAACAAATCGACATTGGCGGGCCGGGCATGATCCGCGCCGCTGCCAAGAACTACACAGGCGTTGCAGTCGTAGTGGATCCTGCGGATTACCCGGCTCTGCAAGCCGAATTGCAAGAACACCGCGGCGAGTTAGGTCTTGAAACCCGGCAAAAGTTGGCCGCCCGCGCCTTTCAGCACACTGCGAGTTACGATACGGCCATTGCCCAATATCTGACCCGGCAATGTGACCCAAGCCTATTTCCGGAACAACTTATTCTGCACATGACGAAAGTACAAGACTTGCGCTATGGTGAAAATCCCCATCAGCAAGCGGCCGTTTACCGTGAGCAACATGCCAAATCAAGCGACCTAATTCATGCCGAACAACTGGCCGGTAAAGAGTTGTCGTTTAACAACTTTTTAGACATGGACGGAGCGTATGGGCTGATCCGTGAATTTTCGTCGCCGGCTTGCGCGATTATTAAGCACAGCAACCCCTGTGGTGTCGGGCTTGGCAAAACATTGTTGAGCGCGTACGAAAAAGCGCTGGCCACCGATCCACAGTCGGCTTTTGGCGGCATCATTGCCTTTAATCGCGAAGTGGATACTGAAGCCGCGGAAACGTTACTCAAAGTTTTTACCGAGGTAATTCTGGCCCCGGCCTTCAGTCCGGCGGCTTTGGAAGTTTTTAAGAGAAGCAAAAATCTGCGCCTGATGACCATACCCAATTGGGAAGCGGCCCGAACGCAAACGGAGCTGGATTACAAGCGCATCGGCGGCGGAGTACTCATTCAAGAAAAAGACGCTGGCTGGCCATCTTTTGAACAAATGGAAATTGTCACGGAGCGACAGCCGACCCCAAAAGAATTGCGCGCTCTGGATTTTGGTAATCGCGTCGCCAAATGGGTCAAATCCAATGCCATCGTTTATGCCCAGGAAGATCGCACGCTGGGCATTGGCGCCGGTCAGATGAGCCGGGTAGATTCCGCGGAGTTCGGGCTCATCAAGGCGCAGCAGGCCAAGCTGTCCGTAACCGGTGCGGCCATGGCGTCCGATGCTTTTTTCCCGTTTCGTGACGGCGTGGATGCGGCGACAAAAGCCGGTATTACCGCGATTATCCAGCCGGGCGGTTCCGTGCGCGATAAAGAAGTGATTGCCGCCGCCAACGAGCACAACCTGGCCATGATCTTTACCCGACAACGCCACTTCCGACACTAAGCTTTGGGCAATTGTCCATTATCTATTATTAACACTGAGGTATGGGTGAATTGGAAAAAAATGAAATCTTAACGATTAAAGGCGCTTCCAAAACCTTTGACAATTTTATTGCCTGTCGCCAGATCGACTTGACGATTGACGAGGGCGAGTTCTTTTTTATTTTAGGTCCCAGCGGCTGCGGCAAATCCACCCTGCTGCGGCTCCTGTCCGGTTTGCTGACGCCGGACAGCGGTGAGCTGTTTCTGCGCGAAACCTTGCTAAATCCCATCCCGCCATATCTGCGCGACGTTAACACGGTTTTTCAAAACTATGCTTTATTTCCACACATGTCTGTTTTTGACAATGTGGCTTTTGGCTTGCGGATGAAAAACGTACTTAAAGACGAAATCGATCAGCGGGTGAATGAAATGTTGCAGCTCGTTCAGTTAAAAGGATTTGAGAAGCGCAAACCCGGCCAAATGAGCGGCGGTCAACAACAGCGAGTCGCGCTGGCACGAGCATTGGTGAATCATCCGGCAGTGCTTTTGCTGGATGAGCCGTTAAGTGCGCTGGACGTGAAGCTGCGCAAGCAAATGCAGTTGGAACTAAAACATCTGCAGCGCAAGCTTGGCACAACATTCGTTTACGTTACGCACGATCAGGAAGAGGCGCTGACCATGGGTGATCGCATTGCCGTGATGAACAAAGGACAAATTGAACAGATCGGCACACCGGATGAAGTTTACAATCATCCGAAGACGCGCTTTGTCGCTGATTTTATCGGCGAAAGTAATTTTTTCGAAGGCGCGGCCCGCGTCCAATCCGGTCGCATCACCTTACCCTTAAATGAGTTGCAGCAAATTCAGGCCGTCAACACCAACGGGCATAGCGACTATGCCAAGCTTGTCCTGATGGTCCGTCCGGAAAAAATAAAACTGCTGCATGATGCGCCGCCAACCGACACTTTGCACAACCAATTGGTCGGCGAAATCCGCGAGTCTATCTATTTGGGCACCATGCATCACTATCTGATTCAAGTAGGCGAGAATGCCCTGGTAAAAGTGATGGAGCAACACTATCATGATCAGGCCAACTATCATTCCGGTGACCGGGTGACACTTAGTTGGGATGTCCAGCATACCGTCGTTTTGAAGAGTTAAACCGCCGCGTATGCTAAGAATTTCGGACCAACCTCATGATTGAAAGTGAGCCGTTTGATGCTGAAGGCAACAAAAAACAGATACGGCGGTATTTTCGTTTCTCATGAAGATCTCCCCGACTCGCCCAGCTATTTTGAGCAACTATTAGCAACCGCACTGCAGGCGTGGGAACATGACGGCGTAAAAGTAGCCTGGATTCAGGTTTCAGCGGCTAAATCGGCGCTGGCGCCTGTGGCTATCGCGAATGGCTTTGAATTTCATCATTGCAAAACCAATGAACTCATGCTGATTAAGCGAATCACGGCGGGCGCCTATGTTCCTCTCCCCGCCACCCACACAATCGGCGCAGGTGGTATCGTTCTGTCGGAAAAGCATGAAATTTTGGTTGTATTGGAGCAGCAGGACTTGACAGCCCGTCCCGGATATTTCAAGCTTCCGGGTGGAATGCTGGAAAAAGGTGAGCATTTTTCTGAGGGTGTCGTGCGGGAAATATATGAAGAAACCGGCATTCATGCAGAGTTTCAAGGATTAATTAGTCTGCGCCATCATCATCAAGGGCAGTTTGGAAATTCGAATATTTATGCAGTCTGCAAGCTTCGGCCGCTCACGTTTGATATTACAATTGATACCACCGAAATAGGCAGGGCCATGTGGATTTCAACGGAGGAATACCTGGCCAGTCCCGAAGTCGGACTTTATAACAAGTGTGTCGTGCAGGCTGCTTTGTCCTCCAAGCCGCTCAAATCTATTAAAATCGAAGGCTATATGAATCGTCCGGAAGATTACGAAATTTTTCTGTAACTTCTCAATAACCGTTGGCTAACCTTGCGAAGGTTCCGCCTGTAAGTTTATGAAAACCCTGAAAATATGAACTTCCTCCGCAAATTTAACCTTCGCAAGGTTTGGCTTTACCATGTAAAAATCAGGACAGGATTGCAAATAAATGAAAATTCGAGCCGCTACAATAAATGACGCGCCGACAATTGCCGCCCTTGCCGGCGCCGTATGGGTGGCGAACTATGCCACCGAAGGTGTGACGACCGCTATCGCCGGCTATGTCCTGACAGAATTTACCGAGGCCAAAATTAGGCACGATATGGCTGAAACGAACCGCCGCTTTTGGCTGGTCGAAGAGATGGGATGCGTTGCCTTTGCCGATGTCATTCTGGATCAAAAGTTTGATACGTTAGAGGCGTCAAGGCCGGCGGAATTGAATCGCATTTACGTCCTGGAAGCATTTTGCGGACAAGGGGTTGGGCGAAAACTATTAGATGCCGTTAAGGAGGATGTTTTTAGCCTGGGTTTTGATGCCTTATGGCTTTCGGTTTGGGCCCGAAACCAACGTGCGCTAAAGTTTTACGAGAAATGCGGTTGGACACGCATCGGTACCTTAGATTTTATCTTGGATGGTGTGGCGCACTTGAACTATGTATACTGTATATACAAAAATACAGAAACATATCCATAGCGCCGTAAACCGCAAAGTGTAGCGTTCCGTGCTTTTCCGTTGGTAATCAAATTGACTCCCCGTTTCGGAGGATAAAACCATGTCGCGCTATCTTAATCCCTATACCGATTTCGGCTTCAAGAAACTGTTCGGCGAAGAGGGCAGCAAGGACTTGTTGATCGATTTTCTGAATCAGCTTTTGCCCGCCCGACATCAGATCGCCGAATTGACCTTTCGCAACGTTGAGAATTTGCCCGGCACGTCCCTTGAGCGCAAGGCCATCTTCGACTTGCACTGTCTCAGCGCCACGGGGGAGCGTTTTATCGTCGAAATGCAGAAGGCCAAGCTCAACTTTTTCAAGGATCGGGCGTTGTTTTACGTCACGTTTCCGATTCGCGGGCAGGCCAAAAAGGGCGAGTGGGATTTTGAGTTGACAGCCATTTATATGGTGGCTATTTTGGATTTTGAATACGATGAGGCCGAGGAGCGGCGGAAGTTTCGGCGGGATGTGGCGTTGCGCGATCAGGACGGCGAGTTGTTTTTTGACAAACTGCATTTTCGATTTTTGCAGATGCCGCTGTTTAACAAGCGTGAGGATGAATTGAGGACGCATTTCGACAAATGGATTTACTTTTTAAAGAATCTGGAGAGCTTTGACCACATCCCACAGATTCTTAACGAGCCGATTTTTCAAAAGGCTTTCGATATCGCCGAGATTGCCAACATGAAACCGGAACAGCGGACGACGTATGAGGAAGGTTTGATCCACTATTGGGGCATGAAGGGCATTGTGGATACCGCCCACGACACCGGACTCGTCAAAGGCAAGGCTGAAGGCAAGGCTGAAGGCATATTGGAAAGTAAGTTGGAAATCGCCCGGCTCATGAAGCGGGAAGGCTACCCGCTGGAAAAAATCATGAGCCTCACCGGGCTGACGTTGGCTCAGATCGAAAGCCTGTAGTGTTGTTCCGGCCGCAATTTAGTCGGGTTGGTAAACTTCTATTGGGGGGACAGGTCGAAGTGAAGAAGTTGGTTTTAGCCCGGAAATGGAGGATGCGTAATGCCTGAAATAACCAGGTTTTATGGAATCGTCATCAAACTCTTTTTCGGAGATCATCCGCCGCCCCATTTCCATGCGGTTTACGGTGAATACAACGCCCTTTTCAGCATTGATCCGCTTGAAATGATTGAAGGCGATGGTTCTTGGTACAAGTTTGTGGAAAGCGACCGGGCCGTGTATGTCATTCAGTAGGAATCTTTTTTCAAACTTGCTAACAGCTTGATTTGAAAGCGGTTACTATCGGCTCACAAAGATTCTTTCAGAATGACAAGGTGCTCTTCCACAAACTTGTTCCATGAGCCAAGGCGATTTACCAAGCCGTGCGAAAAAATTAGTTCAAGAATGGGCTTTATTGCATCAATCTGAACTCTTGGAAATTTGGGACTCGCAAGAATTCCGTAAACTTCCTCCGTTGAAGTAGGTGAAAAATGTCAAACCCAAAGATAAAATCTGTAAAGGTTATTGATAACCACACATTGGAAGTTTTATTTACGAACAATGAGATACGAGTTTATGATGTTCTACCGTTGCTTAAAAAAGAAATGTTCCAACCGCTGATAAACCCGGCGCTTTTCAAGAATGTAAAAGTAGAAACCGGAGGCTACGCTCTTGTCTGGAACGAAAACATTGACATTAGTGAGTATGAAGTCTGGCGGAATGGAAAACCAATGCCGCAAAATAAGACGATGCTGACAAGCATTGCAGACGACGGGCGGCCTTTGTCTACCCCAAGTTCGGTGCGATCTTGAACGGGTGTTGTTACACTTCAAGTTGGATTTTGTCGGTGTCGAAAATGTTTTTGACGGTTATACGCAAACGGTTGAAGATGATCAATTCGATTATGGTGAACAACGCTTTAGTACGATTGGTATCATGGAAGGGCGGGTTGTCGTCGTAACCCATACGGAACGTAAGGATGCTATCCGAATTATCTCTATCAGAAAGGCGGCAAAACATGAACAAAAAGCATACTTCGCACAAATCTGAAACGGATTGGCAACGGGTGGATGCACTGCGCGATGAAGATATTGATTTTTCGGACTGCCCGGAAATCACCGCGGAAATGTTTGCCAAAGCAACCGTCCGCAAAGGACTCGTCCCGATTGCCCCTAAAGCGCAGATCAAACTTCGTCTGGATGCCGATGTCCTGGCCTGGTTCAAAACCCAGGGCAAGGGCTATCAAACCCGAATTAATGCGTTGTTGCGCGCCTATATGGATGCCCAACGCGAAAATGATCGGCCTAACATTCTCACTTCTGAAAAAATATCCGCATAGCGCTGTTGCTATGCTTGAATTTGCGATAACAAGCTTAATTTTTCATTGTTTTATAACTCACGCAAGGAGCATTTTATGATTAAGATTGATCAATCGGCGGTTGAAGATTTAAAGCAAACGCCAAAAGAGTTTACGTCCGACCAGGATGTGCGCTGGTGCCCCGGCTGCGGCGATTACGCCATCCTGAAGGCCATGCAAAAAACCCTGCCGGAACTGAATGTCCCGAAGGAAAAGCATGTCTTCATCAGCGGCATCGGCTGCTCGTCGCGCTTTCCGTATTACATGAACACCTACGGCTTCCACACCGTGCACGGCCGGGCGGCGGCGGTGGCCACCGGCGTCAAGCTGGCCAATCCCGACCTCGTGGTCTGGATGATTTCCGGCGACGGCGATTCCATGGCCATCGGCGGCAACCATTTGATTCACGTGCTGCGGCGGAATGTGGACATTAACCTGATTATGTTCAACAACCGCATTTACGGTCTGACCAAGGGCCAGCTCTCCCCCACTTCGGAAATGGGCAAAAAGACTAAATCCACGCCGTTGGGTTCGATTGACGCGCCGTTCCAGCCGGCCAGCTTAGCCGTCGGAGCCGAGTCATCGTTTTTTGCCCGGTCGCTGGACCGCGATATGAAGCATCTGAGCGAAATCCTTTTGCGAGCGGCCCAGCATAAGGGCACCTCGTTTGTGGAAGTCTACCAAAACTGCAACATCTTTAACGACGGCGCTTTTGACGAGTTTGTGGAAAAAGACCGCAAGGCCGATCATGTGGTGGTTTTGGAGCACGGCAAGCCCATGGTTTTCGGCAAAAACAACGACAAGGGCATCAAGCTGGAAGGCTTTGTCCCGATCGTCGTCAGCCTCAGTGAAGTCAACAAAGACGACCTGTGGTTTCATGACGAAAAGGTTGAGAATCCGGTGCACGCCTTTATCCTGTCGCGCATGGGTCATGGCGATTGGGCGCATCTGCCGACACCGATTGGCGTTTTTCGCGATGTGCGCCGTCCTACTTATAATGAACTGATGGTGGAGCAAATCGAAGCCGTCCAAAAGAAAAAAGGCGTCGGCACTATGCAAAAGCTGCTCTTTACCAGCGATGTGTGGGAAGTCAATTAGGAACTCGGTACACACCCTAAGGGTTGAAGAGCAAAACCCTTAGGGTGAACTTACGCAAAGTTATTAAATTGACGTTCCTTAGCATGTCATAAACCTGCCGCAAAGACACTAAGTTTCACGAAGTTTGCGAAGTTTGTGGAAAATTCTGCTGCGACATGGACAATTGTCCAAAGCTAAGAGAGCCATTGCCTGCTTGATAACCCGCGTCGATTGCTTGCCCTTGGCGATAAATTGTTGCAAGGTTTGGCGGTCAACATCGCTTAGCGTTAAGTGTTACTTTTTCATAATGAAGTCCTTCTGGAAATGGGTGGCGAAAAGTAATCTAACAGATTCCAGAAGAGTATTATAGCATGTAAAAACTTATTTTCCAATGTACTTATACTTAGTGACGTAGTGGTGAAACGTATGAATAATTCAGGTTATAGTTTTCATGAACAGATGCTGGCTATATTCGGCTTTCTGAGTCAATATAAACCAAATTTTTCAACTTTTAAGCATAGACCCTAAGGGTTTAATTGATTGAACCTGTTGAGGTTATGCGCAAACAAAAACCTTAGGGTCTTTGTTTATAGCCACTTGGACGGTATTTTTAAAGCGTGCGAAGCAAATTTGCCGCAAGCCGTATAACATAGTAAATAAGTATGGTATTTACCAATCCTTGTTTCGGAGGTTATTACTAATATGAGCGCATTTGTAGAAGAAGTCAAAAGAAGCGATTATGATGATAAATTTGGTTCTGCCGAACAGCAGGAAACCATCGAGCGCATCACCAAGGGCGATTACAAATACGGCTGGTCGTCCGATCTGGAAGAAGACCGTGCGCCGCTGGGCCTGAGCGAGGACATTGTTCGGTTTATCTCGCTCAAGAAGAACGAGCCGGAATTTATGCTGGCCTGGCGGCTAAAGGCATTTCGCCATTGGCTGAAAATGGCCGAGCCCAAATGGCCCAACGTAAAATATCCGCCGGTGGATTTTCAGGCCATCAGCTATTATTCCGCGCCCAAATCCGCGCCCAAATTGGACAGCCTGGATCAGGTCGATTCCAAACTGCGTGAGACGTTTGAAAAGCTGGGCATCTCGCTGGCCGAGCAAAAGCGGCTGAGCGGCGTGGCCGTAGACGCCGTGCTGGACAGCGTATCGGTGGCAACGACGTTCAAGAAGGAGTTGGCCGAGTTAGGCATCATTTTCTGCTCATTTTCCGAGGCGGTGCAGCATCACCCGGATTTGGTGCAGAAGTTTATGGGCTCGGTCGTGCCGTATACCGACAATTTTTACGCCGCACTCAACTCGGCTGTGTTCAGCGACGGCTCGTTTTGCTACATCCCCAAAGGCGTGCGCTGCCCGATGGAATTGTCTACCTACTTCCGCATCAACGCGGCCAACACCGGTCAGTTCGAGCGGACGCTAATCGTGGCCGAAGAAGGCGCCTACGTCAGCTATCTGGAAGGCTGCACCGCCCCGATGCGCGACGAAAACCAACTGCACGCCGCCGTCGTGGAACTGGTTGCTCACAAGAACGCCGAGGTCAAATATTCGACCGTACAAAACTGGTATCCCGGCGACAAGGACGGCAAGGGCGGCATCTTCAACTTTGTGACCAAACGCGGCATCTGCTTAGACGACAACGCCAAAATTTCGTGGACGCAGGTGGAGACCGGCTCGGCCATCACCTGGAAATATCCCAGCGTGATTTTGAAGGGCGACAATTCCATCGGCGAGTTTTATTCGGTGGCGCTGACCAATCACTATCAGCAGGCCGACACGGGCACCAAGATGATTCATCTGGGCAAGAATACCCGCAGCCGAATTGTGTCCAAGGGCATTTCCGCCGGCAAAAGCAACAATTCGTATCGCGGCTTGGTCAAGGTGGCCAAAAAGGCCGACGGCGCGCGCAATTTCTCGCAATGCGACTCGCTGCTGATCGGCGACAAGTGTGGCGCGCACACCTTCCCCTATCTGGAAATCAGCAACCCGACGGCCAAAGTGGAGCACGAAGCCACCACGTCCAAAATCGGCGAGGACCAGATTTTCTACTGCACCCAGCGTGGCATCTCGCCGGAGAACGCCGTGGCCCTGATCATCAACGGCTACTGCAAGGAAGTCTTCAAAGAACTGCCGATGGAATTTGCCGTAGAAGCGCAAAAGCTGCTGGCGATTAGTTTGGAGGGGAGCGTGGGGTGACACTTGCGTATGATATTAATGCCTCTATTTTTGGCCATCGCGTAATGAATTGGTTAACAACTACGGATTATGTAAGTTGGGCAATAGAAATGTTAGAAGCCGGTTATGACACCCGGCATCTGCGAATATTAGCCGGTATCGACACAAAAGGCAGTAAGTTTGAAGCTGATGGTTATTTTTTGTCTACCCTGTACGAGTTAAAAATTTCAATTCCCGACAAAACAACATGTCTACGAAAATATGCCTGTGAAATCGCGCGACAGCTTCTTATTGGCCACATTCCTTCAAACATTGGGGTTAAGCTACTCTATCAATTATACCTTGAGGAATTTGATTTGGAACTTGTGACTTGGGCTGAGCTCGACGATATTTTGGATGATATTGAATCCGGACTATTCTCGTACCCGAATCTTAATCAAATGTCTGTTAATGAAATGATCAAAAATGAGGCTCGTGCACTGATTGAGCGGATGGCAGACAAATTTGGCTCATAGAACAAGATTGTGGATGCTGCTTTGTCATTCCCGCGCGCTTTTAGCGAGAATCCAGTTGTGACAAAGGTTTCTGGATGCCCGATAGAAGCATTCGGGCATGACAGTTTTCTATTTCCACAAACTTGTCCGAAGAGCCACAAATTTTAATTCTATGCGAGCAGTAATGTTGTCGTGCGATGCAAAAGCTGCTGGCGATTAGTTTGGAGGGGAGCGTGGGGTGATTTACCTGAAAAAGAAACGCTTTCAACCGTTTGTAAAGTGAGCATTGTTTTGGGTGTTCTCAGCTTTTTTTGCGTTGCTTTTACGATCCCCGCGATCTTATTCGCTTATTGGAGTTTGACGAATGCCAAAGAAACAGGCAATGCCGCCGAAAGAAAACAGGCGATTGCGGTAATAATTGTTAGCGTCGTAATCATACTTGGTTTCTTACTTTTTTTGTCGACCTTTCGACATGGTGTTTGGCATTAATTTCCGGCTATGCTAATTCAGAGCACGTAAAAGCTGCCGGCGATTCGTTTGGCGGGAGTGTTGGGTGATCAAAATACTTTTTTCGGCTTTCATTTTGCAGCTGTGGCAAACAAATGCCCTGGCCAATCCAAGCGTTCAACCGATGCAGCTTTTGTTTGAGGGGGCAGACGCTTGTATGACAATTGCCGACACATCACGGATTGACACCGGGCTTAACTGGTATGGCATTTTTAAAACGGATTCAAACTTTAGTTTGAAAAAGGTTACTTTAATCTTTACTGAAGAAAAGTATGACGGTGCTTGTGCTGGTTGGGTAAACATCTCAACAAATCAGACCAGAGAGAGTGTATTCTTGGTGGGCTTAAGAGACACTCTTGTTAAAGATGTAATTGTAGGAGAATCTTATGAAAAATTTGTTTATCCGGGAGTCCACTCTGTATTGCATATTCCGAGTTCTAATCGATATTATACATTGATGGCATTTGGCTGCGTAAAAGGATCCAGTGAACGTGATATATCTTTTGAAGATTACAAATTGCGGCTTACCGATTCGAATGCCAATATCACGCAAGAGTTAATAACATCAATAGCTTGTATGGAAGTCTGTCCCACATTACTTTGGTGGGGTGATTTAGATGGCGACGGTAAAATTGACATGGTGATAAGAGATTGTGGGGAAATGTGGGGTTTTTGTGCAAGTTTGTATCTCTCATCTGCTGCTGACTCCAGCGCATTAGTCAAGAAGGTTTCATCTAAAGAGAGATGTGGGTGTGATTAATTTGTTGAAAGAAGCGCAAAAGCTGCTGGCGATTAGCTTGGAGGGGGGCGTTGGGTGAAATGCTCAGGGCTACATTTTTGCCGTTAATCTTGAAAGGAAATGGATATGCAATGGGATATCGGTGTTTATAATCAAGAACGCCAACTAGCTCTTGGCGTAGAAGTCAAGAGCAAGATGGGTGTCGCGCGAGCATGGGCGGTCCAATTTCGACGCAATCTGCTGGCGCACGATCCGTTTCGCCTTCCTTCTTACTTTCTGATGGCATTTCCGGATCGTTTTTATCTCTGGAAAGAGGGAAACGGCTCATCGGATAATCTTGAGCCTGCATATGAAATTGATGCAAAACCGTATTTGCAGGCCTATTTTGATCGTGCGGGAGTCGATAACACTCAACTAAGCCACGAAAGTTTGGAGCTTGTTGTCGGAGCCTGGTTAGCCGGAATTATAAACTTTAGTCAGTCATCGAATAATATGGATGAGCGGCTGAAGTGGCTTTTTGACTCCGGACTCTATAAAGCTATTGCCGGCGGAAATATTCAATATGAGGTCGCGGCATGAATGTGTATGTTGAGACAAACTTCGTGCTTGAGTTGGTTTTTGAGCAAGAAGAAGTTGCCGCTTGTAACGATATTGTACAACTCGCCGAAAATGGGAAAATAATCCTTTTAGCCCCGGCGTATAGTTTTGTCGAGCCAAATGAAAAAATGGTAAGACAAGCAAATAATCGGAGAGAGCTTCAAACTGCTTTGAATAAAGAGGTTAGCCAGCTTAGACGCACGGCATCCTATACGACACACATCAATAGCATTGATAGTATTACGACGTTTCTTTTGCAAAGCAGTCAGGAAGAACGGTCTCGTTTTATCCGCTGGCGCGACAAATTGTTAAGGCACACCCGGATTATTCCTCTGACCCATGAATTGCTTACAAAAGCCTGTACCTTTGAAGGCAAGTATGCGCTAAATCCTCAAGATGCCATTGTTTTTGCCTCGGTAAAGGCTCATCTTGAAGAGCACAAACCTACCCATAGTTGTTTTCTTAATCGAAACACAAAAGATTTTGATACACCGGATATTGTAGCCGAATTGAAGAATTCTAATTGCAAAATAATACCGCGGTTTGATCACGGCCTTCAACATATCCACGCCAGATTATCGACCGGACCAAAATCTTAAAAAGCTGAAAAACTACCGGCTGTATGTCGAAGATGAAACGAATCCGGATCAAATCCGATTTTCGACGGACTGCCGTTTTCGCTACGCCGATGGAGTTTGCCGTGGACGCGCAAAAGCTGCTGGCGATTCGTTTGGAGGGAGCGCTGGTTGATGTCGAAGCGTTTCAATTATCCGAGCATGACCATCTACCGAATATTCGCGAATCCGCGCCACTCAAAATATAGTCGGGATGAGCGCTACGTAAAAAACCAACCAAACTTGATAATTTATTGTGCTTTAATGCAATAATAACTTGCGCAACGGCATTTAACCAATATTTTACATACTGATAATAAAATTGTTTATTAATTTTCAATAATCTATTTGCAGAGCTGGCTTTTTTAAAGCTAGGATTTTAAGGAGGGAGTGAGTACTGATACACAAATGCGTTTGGGCTTAGCCCTGTTTGCTTTTTCACTGTCACTGTCATTGTGATTCGGACCAGGAGGTTCGGGTCGTTGTTCGCTGTCCGGCTTTAAATAAAGCACACAGCAATGGAAAGACCGTCGGAGTCGTCGGTCATGTTAAGGAGAATGTTAGAATGGAAACGAAGCTGTATGTAGGAAACCTGGCGTATTCAACTACCGAAGAAGATTTGCGCACTTTGTTTGGCCAGGTCGGCACGGTGGTATCCGTTGCCGTCATTAAGGATCGCGACACCGGTCGTTCCAAGGGCTTTGCCTTTGTGGAAATGAGCAGTCAAGCGGAAGCGGAACAAGCCATTAGCAAGTTCAACGCCAACAAAATCAACGACCGTGAGATTACGGTCAACATTGCTCGTCCGCGGGAAGAACGCCCTCGTAGTGGTGGTCCGCGTCGCAGCGGTGGTGGTGGCGGCGGCGGTGGTGGCGGGCGCGATCATGGCGATCGTAATCGCCGGTTCTAATCGTACTTTGTGTTTGGCATGAGGTAAAAATGCAGGGTTTGATAGCAACAGAGGTTTCATTCTTCATTCTGTTGTTCTATCAAATTCCTGCATTCATTACGTTAATTTTGTGCTATAAGCTTGTAAAGTCAAGTTTAGCCAAAAAATCGAGCTGCATCTCCATCCGCAATACGTCAATTGAACTCCGATTCGATAGCGTTCAGTCTCCCCCCTTTTCGGTTGCATCAAGTCATCCCTTATATTGTTTTCCTCCCAAAGATGTTTATTTTCTCAAGTAGAGAAAATGCCCCTGCCAATGGGATCAAACATATCAAATTTGATCGAATCCGGTTTCAAGTTAATATGTAAAAATTGTACCCGTTTTGTGCCAGGCCGGCACAAAAACCGCGCCACAGCAAAAGCAAACGTACTATGCTGCATGTCTAAGGAGTGACGACGTGTTTATTCACAAGCTGGAGCTCAAAAACTTCAAGCGTTTTACCGATCTGACCCTTGATTTGGGGCAGAAAAATTACAAACTGGTTTTGCTGATCGGCGGCAACGGCAGCGGCAAGTCATGCGTATTCGATGCGTTTGAGTATTATTCAAAAAATTCAAAATTCTTCCCAACGGAGTTAGCAATTCAAGATGACATGGCGTCGCTTGATTACGATGCATATTATCAAAAAGAAATAGGCGCTCGACATCATGTCGAAATTGAGGTCCGTGATGCAAAAACAGTGACAAACGCTGCTGCTTTTTATGGGCGCTCCAGTTTGCGCCAGACACCTCGCCTTACCAGGACGCAATTGGGCCAAAAACGGGTTGATTTCAAATCAGATAGTGATCGGCCATTATTCTACATTGATAAAGATGCCCGATTTGAAAACGACCTCGAAAAAGTCGTTGGTCAAATTTTAGATGATGTTTTCAAAACCAATCGCCCGACGGAAGAAATCAAAGCGAACTACATTGATCCAATAAACGCAGCGCTTTGTCGGATTTTTGGCAATAACCCAATCACTACACCATTATTGACAATGCTTAATCCACCACTTGATGGGAAAGTAGCTGGTATCTTTTTCAAAAAAGGCGATTCCACAGTACATTATGATTTGCTGAGCGCCGGTGAAAAAGAAGTCTTCAATATTTTGATCAATTTACTCAGCCGCTGCGAGCTGTATCAGGATACAGTCTATTTTTTCGATGAAATCGACCTGCATTTGAATACTCGCCTGCAATTCAACTTGCTGAAGGAAATCACCGAAAACTGGATTCCGTCCGACTGTCAGTTTTGGACGGCAAGTCATTCGCTGGGTTTTATTGAATATGCTATGCAGTCTGCGGACGCTTGTATAATTGATCTTGATGACTTAAACTTCGATGTGCCCCAGACATTGTTTCCACGTAGTAAGCAAAAGCTGGATGTTTACGACATCGCTATCCCACAGGATATGATTTTCAAAATTTTAAAGGATAAGCGTATTGTTCTTTGTGAAAATCAAAACGATAAATATTACAATTTGGTTGATATTCAAAATACTATATTTGTAGGTGTACGTGACAGTCAGGCGTTGTTTATTAAGCTAAAGCGTGATCCGACTTATTTTGGTTTACGTGACCGTGATTTTCTTGGGAAGGGCGAAATTGAAGAACTGGAAAAACGTTTTCCATCTTATCACATTTTGCGCTATTACAATTTTGAGAACTATCTTTTTCATCCTGAAAATATTGCGGAAGTGAATCCGACCGGGTTTGACAAAGCGGCTTATATTCGCGAACTTGTTCGGCAAAAAAATGAGCGCCGTGATTACATCATCGCTGACTTCAAACGGGCGCGCGATACTTACGAAGAACTCAAGGAAGACAAGCTTAAGGACGAAAATGCCCCAAAAGAAATCATCGAAGCGCTAAAATCGGATGAATTGGAAAAATTTTATCCGTTTTTTGACATGAAAAAGCAATTCAATAAGCAAACATTGGCAACGCTGAATCTTGATAAGCAAGCGTTGTGTAGAACAAATTGGTTCGAGTCTGAAATTAGAAATTTACTGAAAGGATAGCGTCATGTTAAGCATCAAAAACTTAGAAGCATCGGTTGAAGGCAATAAAATTCTGCGCGGCATCAACCTGGAAGTCAAACGAGGCGAAGTACATGCCATTATGGGGCCGAACGGCTCCGGCAAGAGTACGTTGGCCAATGTTCTGGCCGGACGCGAAGATTATACGGTGGACGGCGGTGAAGTCTGGTTAGATGATAAAAATCTGCTGGAACTGAAAACGTCAGAGCGGGCCTGCGAGGGCGTGTTCCTGGCTTTCCAATATCCGGTAGAAATTCCCGGTGTGAGCATTGCCAATTTTTTAAAAACGGCCATGAACGATATCCGTGCCTATCGCGGCCAGGAAAAAATAGACGCAATGGATTTTATGGATAAAGTGAAAACCAAGATGAAACTGCTGAACATGGACCCAAAATTCCTGAATCGGGCGGTCAACGAAGGCTTTTCCGGCGGCGAGAAGAAGCGCAATGAAATCTTTCAAATGAGTATGTTGGAGCCAAAGCTGGCCGTGCTGGATGAGACGGATTCCGGATTGGACATCGACGCGCTCAAGATCGTGGCCGACGGCGTCAACAAGTTCCGCGGCCCTGACAACGCAGTCATTGTAGTGAC
>CAYOLL010000108.1:0-20865 GCA_964404765.1 uncultured Gemmatimonadota bacterium | reverse complement strand
TCTCTAATCTCTAATCCACTTTTGCGATGACTTTCAACATACAAGTTTCGCAAAGTGTTTCGCTGAGTTATGCAAAGGAAAACTCAGCGAAACTTTGCGGTAAAAATTCTCGCAGATAACGCAAATGTTGGGATGTAGTTTTATATCAATCCGGTTGACGCTGAAGCGGTTGCACACTATTTTGTAACTGCTCAAAAACCGTTGGCAACCTTGCGAAGGCTTTACTGCAAAACTTGTGAAAGTGTGCACTGAAGCCTTCGCAAGGTTCGGTCTACCACCACTTTTTGAGCAATTACACTATTTTTATCGGCGGCGATAACGGCAAGCCGTGCACATAGAGATGGAGGCGATTATGACCACCCGACAAAAACTTGAAGAGCTGATCTATGTCGGCGTGAAAAATGCCAAAATATGAAATTATGAAATTATCATTTATTGGAGTACTGAAGACGACGCCTTTATTGCGGAAGTCCCGGAACGGCGTCGTTTACGCCGGAAGTTGTGGGCGAACTGATCCCAACCGTCCGCGAACTGCTGGAAATTGCCAAACGCGCCCGTCAGCGTCGGTCGGTTTTGACTGAATATGTCGTGTCGGTGCACGAACCGGCGGCGGAGTTGGCCAGCGTTTGATTTCCGTAAAAAATTAGGATAAACCTCGAAGCGCAACCGCGCTTCTACTTTTCAATTTGCAACAAGGAGAACTCTTATGGAAACACCTGTCATCGTTAGCGCCTGTCGCACTGCGATTGGCGAATTTCTCGGCACACTTGCGCCGTTGAGCGCGGCGCAATTGGGCGCTATCGCCATCAAAGAGGCGGTCAAGCGGGCGGGCATCGAAGCCAAACTCGTGGATGAAGTCATTATGGGCATGGTTGTGCAGGGCGGCGCGGGTCAGGCCCCGGCCCGGCAGGCGGCCCTCAAAGCCGGTATCCCGCCGGAAGTCGGCTGCATGACCGTCAACAAAGTGTGCGGCTCCGGGCTGAAGGCGGTTATGCTGGCGGCCCAGGCCGTTCGCGCCGGGGACGCCCACATCATCGTGGCCGGGGGCATGGAGAGCTTGAGCAACACCGTCCATTATCTCAACGGTATCCGCAGCGGCGTCAAGTTCGGCAACCAAACCCTGACGGACGGCATGTTGCACGACGGCCTGATGGACGCCTACGACTATGTCCACATGGGCAATTTTGCCGAGCACACCGCCAAAAAGTGGGGCATCACCCGCGAAGATCAGGACAAGCTGGCCGTGGAGAGCACCCAAAAGGCCATCGCCGCCCAAAACGCCGGTAAGTTCGACGCCGAAATCGTGCCGGTGGAACTGCCGCAGAAAAAGGGCGATCCGATCATTTTCAAAAAGGACGAGCGCCCGCGTCCCGGCACAAGCATGGAATCGCTGGCCAAACTGCGCCCGGCCTTTGTCAAGGACGGCACGGTCACGGCCGGCAACGCGCCCGGTCTGAACGACGGCGGCGCAGCCCTGGTGATCATGTCCGCCTCCAAAGCCCGCGAGTTGGGCCTTAAGCCGCTGGCCCGCATTGTGGATTACGCCACCGGCGGCATCGAGCCAAAGGACTTGTTCGACGCGCCCATCGTGGCCGTGAAGAAGCTGATGGGCAAGATGAACGTGAACATCAACCATTGGGATTTGATCGAAGCCAACGAAGCCTTTGCGTCGCAGGCCATTGCCGACGGCCGCGGTCTGGAATGGGACTGGAACCGGGTCAACGTGCACGGCGGAGCCATCGCCCTGGGCCATCCGATTGGGGCAAGCGGGGCGCGCATTTTGACCACGCTGCTGTATGCCTTGCAGGATCGCAACTTGCGCACGGGCATGGCCACGCTCTGTCTCGGCGGCGGCAATGCGGTTGCCCTGGCGGTAGAGCGGGAATAAGCGGAGTAGCAAATTTTAATTTGCCGCATGAAAAACCCCCGGTATTCCTAAAATGCCGGGGTTTTTAATGCTTGTTGGGTTTATATACTTTAGAACACTGTCTTGCCGGAGTGTTTTTATCCGGCATCTTGTTTGCCTGCAAGAAGATTCCAGCCAAAAATACGCTGGAATGACATCGCGGAAAAGTGTTCTAAAGGTCTTTGACCAGTATATAAAGTGCTCATTTTTTTAGTAATTCCTGTATAGTTGTGTCCCAATCCAACGCCGCGCCCGCCTTCATCCCCGCCTCCACCACGGACGGGTCGAGCGCCCATTCGGTCAATGTTGCATCCATTCCGCGTTGTTCGTCACTGCTCCAAGCGGGCTGGCGGCGTGCTAAGCCATATAACGCTAACGCCCGCGCGGTCTGCCCTTCGGCGTGGGCGAGTTCGGCAAAATTCTTCACCCCCGCCACCACCCATGGGAGCGCGCCAAGACGTAGCGCCAGTGCCAGTCCTTCACGCAAATTCGCACGGGCGGCGGTGAGTTGACCCAGTTCAATGTCGCCAGCCGCCAGATTGAGGAGATACAGAGCGCTGTGCTGTTGCGCGCCAATCTCGCGGGCGAGCGCCAACGCCTGCTGGAGATATACCTGCTGCGTCGCATAATCCTGTCGCATATTCGCCACAGTGCCCAGATTGTTGAGCGCCGCCATCGCCCGCTCGCGGTTGCCCATCGCCACCGCCCGTGGGTAGACTTCGGTGAAGAGCCTTTCTTGTTCATCTAAATCTGTTGACACCGTCCCTAAGTTGATGAGCGCAGACAACTCACGAGTCACATCGCCCTGTGTACGCGCGAGTTCCAGACTTTCTTCATGTGCGGCTTTGGCATCATCCAGTTTGCCCAGTCGCCAGTAATTACCGCCCAGTGCAGAGAGCGCAAGGCACAACGCTGGTGAGTCGCCACTCGCTCGCGCCAATTGCTCGGCTTCTATGAGAATCGTTTGTGCTTGAGTGTAGTCGCCTAAGAAACCCGTCATTCCACCCAAGAACGCCAGTGCGGAGGCGCGGTCAGTGTCGCTTGTCGCGGCAGTTTGCGCCTGCCCGATGGCGACGCGCGCGGCGGGGAAGTCGCCCAAGCTGACGTAGACATTCGCCAGTTGCAATGCCAGCGCCGAACGGGTAGGGTCATCAGCGGGGGTCAAGTCCAGCAGGTGCGTCAGATAATCCGCCGCCGTGGCGAAGGCGCTCACGGCTTGCGCCGCGTCTGCCGCCATCCGATAATATGCGCGTTTCTTGGCCTGATTATCACTGCGCCCGTAATGAAAGGCAATCGTGTCCACGGACACACCGACGGTTTCCAAATACTTCGCCAACTGCTCGTGCAGTTTCGCGCGCGTGGCAAAGGGCAGGCTCTCATAGGTCACTTCATGGGTGACAATATGCTTGAATAAATACGCTAATTCCGGCTCCGGCGAATCAAGCTCGGTGATGTCCATCTCCGCCAATTGCGCCAAATTGGCTTGCACGCACGCCGCCTCTCCCAACTCGGGATAATACCCAACGAGCCAATCGGCGCGGAACAAGCGCCCGATGACACTGGCAACGCGCAAGGCGGTTTTCTCCTGCTCGCTCAATTGGTCAATACGGCTGAGAATCAGCGAATGCAAACTGTCTGGCAGTTCGATTTTTTCCAGCGCGGTCGGATCGCGCGGGTCAAGCTGACGGTCGTGTAGATAATTAAGCAACTCTTCCAGATAAAACGGGTTGCCCTGCGCCCGTGTCATCAGCTTGTCCACCAATTCCGGCGGCACGACCCCGCTGCCGCCGGGATACAACTGCGTCACCTTGGCTTGTACGGCCTGGGCGGCCTCGTCGGCGCGGAGTTGAGTTAGCGCAATCTTAACGGCATTGGGCATGGACTCCAGTCGCGGCGCGGCTACGCGGGTTAATTCCGGCGGACGATAGACCGTGACGAAACAGATGGGACTGCCGGTCAAGGCCCGCGCCGATTTTTCCAGCAAGTCACTGGACAGGGCGTCAATCCAGTGCAGGTCTTCGATGACGATCAAGATCGGTTCGTCTTTGGCCGCCGCCCGCAGACAATCTTCTAACAGGGCATAAAGCGCGCTTTGCCGATATTTGGGTTCGAGGAATTTGGTAAAATCGTTATCGGGAATGTCCAGATTCAGCAGAACGCCCAACAGCGGCAGGGCCTGGACACGACCCGGGGCGCGGCTCCTAAGCTCATTTTCCAGTAGGCTGATTTGTTCGGGGAGCGTCCATTCGGGGTTCACATCAAAGAACGCCGACCAGACGGACTTCCAGACCAGATAGGGCGTATTGACGCCGTCGGATTGGCACGCGCCGCCGTAAGCGGCAAAACCTTTTGCGCGGGCCGCGCGAATCGCCTCGGCGGTTAAGCGCGATTTGCCCAAACCCGCCTCGCCCACGATGCCGATAATTTGCGATTTGCCTTCCAAAGTCAAATCCAACTTATCGCGAATCAGTTGCAGCTCCGCCTGACGGCCGACCATGGGCAAGACATAGTGCGGCTCTTGCAAACGGATGGCCCGATGCTGCCGCTCGTCGGTGACGGTAAAGACGGTCAGCGGGGCGGCTTTGCCTTTTACGGTTAGAGGCGGCTGCGGCGCAAAATGGAAATGATAGCTCGCCGCTTTATAGACAGACTCGCTGAGCAAAATCTCGCCCGGCGCGGCGGCCTGCATCAATCGGGCGGCTAAGTTCACGTCATCGCCCAGAACGCCATACGTCTGCCGGGTCGTGCCGCCGTACGCGCCCGTACGCATCGTCCCTCGGCTGAGGCCGATCTGCACCGGGGCTAAATCGGGGATCGCCTTTGCCGCCTCGCGCAATTCCAACGCGGCTTTGACAGCCCGGCGGGCGTCGTCTTCGTGGGCGGTCAGCGCGCCAAAGACTGCGTAGATGAAACTGCCCTTGTCGCCGATGATCAAATCCAAAAGGGTTCCGTCGTAACGATCAAAGACGACTTGCATCCGGCGCATCAGTCCATCTAATTTTTCCCCGGCCTGCGCGTCGCCGTCATAATCCAGGCCGATAAAACGCAAAAAGAGCGCCACCGCCGGACGCAGTTCGGTCAAAAATGAGCCGTGGCCACTTTGTTCGCGCTCGTAGATGGCGGGCAAAATCCACGGGCGCAGCGCAGCATCCCCCTTAGAAAAGGGGGATAAAGGGGGTTGTCCATTCAAATCGACCCCAACAGACTCTAAGGGTTTTTGGAAACCCCTTAGTTCTTCTTGGGACAACCCCCCGCCCCCCTTTTCTAAGGGGGAGTTCTGAATGACGGCAAATTGCTCACCCGTGTCCGGGTCGGTGCGCCATTCGCGGATTTGTATGGCATCGGCCAAAGCTGCGGCAGTGGCGGTGTCAATCACGACTTCGCCGCGGGCGGCCAGATGCTCGGCGGTCGCTAAGCGGGCAATCGTCGCCCCGGCGATGGTGTCCAGCAATTGAATCGCCGGATCGCCTACGGCAAAACGCCGCGCCGGACCGCTCGTGACGGCAACTTTCAAGCCCAATTGCGGGAAGGCAGACATGGTCGCTTGCATTTGCAATGCCGCTGACACCGCGTGCAGGCCAGACCCTAAGGGTTTTTGGAAACCCCTTAACTCTATTTCTCCATCAAACCAGCAGGTCATCGCATCCCCGGCAAAGCTGATGACGCTGCCGCCGCGCACCTCGATGGCGCCGATCAGCGCGTCATAGACGGCGTTGATTTGTCGGGTCAGCTCTTCGATGCCGCGACGCTGGCCCAACTCCTGGGTCAGCTTTTCGGTCAGCGGGGTAAAGCCGGAGATGTCGGCAAAGAGGGCTGCGCCGGTGGTGCGGTCGGGCAAGGTCTCGCCGCGCGATAGGGCACGTAGGCGGTCTTGGGAAAGATAGGTGTGCAAGGCGCTCATTTTTTCAATAACTCCTGTAGGGTTGTATTCTAATCCAATGTCTCGTCTTGCTTCAACCCATCGGCAACGGGCGATCGGTTTGTCCTAAATCGTAACTAAAAGTGCCACTTTGAGTTACGCGGGGATATGCGAATCAATTTCCAGCGAGTATACCGCCATCCTATCGCTTCACCGTCAACCGTAAACTAATCTCCCGATCCCACACGGGCATGGCCGAGTGCACGCCAAATTGCCGAGCGGCATAGGAGGCCGTAGCCAACACGCCGCGTTCGTTGGCCGCGCCCCCGACGGCAAACGGCAGACCGGCCAACGCAGGGTCAAGCAATTCTTCAACAGCGCAGAAGAAAGCGTCGAGGTCGAGATGGAGAATGGCGCGCGGCATAGCCTTCATTATCCGTAAATTGATGAAGGTGTTTCATCGGGGCTTGGATTCTTTTAAGGCGAAGGCTACGGCTTCCTCCAGCGTCATCTTTTCACCATCCGCCCACGCGGTCGCAAAAGAGTCTTCCCCCAGCGCCGCTCGCGTGGCCTCCAGCACGCGCTCAAACTTGCGGCGTTCACCCAACTCCAGGGTGTTTTTGGTTGTGTTCTGCAACATTTCCACCACCGCCGCCAACTGGGCCGTGCGTTGAGGAGCGCCCTCCCCCAAGGCTACCGCCGCTAACCCCGCCAAGTTATATGCCAACAACAAATTGCCGCCAAATGCCTGGCTCAGCGTCAGGCTCTCCCGATGCACGGTCCGCGCCAGCGCATAATCGCTTTGCGCCACCGCGACAATCCCCACATTATTGAGCGCGCCCGCAATGCCGCGTTTCTCGCCGAGTTCTCGGAAGAGTTGCAGACTCTCGGTGTGCAATGCCAGCGCTTGGGCGTAATCTTGCTGTTCTGCCGCTATATCCGCCAGGTTGCCGAGCGCATCGGCGATGCCGCTTTTTTCGCCCATCTCCCGCCGCAGCGCCAAGCTTTCATCGAACCAGGCCCGCGCGATGGCAATCTCGCCTTGAACGCGCGCCACATTCCCGACGTTCCCCAGCACCAGCGCCACGGCGTGCTTATCTCCCAAGGCGCGACTGAGCGCCAAGCTTTCTTCGAGCCGCGTGCGCGCCGCCGCCAAATTTCCCAGATTAAACGCTATATTCCCTAACCCATTGAGGACCCCGACCACGCCCAGCTTATCGCCCATCTCCTGCGCCAGCACCAGTTGTTCCAACAGCAACGCCTGCCCCGTGCCAAGGTCGCCTTGGTATAGGGCCGTCGTCGCCAGGCGGCCCAGCATCGCGGCGATGCCCGGTTTTGCCCCCATCTCCCGATATAAGGCCAGACTCTCGCCATACAAGGCCCGCGCCGCCCCATAATCGCCTTGGGAGAGCGCCACATTCCCCAGCCCCGCCAGCACATTGGTGGTTTCCCGTTTTGCCCCCAAGGCCCGATACAAGGCCAGCCCTTGTTCATACAAAGCCCGCGCGGTCGCATGGTCAGCCTGCGCCCAGGCCAGCTGCCCCAGGTCTTTGAGGGCTTCCGCGATGGCGGATTGATTACCCAAGGCCTGCGCCTGCGCCAAGCCCGCTTCGGTTTCTTGTCGCGCGCGCCCATACTCGCCTTGTAGCACCCAAACTTTACCAAGTTCAATGTGCGTCCACGCCAATTCGGCGGACTCCGCCACCGTCGTCAAGCCCGCGTGCGCCTGGGTTAACCAATGCAGCGCGGCGGCATACTCACCGCGTAGACGCAACAACACGCCCAATGCCTTGTGGCAATGCGCGCGGAGGGCGGGGTCCGCGACCGTTTCTGCCAGCGCCAACGCGGCCCGGTTCTCCGCCTCGGCTTCGCTCCATTGCCCAGTTAATTCCAACACTGCGCCGCGCTTCAGCCGAATCTCGGTTTGCACGCTAACTTCCCCCAACAGGGGCAACAACCGCGCATAATGTTCTAATGCGGTTTCATTGGCATACGCCGCCTGCGCCGCCTCACCCGCCTGCTGGAAATATTCACGCTGTTTGGCGGTGTTATCACTGCGTCCATAATGGAAGGCCAAGGCGTCCAACGGCAGCGCGTCGGGATAGGTCGCTTCCAAATAACCGGCCAACTGCTCGTGCAGCCGGGCGCGAGTGGCGAAAGGCAGAGTTTCATACGTGACCTCGTGGGTGACGATATGCCGAAACAGATACATCAGCTCCGGCTCCGGCGCATCGCGCGGGGTGATGTCCAAATCCGCCAACTGCTCCAAATCGGTCTTTACTATCGGCAATTCGCCCAGGTCGGGGTAATAGCCGGTCAGCCACTCGGCGCGGAAAAGCCGCCCGACGATGCTCGCCACGCGCAGGGTGATTTTTTCGTGCTCAAGCAGCCGGTCAATACGGCTGAGGATCAGCGAATGCAGACTGTCGGGCAGTTCAATCTTGTCTAAATTGGCCGGGTCAATCTGGCGGTCATGCAAATAGTTGAGCAGCTCTTCCAGATAGAACGGGTTACCCTGGGCACGCGCCATCAGTTTGTCAACCAGGCCGCTCGGCAAAGCGCCGCCCCGGGCCGGATACAATTGGGCCAGTTTGGCGCGGATGGCTTGTTCGGCTTCGGCGTGATTCAAGTCATGCAGTTCGATTTTGGTGAAGTTCGGCAAGGCCTCCAGACGCGGAGCGGCAATCCGCGCCAGTTGGGGCGGACGATAGGCCAGCACAAAGCACACCCGACTGTCGCTCAACGCCCGTGCCAGGTCTTCCAGCAGATCATGCGAGAGCGCGTCAATCCAATGCAAATCTTCGATAACGATGAGCAACGGTTCATCCTGCGCCGCCGCCCGCAAACAGTCTTCGAGCAACGCCCGCAACGCGCTCTTGCGATACTGCGGCTCGAGCGTTTTCGTGAATTCGTTGTCGGGGATGTTCAAATTCAACACGACATTTAACAGCGGCATGGCGTTCACCCGCTCCGGCGCGTGGTCTCCAATCTCGCCTTCGAGCAAGCGCATTTGTTCCGTCAACGTGTGTTCAGGGTCAACATCAAAGAACGCCTGCCAGATAGATTTCCAGGTCTGGTACGGCGTGTTGACCGCATCCGATTGACACGCGCCGCCGTACCCGACGAAGCCCAGTTTACGCGCCGCGCGAATCACTTCGGCGACTAAGCGTGATTTGCCCATGCCCGCGTCGGCGATGATGCCTATGACTTGGCTTTTGCCAGCCGCCGCCAACGTCAATTTTTCCGTGATGGTCTGCAATTCATGCGTGCGTCCCACCATCGGCAGGGCATAGGTCGGTTCCTGCAACCGAATCGCCCGGTGTTGGCGCTCGTCGGTGACGGTAAAGACGGTCAGCGGGGCGGCTTTGCCTTTTACGGTCAGCGGCGACTGCGGCGCAAAATGGAAATGATAGTTCGTCGCTCTGTGGATGGACTCGCTGATCAAAATTTTGCCGGGCGTGGCGGCCTGCATCAATCGGGCGGCTAAGTTCACATCATCGCCCAGAACGCCATACGTACGCCGGGTCGTGCCGCCATACGCACCCGTCCGCACCGTCCCCCGGCTCAGACCCATCTGCACCGGGGCTAAATCGGGGATTATTCGCGTCGCTTCGCGCAAGGCCAGGGCGGCTTTCACCGCCCGGTGGGCGTCATCTTCATGAGCCGTCGGCGCGCCAAAGACGGCGTAGATGTAGCTGCCCTTGTCGCCGATAATCAAATCCAAGAGCGTCCCGTCGTAACGATCAAAGACCGCTTGCATCCGGCGTATCAGTCCATCTAATTTTTCCCCGGCCTGCGCGTCGCCGTCGTAATCCAGGCCGATAAAACGCAAAAAGAGCGCCACCGCCGGGCGCAGTTCGGTCAAAAACGAGCCGTGTCCGCTCTGCTCGCGTTCATAAATGGCGGGCAAAATCCAGGGGCGAAGCGTTTCCGCAGTTAATAGTGAAGAGTTAGTAGTTAGTAGTGAAGACGGATCATCCTTCACTATTAACTCTTCACTATCAACGGTTAACCGGTTTATGGCGGCGAAGCGTTCTTGCGTGTCGGAGTCTGTACGCCATTCGCGGATTTCAACGGCCTCGGCCAGCGCAGTAGCCGTCGCTGTGTCTATCACGACCTCGCCGCGGGCGGCCAGATGTTCGGCGACGGCTAAGCGGGCAATCGTGACCCCGGCGATGGTATCGAGCAACTGAATCGCCGGATCGCCGGCGACAAACCGCCGGGCCGGGCCAGTCGTCACGGCAACTTTCAAGCCCAATTGGGGAAAGGCGGTCATGGCCGCTTGCATTTGCAATGCCGCGGCAACCGCCCGGAATGACGCAAGCTGCGCCTCATTCTTAATTCCTAACTCTTCATTCCTAATTGCCTCATCAAACCAGCAGGTAATCGCGTCCCCGGCAAAGCTGATGACGCTGCCGCCGCGCGCCTCGATGGCCCCGATCAGCGCATCATAGACGGCGTTGATCTGCCGGGTCAATTCTTCGATGCCGCGCCGCTGGCCCAGTTCCTGCGTCAGCTTTTCGGTCAAGGGCGTGAAGCCAGAGATGTCGGCAAACAGGGCCGCGCCGGTCGTTCGGTCGGGCAAGGACTCGCCGCGGGATAAGGCGCGCAATCTATCTTGTGGAATATACGGGTGTAAGGCATTCATGGGAATCTTTCTGGTGTTATCGGAGCGGTGTCTCGCTTTGTGCGAAAAGTGGATTTCTTGCAGTCAAAAATAAATTCCCAACCGGTGCGCAATCCATCACCGTCGTGGCCATAAACGCATGGACGGTCTTGAAATCCTCCAAGCAGCACGTTAAACAGCCCAGCCAATCACCTGATATCCGCTGATGCCCCGTTCCACCAATCGCGGCAAGCTTTTATACGCTTCGGATTCAATCGGGTCGTGAAACTCAATTCGCTCAAACCCAGCCTGAATGAATCGCTGTTGAATATCCGATTCGTCATAACAGGTAAACAACATCGGATTGTTCTCGACGCCGCCCCAATTGGGAATGATGTACTCGGCGACTTTGGTGGATTTAATGAGTTGTAGCAATAGAATCCCACCGGGCTTTAGCAATTGTCGCAAGCCGGACAAGGTCTGATCGGACAACTGTCGCGGTAAATGAATGAAACAGGCAAAGCCGTAGATGCCATCAAAGCTGGCTGGTGGCAAATCTGGTAGGGTCATATCCATCTGCCGCACGGTCAGATGCGGATAGCGCTCGCGGACAATTTGGACAAATTCCGGCGAAAAGTCCGTGGCTGTCACGTCCAAGCCGGCCTGATCAAAGTAATAGCTGTCTGTGCCCGGCCCGCAGCCGATCTCCAGCAACTTTTTGCCGGGAATGCGATCCAGCAGCAATTGGCGGACCTGCTTGCGCATGAGCGGGTCGTCTTCTTCCAGCGGATCACCGGCGTAGCGACGGGCAATGGTGTTGTAACCTTTGAGATTTTCGGCGTTTGTTTGCATGTACGTCTCCCTTAGGTTAGATTTGCTTTTTAAGAAGCAGGCATGAGTATCAGCACATGTACTCGTTAAAATCATCCGACGGCGCGTCAAAATCATCCGCCAACCGAATTTTCCCTTTGAGCAGGCCCAGCTTTCGTCTGTGGCCGTTCTTCTTTTTGAGTATTTGAATTGGCTCGATAATAATTTTAACAAAATCCAGATCGGCGGGCAGGCTTTCGTCCAGCAAAATCATATTGGATTTTGTGAGATGTCCGGTGGTCACAAAAGCGTTGTGCACGGTAATCTCCTTTTCAGTGCAGACCTGACAGGTTTTGGAAACCTGTCAGGTCTTTTTGCATTAACAATCCATCACCGTCGTGCTCATAAAGGCGTTGATCGTCTTTCCCATACCTCAATGGGTTCCTTAGTACGCTGTGCTTGTCAAACTATCTTAAACTTAAAACGTTAGACTCAAAAACCCCTGCTCTACCTCAATCGAAATTAAAGAGTTTAGATCGTAGAATATTTTATTATCAAACCAGTTACAGACGAGGTAGAATCCCTTGACTTCAAAATCTCCATCCTCAAAACAGCGCGGGCTTGCATCACCAACTTCTACACAAACTCTTTTTACATCGTATTTCTTAATCAACCCTTCAATTTTCTCAGCATTCTTTTCCCCAATACTATCGACAGACACGGGTAATGAACAAGACGTGATTAAAAAAATTAAACAAAACAACACCATCATTCGCATCAACATACTGCGATCCCTTTCATTACAAGGTTAAAATTCAACGCTTTGAACCCGATCAACAAAAAAGATAGGCACCACCGCAACGGTGGTGTCTATCTTGCCAATAAGAGTCAATGCCCCGCCGCACAATCCATCACCATCGTGCTCATAAACGCATGGACGGTCTTGAACTCATCCATGCTCAGGATGGATTTCTCAGGCACCTGCGGTTACGTGCATCTTCTCCATCAACAACACATTCACCAATGTTTCAACCGACACGTGTTGAGCGTGCGCCCGCTCAATCAAGGCCGTGGCAATTTCCGGCAGAATGGCCACTTTAATCGCCCGTTTGAGCGGCGTCTCAAGCTGAAACCACTGGTCATCATCCGGCATGTAATCCGCCGTGTCTAAATTGTCCCAGTATTCAGCTTCCTCGTCAACAGTTTTAAAACTCGGCACTTGTAGTTCGTTCATTGCAGCCTCCTAAAATTCTTTTTCTCGCCATCGGTCATATCACGAGCGGTTATTGGGGCAAATATTCCGTGTTCCAGGTATTCCAGCACCACAAACAAATAGCGTCCGGCGTAAGTTTGACCATACAACAAATACCGATCTTGTCCTTGCTTACGGACACGGTGACGTGGGTCTTCGCAAATCTCCCATACTTCATCAGGATCAACATCGTGTCGAACAATATGCTCAACCCGCCTATCGTTCCAGTCCAAACGAGTTATTTTCACGTTGACTCCAATTTTATTATGTGCGTATCGCTATGTTAAGAAACCCACTTTCTGCGAGAAAGTGGGTTTCTCTCCACACGAAAAATCAGTGTGAAACTGGCGCACAATCCATCACCGTCGTGGCCATAAACGCATTGACGGTTTTGAAATCTTCCACGCTCCAGATGGCCTCTTTCAGACGCTTCAGGGCGGCGTCGCTCATTAGGCCTTCGGTCAGGCCGTTGAACTTGTCGTCCAGTTCCTTCTGGTTGAGCGGGTTGCGCGGGTCGCCCTTCGGATAATCCACGTGGTGCTTGTATTCCTTACCGTCCTTGGTTTGGATGATCACGTCGCACATTTGCCTGGCCGGGAACGCTTTTTCAAATTCCTCCACGGCCACGGCCTTGATCTTGGGCATAATCTCCCAGATGACCGGGTCCTTGATCTTGTCGGCCTTGAACGAGGCCGGCGTGACCTTGCGGTCGGCGATGGCTGCGGCCACCACGTAGGGCAGGCTGTGGTCGGCGGTTTCCTTGTTTTCCGGCTTGTACTTGCTCGGATCGGCCAGGATGTCGGCGGCGCGATGGATGGTGTTCACCGTCACGGCAGCCACGTCCTGCGGCTTGATGTCGTGGGTGTTGACCAGATGCAGCGTCGTGCCGATAAAGGTATGGGTCAGCGCCTCGGTCGGGAAGCCCTTCATGCTGCATTGCAGAATGCGGTAACTGTCGCCCAGGCCGTCGGTTAAAATCTCCGGCTTAAAGACGCAGTTGGCCGCCTTCATCACGTCGAACAGACCTTCCTTGCCTTCAAAAGCGACCGCCGGGCCGTCGTAGCCCTGTTCGGCCAATAGCGCAGCAATCACGCCGCTCTGCGTGGCCAGCGGATCAACCGTGTTCTTCATCATGCCCAGCTTGCCGGCGGCGACAATGCCCGGCGTATAATTGTGGCAGGAGGAAATGCCGACGGCCTTGACGAGTTGATCCACGTTCAGACCGAGCATTTTTCCGGCCACGAGCGGGCTGACAAATTGGGTCAGCGTGGCGTGATGCCATTTGATCTCGCGGATGCCGGGGAAGGCAAACTCGCACAGACGTTGCTCGAATTCATAAGCCAGCACGATGCCGACTATCAAGTCCTTGCCGGACAGGTACTTGCGTTCGGCAATGGCCAACGCCGCCGGGATAATGTCCGACGGATGCGACGGGTCTTGTTTCCAGTAAATGTCGTTAAAATCCATGCCGCGAATGAGCAGAGCATTGAGCAGCGAGGCGCTGGTGGCGGACATTTTATCGCCCCAGCCAAAGATGGTACATTCCGGCGTGCCGCCCTGATCGCGCAAAATATGGCGGTAAATTTGCGGATCGTGGCTCTGCGTGGCGGCTAAGGCGCAGCCGACCGAGTCGAACAAGTAACGCTTGGCCTCATGGACGACTTCTTTGGGCAAATCTTCGTAACGCAGTTTGGCCGTGAATTCGGCCAGTTTGGTGCTGATGGTGGACATAATTCGCTCCTTACGATGAAATAGTTTATGAGTTGAAATTGGACCGATCACAATAAACAAACATAATCTGTAATTTCAACTGTATTTTTGTATTTGTAAACCAAAATTTTAGCAATAGCAACCATAACAATCGCCCATACAGGATAAAACGCAAAAACCGCCCGGAACTTTCGCTCCGGACGGCTTTTTCATTCAGTTAAAGCAGTAACTTGTTTAGCGAATAACTTGCATACGCTTGGTCTGCTTCAGATCACCGGCGGTCACCTGATAGAAGTAGGTGCCCGTGGCGACTTCCAAACCATCGTCATTGCGGCCATCCCAATTGATCGAGTGGCTGCCGGCCGATTGATTGGCGTTGACTAACGTCTTGACCAATTGACCGACCGCATTGTAGATACGCAAGGACACATTGGCCTCATTCGGCAGTTGATAACCGATCGTGGTAAACTTGCTGACCGGGTTCGGGAAGTTGTTGTGCAACCCAAAAGATTTGGCTGCTGTTTCTTGATCGCCCGGAATTTCACGAGCCACATTTGTGCCACTAACCTTCACAGTGTAGCTACCTGTAGACGTCGACTTATAAGCCTTGACTTTGAGGTAGTACTTACCAGCCGCGGCATTGTAGGTGATGACTTCAGGGTTGCTGGTGGTATAAGCGCGGGCGACTTCCGTCGTACCGGTGCTGTTGTAGAGATACATGTCCAGGTCAACCGAGCCGGAGATGTTCAGAGTAATTGTGATAGACCCGCTGGCACTGGTGTTGAAGTAGAAATAGTCAAGGTCAGACTTGGCGATTGCGCCGGAAACTGCGGTGCCATTGCCCATCGGGCCATCGGCCGTGCCGACCGTTCCATTGCTTTCGGACTCAGCCGTAATGCCGGTACCTGTGCCACCACCGCCGCCGCCACCACCCGTCGTCGGGTTGCCATCAGCCAAAGTCGCACGGTAGGTGTCAATCGCCGCATTCATGCGGGTGCGTTGACCGGCCGAGAACATGTACATGCAAGCGTCATCGGTGTAGTCCATGTAGTTCATGGTCTGATCACGGGTCCAGCTCGCAACCGGCGCGCCGGTGTCGGCGTTGCTGCTGCAGCTTTTGAGCGGGGCCGGGCAGCCATAGTTGGAAGCGGCAGATTTTGGCGTATCGGTTACGTAATCGGCAGCGCAACGACCGTCGCCCCAGATGTGGCGCAGGTTCAGGTAATGACCGATTTCATGCGTGGCCGTGCGACCTTTGTCAAACGGCGGATCCAAGAAAAATGAGCCGTAGTCCGAGCTGCCGCAGTAGCCGGGCGAAAAAACCACGCCATCCGTTGCCGGAGTGCCGGTGCCCGGAAATTGGGCATAACCCAGAATACCGCCGCCAATGTTGCAAATCCACATGTTCAGATATTGCGAAGGATCCCAGGCATCCACGCCGCCGGTGGAGGATTTCTTCATGTCGTCATTGGTGCCCCAGTCAACGCGGGTTGATGCTTTACGCGTGGTAGCAACCAGTTGAAAAGAGATACCTGTGCCGCCGTTGGCCGCATACGGTTGAAATTCAGCCGGAACGCCGGCAAAGTCCGGGTTAGTGGAGCTGTAGTCTTTGTTCAAGACCGAAACTTGAGAAGCGATCTGCGCATCGGAAATATTCTGCGCCGGTATTGCCGAGTTGTAAATCACATGAACGACCAGCGGAATGTAACCGGTTGCGCCCATTACTTGCGCCCCGCCTTGCTCGGTTTCGGCAATTCGGGCTTGTAACTTGGTTTCCATCTCTTCCATTCTGGCGGCCAGAGTGGGATCCGCATTTAACTGCTCCTGCAGCACATGCATCGTGCCGCAATTTCTTTCGTGCGGAACACCACGGTGATCCACTGGAAAAGAAAGTTCTTTGGCCTGGATGGAACCGGCCGCAAACGTAATCGAAAGCGCCACAGCAACTTTCGCCCAACGATACAGTTTGTTTAACATCTCTACGTCCTCCTTTTTAGTGTGACGACTAACTATGAATGAAATACACATACTTCAGAACCTACATAACCACGTCGTTAATTTTAGCAATTAGCGTGCCATAAAATCTAAAGTGTTCGCAAGTTGTTTATCAGCAACAATTTGCAATTTTCTGAAGATCAACACCTCCTTTTATAATTAGCCAAACTATCCAAAACACACGCTAAAAGTCTATTGAAAATTTTACACCATGGTTATGAAAAGCTCTAACATCTTTATTAAGAAGACGTTATGCTGTAAACTTTTGTTTACATGCCCTAATTTTTACCTTGCACAACGCTTAATCAATAATAAACGCCCTTGTTGGCAATAGAAATCTCACGTTAATAAGATAGGGTTTCCCGCTAAAGATCAAAGAGAAAATTCTTACCTATGTGCAATATCGTTTATAAGTTTTTACATCAAGCTTATGGCGTGTCAACATATATTTCTTTAGCGACTTCCAGGCTAATCGGATAATCGGCTTGATTGACTTGAATCCACATAATTCCACCGTATGGTTCTTTCCGCAAAATACGAACCCGCACGCCCGGATAGAGTCCGAATGAAGCTAAGTAGCGCAGTTTTTCCGGGTCTTTATCACTAATACTGGCGAGCATTAGTGTTGAATTATCATCATAGTCGGCCAGTTTTTTGATGGGGTCTGCTGGCATTTTGCCGTCTTTGGTCGGGATCGGATGCCCGTGCGGGTCAAATTTTGGATCGCCTAAAAAAGCGGCGATTTTTTCCTCAAACTGCTCAGATATGACATGTTCCAGTTTTTCGGCTTCCTGATGAACCTCATCCCAACTATAGCCTAACGCTTCAACCAGATATAGCTCTATCAAGCGATGATGACGGATGATTTCCAGCGCGATTTTGACGCCGGTTTCCGTCAGCGTCACACCTTGATACGGTTCATGCAGCAGCAGTTTCATATCAGCCAGTTTTTTGATCATACTGCTGGCTGAAGGGGCCGATACCGCCAGTGATTCCGCAATATCATTCGTCGTGACTTTCTGCTTCTTGTCCTGAATAATATAGATCGCTTTCAGATAATCTTCAATATTTTCAGTCAACGCTAATGCTTCCCGCATAGTCAGCCCTGTCTAAATTTAGCTAAAAGCCCTCAATGCAACGAAGGCAAAAAATTGGGTTTTAAAATGGTAAAATTTGCTTCGCCTTTTGGATTTAGTAAATTAACTTGATAAAAGCTGTCGCCAGACCCAAATAGATCAGCAAACCCAGAATGTCATTAGAAGTCGTCACAAAAGGCCCCATGGCAATCGCCGGGTCGATATTCAGCTTTCGCAAACCGAGCGGTACAATGGTGCCTAAAAATGTCGCGATAATGACTACACAAAATAAAGCCAGGCCGATAATTAAACCCAACCGCACATCGGAGCGCCATATCGACACAACAGAGCCGAGCATCGAGGCGCAAATCAAACCGTTGATCATTGCAATTTGAATCTCGCGAAGCACGCGCCGAAATAAATACTTGGGGTGCATATCCCCGGTCGCTAAACCGCGCACGACAATCGCCGCCGACTGAACACCGGCATTGCCGCCCATCGCTGTAATAACCGGCACAAAAAAGGCCAAAGCCATAATTACGTGCAAAGCATCTTCAAAATAACTCACAACACCCGATGAAATAAGCCCGCCGGTCAGACCGATCAATAACCACGGGATACGATTCCGAACGCTGCCCAGAATCGTGGCTTCGGTAAACTCGTCTTCAGTCACACCCACAGCTTTGGACAGATCTTCGTTGGCCTCCTGTACGATCACATCCATGATACTATCGGCGGTAATGCGCCCTACCAGTCGGTTATCCTCATCTACAACGGGCAAGGCATACAGATCATATTTACGGAAAACAGACGCCACCTGCTCCTGATCCTGATCGACCGCCACATAGGGATAGTCGCGGCTCATCACGTCTTCAATGCGGATTTCCGGCGGATGTTTGAGCAGGTTGACAATCGGCAACAAGCCAACCAGCTTGCTTTCTTGATCGACAACATACACGTAATGAATGTTTTCGCCTTCGTGTTCAAAAAAGCCACTTTTAAATAGCTTGATGGCATCGCCCAAGGTACGATTGGCTTTAACCGCCAAAAACTCCGGCGTCATAATACCGCCGGCGCTATGCGAATCATACTGGAGCAACTGCCGGACAGCCCGCGCTTTTTCCTGCCCTAATGAGGATAGGACGCGCTCTTTTTTGACTTCACTCAGATCATCCAGCAAATCGACGGCTTCCTTGGTCGTCATTTGCGTAATTAATTGACTGATTTTCTCAGCGCCAAGCTGCTTCAGAATAATTTCTTTGGAGCTTTCATCTGTCTTGCTTAGGACCTCGGCTGCCATTTCCGGCGGTAAAACCTGAATAACTTCGATTCGCTCCACGCTCGATAAATAGCGCAGCACATCGGCAATATCCAGAGGGTCCATCAATTTGATGAAGTCGCCCAATCTTTGCTCGGACTCTGCCAAAAAAACTTTGATTTGTTCAGCCGTTTCGTAATTCGCGCCTTCCATTTCCACGTCTCATCCTCCTCTCGTATTCAACCGCCTAACGCTTTAATCTTTTGCTTGATAATTTCCATATTTTTCTTCAAATTGACATTTTCGGGATCAACTCGCAATCCCTGATGCAACCAGGACTTGGCATCCTTAAGCGCCGGCAAGTTGCCCTTGTCCGATTCCCGAATCGCCAGACGGTTATAGGCTTCGGCCAGCGTCTGGCGCACATCCGCCCGCGAATCGTCTACAGTGAAAAGCATGTCCAATTTGTTCCGGGCCTCTGCCGGATCCTGATCCAACAGTTTTTGCTGATTCACCACAAATAAACCAATATCAACATAGGTTTTTTTCACATTGGCCCGATCGGGATAGTCAGCCAGAAGCAGCTCTATCGCTTTTTCCGCCTCCGCTGTATGGCCTTGCTGCGCTTGTTGGATAGCATCATTGCAGCCACTGCCGACATAGAGATCAATCACACGGGGATCCGCCGGATATATCGTCAAAAGGTGTCTGGCCTGCTTCAAAGCGGCGGCGTAGTTTTTCTGCCCGGCCTTAGCTTCAATTTCGTTTGCCGTGACAAATAAATAGGTATCCTGCACCCGACGATCTGTGGCAAATTGTTCTTGCAGCGAATCGACCAGGCTGACCGCAGCGGAAAGCTGACCCTTTTTAGCCAGATCGGCGGCATAATTACAGGCAATACCAATATAGGCGTCGCGTGTTTCGGCGTCGTTGCGATTGCGGGCATATTGTCCGGAAATTTGCGCATAGGAAGTCTGGTAATCTGCAGCTCGGTTATGCTGGACGGCCTGATTATATTCCAAATTTGCGCTATATTTTTCCAGTTCTTTAAGCGCGGCGGTATTCCCCTTTAGCAAACTGCGAACATGCTCCAAAACTTGGCCGGCACGGGCGTAGTCGCCTTTATTCAGGCTGAAGTATTGACTCGCCGCGCCGACTGTCGGCAAAAAGTGGACCTCTAAAAAACCGTAGTCATGGGGAAAAGCCAGGACGCGGTCGAATAGCGGGATCAGCTGGTTGTATTGCTGCGCGTCGCTAAACGCTTTGGCTGCATAAGTATAAGCGCTTTCGTAAGTTTCCTTATAGGTAGGATCTTTTGGGTCGATCAGCAATGCTTTTTCATAAGAATCCATTGCTTCCTGATACGACTTGCGATTCCAATAGTAAACACCGGTATTGTTGTACACCACGCTAATCAACATTTCCGGAGCGATATGGCGTGTTCGATCCTTGACACGCTTATATACCCCGTCAAAATTGTAGCGCTTGATTTCTGCAGGCGTAACTAACTGGAATTCCTGAAAGTACTTAAGCAGCCCATCCTGTGTTTTTGGCTTAAAATCAAAGCCGCCGGGGCTGGTCGGCTCAATACGCACCTCGCTGCCATCCGTCTGGCGGATAGCGCAATAAACATGGTTCGGCGTGGTGTAAATTTTAAGCGGAATATGATAGCGGCTGGCGCATAAATAATACAGTACCGTGGACGAAACACAATTGAATTGCCCGCTCTTAAACAGTAGCTTAAACTGCGCATCTTTTACATACTCGCGCAATACATTCTGATGAAGATAGTCAGAAATTTTCCGGCCTTTATCGAACGTTGTCTGGCCGGTTTGGATTTGCGAATCCAACGCCGTGTAAACCCTGGCCAGACTGGTCTTAAATCCTTCAATTTCCGATGGACTATTAAGACCTTCGGCAATCAAAATTGCGGCGGTTAAATCGCGCTGAAGTGAGCCTTTGCTGCGCCACTGCGCCACCATGCTTTCTTCGATATCCGAAAAATACGGCGATGTCGGCACGCGGGTAAACGCCACTGCCTGTTCGAACGCAAAAAGCAGGAAGAAAATTTGCAAATAACGCATATCAAGCTCCGGGTCTTAGCCTGAATTATTCATGAAATAACCACGGAATACTCGAAGCACACGAAAATAAAGGATTGCAGAGCGTGATGCCAAAATTTTGCCTGTCCGAGCTACGCAACGCTTTAATTCATAAATCTTTCGTGTATTTTGTGTGTTTCGTGGTGAATAATTCAGTTTAGGTTATTTTTGTGCCATGTTTTTGAACTCGACTTTCATGCCGCTAACTTATGTAAACCCGAATAAAAACGCAATCTTTTAATTTGACATCACACATAGTTTCATAATTTGTTTTCTATTTGTAAATTAAGC
>CAYOLL010000107.1:0-21009 GCA_964404765.1 uncultured Gemmatimonadota bacterium | reverse complement strand
CCCAAAATGGCCCAAAATGCTTGCCCAAAATCGTAAAATCGCTCAATTTAGGTGTCAATACTATGCCGTCAATAAAGCGGTGGAAAACACAATCCTGGCCTCGGCCAAAGATGGCGACCGCAAGGGCGGCGTGGTGTGGCATACGCAGGGCAGCGGCAAGTCGTTGTCTATGGTTTTTTATACCGGCAAGATCGTTTTGGCGCTGGATAATCCGACCGTTTTAGTCATCACCGACCGCAACGATCTGGATGATCAACTGTTTGACACGTTCGCCGCGTCGAAACAATTGCTGCGGCAAGACCCGGTGCAGGCGGAAAACCGGGAGCATTTGAAAGCGCTGCTGAAAGTGGCGTCGGGCGGCGTGGTTTTTTCGACCATCCAGAAATTTCAGCCGGACGAGGGCAATGTCTACGAGCAATTATCGGATCGAAAGAATATCGTGGTCATTGCCGATGAAGCGCATCGCACCCAATACGGTTTCAAAGCCAAGACCCTGGATGATAAGGATGAACAGGGCAACGTGATCGGCAAAAAAACGGTCTACGGATTCGCCAAATATATGCGCGACGCTTTGCCGTTCGCGACATATTTGGGCTTTACCGGCACGCCCATCGAAAGCGCCGATGTGAACACTCCGGCGGTTTTCGGCAACTATATTGATGTGTACGACATTGCCCGGGCCGTGGATGACGGGGCCACCGTGCGGATTTATTACGAAGGCCGGTTAGCCAAAATCAATCTCAGCGAAGAAGGCAAAAGGCTGATCAAAGAGCTGGATGAGGAATTAAACCAGGAAGACTTGACGGAAACGCAAAAAGCCAAGGCCAAATGGACGCAGGTCGAGGCGTTGGTGGGCAGCGCCAATCGCATCAAGAAAATTGCGGCGGATATTGTGTCGCATTTCGAGCAGCGGCAGGAAGTTTTCGAAGGCAAGGGCATGATTGTCACCATGTCGCGGCGAATTGCGGCGGCGCTATACCAGGAAATTGAAAAATTACGGCCGGAATGGCATAACGCTGATTTAAAGCGCGGCGTCATCAAAGTCGTGATGACCGCCTCATCCGCCGATGGGCCGGATATGGCCCGGCATCACACGTCCAAAGATCAGCGACGGGTGTTGGCCGACCGCATGAAAGCGCCGGATGATGAACTCAAGCTGGTGATCGTGTGCGACATGTGGCTGACCGGTTTTGATGTGCCTTCGCTGCACACGCTTTATATTGATAAACCGATGCGCGGCCACAACCTGATGCAGGCGATTGCCCGGGTCAACCGCGTCTACAAAGACAAGCCCGGCGGGTTGATCGTTGACTATTTGGGCATTGCTTCGGATTTGAAAGCGGCGCTGTCCTTTTATTCCGAAAGCGGCGGCACGGGTGATCCGGCTATCGCCCAGGAAAAGGCCGTTCAACTCATGCTGGAAAAATTGGAAATTGTTTCGCGCCTGTTTCTGGAAAAACCGGTCAAAGCCTATTCTGCCGATTATGAAATGCTGGCGGAAGACCCTTCCGTTCCTTATATCGGGACAGATAAAAAGCTGTTGTATGAAGAGTATTTTAGCGCGGATACGACAATCAAACTGAAAGTCATTTTAGCCGCCGAAGAGCATATTTTGAGCCTGGACAATGGCAAGAAACGGTTTATTAACGAAGTGTCGGCCCTGTCGAAAGCATTTGCCATTGCCATTCCCCACGAGCAGGCGCTGGATGTGAAGGAAGAAGTTTCATTCTTTCAGGCCGTTAAAGCGCGATTGGCCAAGTTTGATACGACCGGCAGCGGCAAAACCGATGAGGAAATCGAAACGACCATCCGCCAGGTCATTGATAAAGCGCTGGTCACAGAAAAAGTCATTGATATCTTTGATGCGGCGGGCATCAAGAAGCCGGATATTTCCATTCTGTCCGAAGAATTTCTGCTGGAAGTCAAAAACATGGAGCACAAGAATGTGGCCTTGGAAGTGCTCAAAAAACTGTTGAATGACGAGATCAAATCGCGAATCAAAACAAACCTGGTGCAAAGCAAAACCTTGATGGAAATGCTGGAAAATTCGATCAAGAAGTATCACAACAAAATTTTGACGGCGGCGGAAGTCATAGACGAGCTTATCAAACTGAGCAAAGAAATCCGCAAGATGGACAACGAACCGGCGGAAATGGGTTTATCGGCGTTTGAGTACGCCTTTTACACCGCCGTGGCCAACAATGAAAGCGCCCGTGAGTTGATGCAAAAGGACAAGTTGCGCGAATTGGCGATTGTGCTGTTCGAGCAGGTCAAACAAAACGCTTCGATTGATTGGACGATCAAAGAAAGCGTGAAAGCAAAGTTGAAAGTCATTGTGAAACGAACGTTGCGTCGGTTCGGCTATCCGCCGGACATGCAAAAGCTGGCCACGGAAACCGTTTTGAAGCAAGCGGAACTGCTGGCCGATGAATTAACCCGCGCTCAATAAATGGAAAACCCCCGGCGACCTCTCGATCACCAGGAATTTTCCCTTCAGTTCACCCGAAACTTTATCTCCCCACCATCCACCGTCGCGCCATTCCCAATCCGGCCATCCAGCATCTCCAGGGCCAGCGCGTCTTGCAGGCGGCGCTGAATCGTCCGCTTCAACGGCCGCGCGCCGTAGACCGGGTCGAAGCCTTCGCGGGCCAGTAGTTCTTTGGCCGGGCCTGCCCTGAGCTTATCGGAGGATCGGTTACGGCCAGGGTGATGTTGTGCCTGGCCAATCGCTGATACAGCCACTGCAATTGAATGTCCACAATGCCTTCAGGTCGGCCATTTCCAGCCTGTTGAAAATGATGATTTCGTCAATGCGGCCTGCCCTGAGTGTGTCGAAGGGTACAAAAATTCCGGTCGAAAAGGTGATCGTCAAATTTATCCGAAAATCGTCTTGACAATATCAAAGTTGCGCGTTATTCTTTCTGCACCAACTGAAGGAGGTTGTTATGCCGGAAAAGAAAGTCAAAAAGACGCCGAAAGTGCAGGCAAATGACTTGGTGTCAAATGAAATTTTTGAGCAGATCGAAGCCTATTTCAAAGCAATCGGTTTTGATCCGAAACAAATTGCACTCAAAAGTGATTTGGATGCTCTCAAAAGTGATGTGGGTACTCTCAAAAGTGATGTGGGTACTCTCAAAAGTGATGTGGGTAGCTTGAAAAAAGGTCAGGCTGAACTGTTAAGGATAATTTTTGCGCTTAGAGATGATATGAACCAAAAAATAGATCAGAAGATGGATCGCATTTTGACCATTTTGGACGGACTGGTGGTAAAAGACATGCAGGACATGAAACAGGAAGACGCCATGCACACCGCCCGCTTAGACCGCCACGAGGCCGCCCTGGCCGACCATGATGAACGCATTGGCCACTTAGAAGCAGCGTTGTGATTTAGGACAACTATTTTTTACCGGATTCCGGGCGGCTTTTTGTAACCATTGGGAGAGGATATGAAATCCATTTTACTGCAAGTTGACGACTCCATTTATGATCAAGTGCTCAGCTTTTTATCGCTGTTGCCCCTGAGCAAGCCGCTTTCGCAAACGATTATTGAGGAGCGAGGCGAAAAACTGCAAATATGAAAGGCAGCGAGTTCATCAAAAAGATCAAAAAACTGGGTCGGATCAACGACGTGACCGTCAAGTATCTGACCCAACGCGGCAAAGGCTGTCATGGAACTTTGTATTATGGCTCAAGTTTTACCGTTGTCCGCAAACCCAAAGATGAGTTGAAAAAGGGTACGCTCCATGCCATGTTGGCCCAATTGGGCCTTAATTTAAACGACATCACCGGCTTGTAGGAGTTACTATGCAAAATTTTATCTATTACGCCAGTTTAACGCCCGATCCCGAAGACGGCGGTTTTGTCGTTCGCTTTACAGACTTTCCCGAGGCCATCACCCAGGGCGATTCTATCGAGGAATCTCTCCACGAAGCCGCAGATTGTCTGGAAGAAGCCGTCGCCAATCGAATCCTTATGAAGTTAGATATACCCATGCCGACGGAAGTTTCGGAGAGGAGCTATGCTGCGCCGCTTCCTGCGCCAATGGCCGCCAAAGCCGCGCTTTATCTGGCCATGCGCGAGCTAAAGCTAACCAACGCAGAATTTGCCGACCGCCTGCACCGCCGCGAGCAGGATATCAAACGTTTGTGCGATCCTCATGAGGCTGCGGATATGAGTCAAATTGATGAGGCGCTTGCGGCTATTGGCAGGCGTTTGTTTATCGGCATCCAAGTCGTTCATCCAACTGGGGCATGACCAAATAAAAGTCCCCGGCGATTTCACCATCACCGGAGATTTTTCCTTCAACCCACCCGAAACTTTATCTCCCCAACCTCCACCGTCGCGCCATCCGTAATTCGTCCATCCAGCATTTCCAGAGCCAGCGGGTCTTGCAGGCGGCGCTGAGTCGTCCGCTTCAACGGGCGTGCCTGGCCAGGTGCTGATACAGCCGCTGCAATTGAATGTCCACAATGCCTTTCAGGTCGGCCATTTCCAGCCTGTTGAAGATGACAATCCGCTACATGACAACATGAAAATCGGCTTGACTTAATACTCTCAATGGCCTATTTTTATCGTTAATAAAAATACTTTACATTCCGTGTAAGGAAAAACTATGGATAGCACGGTTTTTATTGATAAAGCTCGCCAAAATTTAGTCGTAGCCGAATGGTGCTACAATAACAGCCATTACGATGCATGCTGTAACCGGGCGTATTATGCCATGTTTCAAGCAGCTTTGGCTGCATTGATTTACGATAACATCAAGATACCTGATGGTGTAATTGCCCATCCTTGGGTGCATGGCAATTTTGCCGCGCATTTTTGCAACCAACGCAAGATATTTCCGCAATTTCGTGACTTTTTACACAAAGCGCAAACGCTGCGCAACCGGGCCGATTACAAACCCATTGCCGTTACTCGCAGCGATGCCCGGCGGCTGCTAAAAGAGTGCAAAACTTTTGTCGATGCTTTATTGAAAGGGATGAAAAGCCATGATGACATTTAAGCAAAAAGAAGTTCTGGATAAACTTATCCTGAACGTTCAAAAAAAATTCCCTGAAACTCAGCTGGTGAGCGTTGCGGAATTAAACGGCAATTCATTTTGGATTCAGATTTTATTGCCGGATGATGATAATCGTTTTTATGCGGCAATAACGGTCGTAGCGAAACACGCTATGGACGCCCTGCTGGATTATGGTTTTGACTTCCAGTTTGTGCCGGTGAAGGAAAGTGACCCGGACTATGTCGCTAAGGGAAACGACACGCTGACAATGGCCGGAGTGTAGGTTTTGACTGTACTGGATGGCTTGATTGTAAAAGACATGCAGGACATGAAACAGGAAGACACCATGCCCACCGCCCGCTTAGACCGCCACGAGGCCGCCCACGATGAACGCATTGGCCGTTTGGAAGCGACGATATTAGAAGGCTGTGAACCGACTTTCGGCAGCATCATTAAAAATTGAGTCTCCCAATACCGACCATTTTGACACTTGGACCCTATCGTTTTTATTTTTACCCGTATGATTGCACGGAGCCACCCCATATTCATGTTGACAGCGGGAATGCCACCGCAAAATTCTGGCTCAAGCCGATAAAGTTGTTCCGTCAAAAAGGATTCAAAAACCACGAGTTGCGCGACATTGAGCGGCTCATCAAAGCTAACCAGAAAGCGTTGCTGAAATCGTGGAATGACTTTTGCAAAGGAGCAAAGCCATGATTATTGAAAAACTACTCCAACTGGATATTTTTAAAAAAAAGATATTGGAAGCTGAGGCCTTGTACCTGGAAGCGCCCATTCGCACGGTTTATTTTACGGTTGAGAAAATAACATTCGACTTGATAGACGGTCGAACGATTACCGCCCCGTTGGGATGGTATCCGTTCCTGGAAAAAGCCACTCCGGACCAGCGAAACGAATGGGAATTGTGCGGCGGCGGAACCGGCGTCTATTGGCCCAAGTTAGATGAATATTTGAGCAGCAAGGGCTTGTTAAAAGGATTGAAAGCGCCGGGCGGTCCGATCATCGCTCGTAGCAAGGAGTCTCCGGCGTCCGAGCCTGTGCTTGCCAGACCTGCGACAATAGGATCGTGACATTGCCCACCGCCCGCTTAGACCGCCACGAGGCCGCCCTGGCCGACCACGATGAACGCATTAGCCGTTTGGAAGCAGCTTGCTGAAAATATAGAAATGCTTGCCATCGGGTCTTGCCGTCGGGCGTTGAATCGTTCGCTTCAATCCAAACATCACGCTGCTTTTTGCCAATTCACCTTTGGCTTCAGGTGCTTATCGGCGCAGTCGCGCAGAAAGAGATTGATCAGTTTTTGATAGGGAATATCCATCTCCGCCGCCAACTGCTTGAAATAATCCACAATATCCGTCTCCAAACGAATCGTGACTTGCTGCTTAAGCTTTTTGGCGTATGGATTCTTGACGGATTTGGAAAAGTCGTAATTATCACGCATACTAACCCTTCTTTCGGTAATATTTGGCTTCAAATTTGTTAGCTTTACGGGCGGAAATGAGCCGAATTACATCGTCGTTTTGCCGATAGCAATGTACAACAATCAACAAGCGCAGACGGTTGCTCATTCCCAGCAAGATAAAACGGTCTTCCTCAGCAGAATGGTCCGGGTCGGCAATCAAACGAGCATAATCGTCGTAAAAGACCGACTCCGCTTCGGCAAATGATACGCCATGCTTTTCGATATTGGCCAAATCTTTGGCCGGGTCCCATTCAAAACGAGTTGCTTTCATAATTATATTATACTTACATTTTTATCTTTAATCAATAAAAAAATCCCCGGCAACCTCACCAGTCACCGGGGATTTTTCCTTCAATTCACCCGAAACTTTATCTCCCCACCATCCACCCCAACCTCCACCGTCGCGCCATCCATAATCCGTCCATCCAGCATCTCCAGGGCCAGCGGGTCTTGCAGGCGGCGCTGAATCGTCCGCTTCAACGGGCGCGCGCCGTAGATCGGGTCATCAAAGCCTTCACGGGCCAGCAACTCTTCAGTCTTGTGGATTAAAAACAGGGAAATAGCTCTGCGCCACGTTCAAAAGTTTAGAATCGGCTGCGATAAAGAAATCAATGGGTAGAAAACGATGCGACAAAATTGCCGCCGCCAATTGCAGTGCGTCCAATGTCCGCAACGATTGCTGGGCTGCACAACGATCCAACAGCTCAAGCGCTATCTGCTTTACCGATGAATCAACCTCGGCTATGTTATAGTTGATAAGATCAATCCTCAATGCTTCAAAAATGGGTTGAACATCTTGCAGACTGATTTCATTCATGCGCACACGCCGCAAAAATGCTGAGTGAAACTCAATAGGAGAGATATCCGACACGCTAATGGTCAAATTGCCGGCATATTGTTTGAGAAATGCCGTAAGTTTATCGCTGCCATCTTCCTGATGGTACAATTTAATCAAAGCGCTGGTATCGAGATAACAATTCATCGAACGCCCCGCTCAACCATAATGTCCGCCGCCAGGCTGCCCTTGATGGAGCGACTCAATTCCCGCGCTTTATGAAAGGCCAACTTGTCCCAATTGACTTTGGGAATGATGATGACAGTGACATCCGTATTATCAGCAAAAGGCAGGTTTCGTAATTCTACCTGCCCGTTTTTGAACTGTGTTTCGACAATTAATGGCGTCATATTTTTCCTCGTTAGTAACTGGATGGTGTCAACGTAGTTACAATGTGCATAAAAAAATAAGCATCCGGCGCACAAACTTCAAGACAATTCTCTAACCCTTAATTAACCAGAAAATTTATGACGCCGCCAACCACCCCAACCTCCGCCGTCGCGCCATCCGTAATCCGGCCATCCAGCATCTCCATGGTCAGCGGGCGATGTCCTGAGTTTATCGAAGGGTCTTGCAGGCGGCGCTGAATCGTCCGCTTCAACGGGTGCGCGCCGTAGACCGGGTCAAAGCCTTCGCGGGCCGGCACTCCTTTACCGGCTCGGTCACGGTTAGGGTGATGTTGTGCTTAGCCAATCCCGCAGCAACTGAATGTCCACAATGCCCTTCAGGTCGGCCATTTCCAGCCTGTTGAAGATGATGACCTCGTCAATTCTGTAATCGAAAATTGCCTTGACTCGTTATCGCTATTTTCCTATCTTTGACTTGAGATTTGATGAAAGCGAAGACCGTTGTTTGAAAACTCGGAATGTACCTCGTGAATGACAAGACTTTTGCCGATAAAGCGCGCCAAAACTTGACCGTAGCTGAATGGTGTTTTGATAACGGCCATTACGATGCTTGTTGCAACCGGGCTTATTATGCCATGTTTCAGGCGGCGTTGGCAGCGCTGATACATGAACGTATCAACCCATCGGGTGACGTGATTTCGCATACATGGGTGCATAGCAACTTTGCCACATACTTTTGTAATCAACGCAAGATCTTTCCCCGATTTCGTGAGTACTTGCCCAATGCCCAAATTGTGCGTAATCATGCGGATTACAAACCGGCTTTGATGTCTCGCAGGCACACGCAACAACAGTTTAAGGAAAGTCGGGATTTTGTCAAAACATTGCTGGAAAGGATAAAAAGCCAATGATGACGTTTAAGCAAAAAGAAGTTTTGGATAAGATTATGGTGAAAGTCCAGAAAAAATTCCCGGAATCCCGCATTCTCAGCATCACGGAATTGAACGGCAATTCGTTTTGGATTCAGATTCTATTTCCGGCGGATGACGACCAGTTCATGGTGATGGTCAAAGTGCTGGGCAAGCAGGTGCTCAAAGCTTTGCTGGACTACGGCTTTGACTTCCAATTTGTGCCGGTGACGGAAAAGGATGCCGAGTTTTCTGGAAAGGGAAACGAAAAACTGGCAATGGCCGGGGCATAGGTTTTACCATATTGACCGGATGAGTGGTTAAAGACATGCAGGATATGAAACAGGAAGATACGATGCCCACCGCCCGCTTAGACCGCCACGAGGCCGCCACGAGGCCGCCCTGGCCGACCATGATAGACGCATTGGCCGATTGGAAGCGCGGTGTGATTTTGGATAGCTATTTTTTACCGGATTCCCGGCGGCTTTTTGTAACTATTGGGAGAGGATATGAAATCCATTTTACTGCAAGTTGACGACTCCATTTACGAGCAAGTAATCAGTTTTTTATCGCTGCTTCCTCAGGAAAAGGCCGAGTATTTTACCGGCCAAAGATTATCGCCACTCGGGTTGGATCGTGATTCTGAAAAAGAGTTGCCATTTAAGGAGTTTTTTAGGCTGCCTATGATTAACGGACACTGGCTAAATCTGTTTGTTACTGACAATGATGGCGAGGCACAATGGCGGCAGGCATCGCAAGCCCGTTTTTTAGACGCCTACTCCGATGAGGATAGCATTTATGACCGGCTATAAATTCGGAGAGATTGTGCTGATTGAGTTTCCGCAATCGGCCAATCGCCTGCTCAAAAAGAGACCGGCCCTGGTGATTTTGGACATTGGCGATGACGACCTTGTGCTCGCACCGATTACCACGACCGAACGCTCCGGCAGAGGCGATTATGCGCTTGTTGACTGGCAGACCGGCGGCCTGTTAAGACCTTCGTGGCTGCGGTTGGCCAAGCTGTCCTGCCTGCCGAAAAGCGATATTTCAAAAATGCTGGGCCGGCTTTCCAACCAGGATCGACAGCGGATCATTGAGGCATGGCGTTTATTGTTTAGCTTGCAGCCTTGATGGGTGGTTAAAGACATGCAGGATATGAAACAGGAAGACACCATGCCCACCGCCCGCTTAGACCGCCACGAGGCCGCCCTGGCCGACCATGATGAACGCATTGGCCGCTTGGAATCAGCAATGTGAATTGAAAAGACTGAGTTAGCGTGTTATTCTCGTAGAAAAAAAGCTGCTATCAATTGTTACAGCAGATTAATGTTTGAAAACGTGACAAGAAAGGTTTTCTGGCTATGAAATATTCTAACGAAGATTACATTACTTTTTTAAAGTGGTTTGTCATTCCATTTTTTATAATTGGGCTTATTAAGGGGATTATTTATACTGTTACATGGTCTATTCCCGAGCTTCAAAAGGTTGGTATATTTTTTTCCCCATTTTTTGTAGTGGCCGCGGCAGCCGTATGCGCCATATATGGTGCTATCGGAGGCGCTATTGGCGGAGGAATTGGACTAACTGTTTTAGTTTTGCGTCTTATCTTTGGGTTTGAACTTCCTCAAGGTATGATAAGCAAAGCATCACAGAAAGTGACAACAGATTACAGTCCCCCAAGTACAAGTAGTAGGCAATATAAACAAGAGACAATGACAGACGAAGATTTTTACCGTCTTGTTAATCATGCACGTGTAACTCTTGATATGGCGCTTACATTGGAAAAGCGAGCTAAAAATGAAGTTCTGACCCCTCATGAACGAGAAGAAATGGCACTCAAATGGCAGTATTTTAATGAAGACCGGCAATATGCTCTCAAATGCAATAGAGTTTATGAATTTGATGACAAAGTGGGATACTGGGGTACTATACCTGGCGAGAGGTGATATAGGCACAGTCGTCTCCAAAAATCAGAAAGCCGGAAGAGTGTTAAACACTCTTCCGGCTTTCTGATTTTATCCTGATAAAACAAATATCATCGAAACCCAATCTCCCCACCTTCCACCACCACCCGCACCTTGCCCCCATCCACAATCCGTCCATCCAGCATCTGCATGGCCAGAGCGTCTTGCAGGCGGCGTTGAATCGTCCGCTTCAAGGGACGCGCGCCGTAGACCGGGTCAAAGCCTTCGCGGGCCAGCAACTCTTTCGCCTCATCGGTGACATCTAAGGTGATGTTGTGCGGTTTCAGCCGGGCGTACAGCCGCCCCAGTTGAATGTCCACAATGCCCTTGAGGTGCGTCAATTCCAGCTTGTTGAACACCACAATCTCGTCAATGCGGTTCAAAAACTCCGGTCGGAACGTGGCCCGCAGCGCCGCCATCACTCGATCCTGATTCATACTTGCCGATAACTGTTCACTATTCACTCCCCACTGCTCACTGCTGCCCACGTTGCTGGTCATAATCACCACCGCGTTGCGGAAGTCCACCGTGCGGCCCTGGCCGTCGGTCAGGCGGCCGTCGTCCAGCACTTGCAGCAGGATGTTGAACACGTCCGGGTGGGCCTTTTCGATCTCGTCAAAGAGCAGCACGGAATAGGGCTTGCGGCGCACGGCTTCGGTCAGGTAGCCGCCCTCCTCGTAGCCCACGTAGCCGGGCGGCGCGCCGATCATCCGCGCCACGCTGTGCTTTTCCATGAACTCGGACATGTCCAGACGGGTCATGGCGCTTTCGTCGTCAAACAGGAACTCGGCCAGGGCCCGCGCCAGTTCGGTCTTGCCCACGCCGGTCGGGCCGAGAAAGATGAACGAGCCCAGCGGCCGATTTTCGTCCTGCAAACCGGCCCGCGACCGCCGCACCGCGTTGGCCACCGCGGCAATGGCCTGATCCTGCCCGACCACGCGCCGGCGGATGTTGGCCTCCATCTGCACCAATTTGTCGCGCTCGCTCTCCAACATGCGCGTCACCGGAATGCCGGTCCAGCCGGCCACGATTTCGGCAATATCTTCGGCCGTCACTTCCTCGGTCAGCATGGGTTTGTCGCCCTGCATATCCAGCAAATGCTGCTTTTCCGCGGCCACCTGCTTTTGCAATTCCGGGATCGTGCCGTAGGCCAGCTTGCCCGCCTCTTCGTGATTGTAGGCGCGCTGGGCGACCTCCAGCTTTTGCCGGGCGTGTTCGATCAATTGATTGATCTGGCCGATCTTTTGAATCACTTCCTTTTCCGCCTGCCACTGCGCCTTCAGCCCGGCGGCCTGTTCCTTGAGATTGGCCAGGTCGCGCTCCAAATCGGCCCGGCGCTTTTGCCCGGCCTCGTCGGTTTCGCGTTTCATGGCCTCGCGCTCGATTTCCAACTGCATGATACGGCGCTGGATCGTGTCAATTTCGGTGGGCATGGAATCAATCTCGATGCGCAGACGCGAGGCGGCCTCGTCAATCAAATCCACAGCCTTGTCTGGCAGGAAACGGTCGGCGATGTAGCGGTCGGACATGGTGGCGGCGGCAATCAGCGCCCCGTCCTGGATGCGCACGCCGTGATGCACCTCGTAGCGCTCCTTCAGCCCGCGCAAAATGGCGATGGTGTCCTCCACCGACGGCTCGTCCACCACGATGGGCTGGAAGCGGCGTTCCAGCGCGGCGTCCTTTTCGATGTGCTTGCGATATTCGTCCAGCGTGGTCGCGCCGATGCAGTGCAGTTCGCCGCGGGCCAGGGCCGGTTTGAGCATGTTGCCCGCGTCCATGGCCCCTTCGGCCGCGCCCGCGCCGACCAGGGTGTGCAGTTCGTCAATGAACAAAATCACCTCGCCCTCGGCCTCGGCAATGGCCTTGAGCACGGCCTTGAGCCGATCCTCAAACTCGCCGCGATACTTGCTGCCGGCGATGAGCGCGCCCAGGTCCAGCGAATGCAGCCGCCGGTTTTTCAGGCTTTCCGGCACGTCGCCTTCCACAATGCGCCGGGCCAGACCCTCCACGATGGCCGTCTTGCCCACGCCCGGCTCGCCGATCAGCACCGGGTTGTTCTTCGTCCGGCGCGACAGCACTTGAATCACCCGCCGGATTTCCTCGTCGCGGCCAATGACCGGATCCAGCTTGCCGCGGCGGGCCTCGGTGGTCAGGTCGCGGCTGAACTTTTCCAGCGCCTGATATTTGTCTTCGGGATTTTGATCGGTGATGCGCTGCGAGCCGCGAATGTCCTTGAGGACTTGCAAAATCTTTTCCTTGCTGACCCCATATTTGCGCAAAACAGGGCCTGCGCCCGTCGAAGGCCCGCTCGTCTCCGCCGCCAACGCGATAAGGATATGCTCCATGCTGACGAATTCGTCCTTGAGCGCGTCGGCCTCGCGCTGGGCGGCCTTGAGGATGTCGGTGAGGCGGCCGCCGATATAGACCTGGCGGGCGCTGCCGTAAACTTTGGGTAGTTTTTTGGCCGCGTCTTCCAGTTCGGTCAGCAGGTTGTCTGTCGCCACGCCCAGCTTTTTGAGAATGGGCGTGACCACGTTCTCCGGCTGCTCGATCATGGCGATGAGCAGATGCTCCGGCTCAATCTGCTGCTGTTCGTAGCGATCCACCACCGCTTGCGAGGCTTGCAGCGCCTCTTGCGCTTTGAGGGTGAGTTTGTTCAGGTTCATTGTAGTCCTCCTTTTGTGTACAGAATAGAACACGGATGACACGGTAATAGACGGATTCTTACGGATTTTTTTCTTTAAGATTTTTTGATCCGTCTTTTATCCGTATTTTCCCGTCCAACCTGTGTTCTATTCTTTTGTGTACAGAATAGAACACGGATGACACGGTAATAGACGGATTCTTACGGATTTTTTTCTTTAAGATTTTTTGATCCGTCTTTTATCCGTATTTTCCCGTCCAACCTGTGTTCTATTCTTTTGTGTACAGAATAGAACACGGATGACACGGTAATAGACGGATTCTTACGGATTTTTTTCTTTAAGATTTTTTGATCCGTCTTTTATCCGTATTTTCCCGTCCAATCTGTGTTCTATTCTTTGCAGGATTAATGCCAGATTTTGCCGGTCATTGCGGCAGACGGGCGTGCCATAATTTCGCACAAATGGGGCGGGAATGTCAAGAGGGAAGAAAGGTGTGACGAGGTGGCAGTTTTGAGAATTTTTAACGTGATGTACAAAATACAAAATGCTATCTATAGAGTGTTTAGAGTGTTGACAATGTTAATGAAATATTTCATGCTTTCTACTCCGTCAAACGTCGTCGCCATTTTTTGTAGTATGATCCTAAACGCAGAAGGCAGACATTTTCAAAGAAAAAGGTGATTAAAATTTACAGGCTATGCTGTTTGTTCCAGAATCGGTAGTGTAAAAATAAAAGTGCTCCCTTTCCCCACTTCACTTTCCACCCAAACTTTGCCTTTATGCTCTTCAACCATGATCTTGCAAAAAGTCAATCCCAGACCGCTGGAAAGGCGATGCTTGATTTCTGAATCACCGACCTGAACAAACTTTTCAAACACCTTTTCATGGTATTTTTCCGGAATACCGGGGCCGTGATCCTTGATTTTAACATAAACATTGTGCGCATCGGCTTCCAGGAAAACTTGTACAATCCCGTTGGCCGAAGAAAACTTATAGGCATTGTGCAATAGGTTAACACACACCCGCGTAATAATATCCGGGTCATAGCCGGTATTCGGTGTATCGCTCAAGAATTCCTGCACAATGATTTTGCGGGCTGTTTGCTCACTTTCCAATTGGAAAATAGCCTCTTTGACCACTTTCTTGACGGAATCGAAGCAAAGTTTGAGCGAAACTTCTTTGGCCTCAGCACGATTAAGATCGAGAATGTCGCCGATCATGTTCAGCAGCAAGTTGGAATTGTTGTAGGCCCGTTGCAAAAATTCTTTTTGGCGCGGGTTAACTTCGCCCAGAACACCTGAGGTTACGCTTTCAACATAGGCCATCGTCGCGGCCAGAGGGTTTTTGAGATCGTGCACAACCATTTGGGTCAGGTCTTCGCGCATTTTCTGCAAATTCTCTTCATAGGTAACATCGCGAAAAACTAAAATGGAGCCAGTATCCGTCATCATATCAAAGGCAAATGAAGACCGGACAGCCTGAAAATAGCGGTTGGAATCGTCCGAGTAAACACGATACTTTTGCGGAGCGTCATTCTCCGTCCGCGGCGCTTTGTCGATTTCCATCGTGTAGCGGATTTCGGCCAGAAAATCAGGCAGCTTTTTGCCAATCACATGTTCACGCGCCACACCAAAGGCGGTAACAAATGAGTTGTTGATTAGCTTAATTTGATCCTGCCGATCAATGACAACAATACCATCCCAGGAAGATTGAATGACGGCCTCGATCTGACGCTTTTCGTCCTGCAGGGTGCGGAAAAGCTCGGCATTTTTCATGGCGATGACCGTTTGATTGGCAAAAATCCGAGCCAGCCGAATGTCTTCATCTGTAAAAACCCGCTCGTTATACGCCTGGTCAACGGCAAAAAGGCCCAAGGCGCGTTCGCCGCGAATAAGCGGGACCATCAAAACGGAGCGTATCTGTAACTCCTGAAAAGAGGCGCGCACTTTTCCGTCCAAGTGAATTGCCGGGTCATCAACATGGAATTGAATAGGTTGCAGTGTCGCCATAACCTGCTTATTCATGGAATGCTTGCTCATTTCGTAGCGACCGGTCTTTTTTGACTCCTGTAAATCCCGCTCGTCAAACTCGCTGGCTAAAGTTACAAAATCGTCCTCCGATTTTTCATGCAAAAAAAGGACCGCACGAGTTGCTTTAAGCGCCTTAACAGCCTGACGGGTGATCTGCTGCAAAATTTCGTCCAGGTCCAGCGTAGAATTGACGATTTCGGATATTTCCAGAAGCGTTTCTAAATTTTGGATGCGTTGCTGCAAGGCATCAGCGTGTGCCTCAATTTTCTTTTTGGCCATTCCGGTTCCTTATCATTACAAAATACAACATCAAATATGACGGTATGGAGAGTCATGGAGTTTTGGAGTTCTGTATACTGTGCGGATACAGGCCAAACCAATACTTCAATGCTCCGGATTATTTCTTATTGGCGCTTTCGATTTTTGCTTGCAAAGTCTGATTTTTGGGGTCTTTTTCCAACGCCATTTGCCAATATAAACAGGCATTTTCAAAATTATGTGCAGCGGCGTAGGTATCCCCCAGATGTTCGATAATTGTGGAATCCAGGGTCAATTCAACGGCTCTGATTAATACATCAACGGCCTTTGAATAGTCGCCTTTACGATAATAAACCCAACCAAGACTATCTAAGTAGAATCCGTTTTCAGGTTCAACTTTTAAAGCGGTCTCAATCAGCTTAAGCGCGTCATCTAAGTGAATATTGGCGTCGGCCCAGCTATAGCCTACATAGTTATTGGCCTGAGCGTGATTGGGTTCAAACTCCAGGACGCACTGCATCGCCGCAATAGCTTGCTCGAAATCGTTTTGCTCATGCCGCACTAAACCCATACTATACCAGATTGCTGCGTTGGTCGAATCGCTTTGGAGCGCAACTTGAAAAGCGTTAATGGCCCGCTCCCACTGTTTTAAATCGGAGTAGGCCAAGCCCAGTAAATGCCAGGCGTTGGCGTTGGAGTCACGATAGGCGGTCACATGTTCAAAAGCGATTAACGCAGAATCCGGATGCCCGGCCGCCGTCCATAAGTTTCCTAAATGCAGCCATAAGGATGAAGTTTCCGACTCCCGCGCCGCTGCCTGCCGCATCGAGGCAATCGCTTCCGGCAAATCGCTTAAATTCTGGTAGCAAATGCTTCGGCAATAGTAGTAATAGCTGTTGGTGGAATCTAACCGGATCAAGCGGTTCAGCGTTGATATAGCGACGGAATATTCACTAACCTGGCTGGCATACAAAAACTGTAGCCGATTTATATAAATGTTGGTCGAATCCGCCTGTACCAGGCTGTCTACATGCGTCAACGGCTTGGCTGTCATTTGATATAACCGCAACAGATTGCGCTCAAAAACTTCGTGGTATGTCCCTTCGATCAAAGCCAATTCGTAGATGTGGATGGCTTTTTCTTTCTCATCTTTTTTGACATAAACCCGCGCCCATTCGTGAAAAAGCTGGATTTCGGCTGTGTTCCGCCGATGGGCTTGTTCAAAATAACGCAGCGCCGGTTCATATTCCGCTTTAGCGGAGTACAACGCGCCAAGACGAATCAAAATTCGCGTATTGGCGCTATCGACTTGAACCCATTTTTCCAATAGATGAAGCAAATCATCCCAATGTTCAGTGCTTTCGTAGATTGTACTGAGTTGGGCCAGGTAGCGTTCATTGGCCGGCTCAATCTCAGCAAGCTTTTTCAGGTAAATCTCGGCTTTGGGCGGATCTTCGGTCAAATAATAATTGGTTAAATGCACCAGAGATTCAACGTCTAAAGAGTCCAGTTCAAAAATCTTTCCGGAAACATCAGTCAAGCGGTCAGTATCGGAGACTAATAACGCGCAGCTTTGCATTTGACGCAGAATATCCAGTGACTGCGGATCACACTTAAGCGCCGCCTCAAATTCGGCAGTCGCGCCGCGATAGTCCTGGCCTTCCTTCAAATAGACGCCCATGCTAAAATGGGTAAAAGCGCACTCGGCGTCTTTTGATTCGGCCCGCCCGGCGTGGCAGAGAAATAGGATGAGGATTAAAACAATATGTCTCATGGATGCCTCGCGGCGTTTCCTCTTATGCGTTCAGTAGCGCAAAAAATTCGTCTAAACAGCCCCGAATAGCGTCTTTGATATTTTCCAGGATTTCTTCAAGGGTCTGCCCCTGCGAGTGGCAACCCGGAATAGCCGGACAGTAAGCGACGTAGCCAAAATCTTCCCCTTTTTCGGCATGTTTCATTTCCTATCCTATGCCGGCTGCATCTCCAGAGGTGATAATGCGCTGATTAAGATGTGGTAGCCGTGTTTAAGCAAAATGTCAATTGAAATTTTGCCCGCGACTTCGCTAATAGCCAGATAACGATCATCGTCGTCCGGCACAACAATTTTGACCCACACACTCGCCGGACTTTCTGGGCTTTCAACCATTTCGACAAACTCAACCTCCGGAAATCGCACTTTTAATTTATTGAAAAGCATTCGGCCCAATTCGATCTGCTTAAAGTTAATCATGTGGCAGTACCTCCATAACGGATTTGACAAACTCCCGCGCCTTTTTCAGTTGACGGGATGCGACTTTTGAAGAAATCACACGGACACGATAATCGGCGAGCGTGAAACGCCGCATAATACGCACGATTGGCACAAGCGTTGTACAAGCCGTGCTCATACAACACTTCCGCCGCTTTGAGATTTTCCTGCGCTTTCGCCAAAAATGTTCCGCTCATCGTCATTCTTTCGCTAAAGATAGCGATAATGCTTTGGCCATCAACTGCTAATAATGCCCGCCGTCGTCCTGCGCGGCCAGATTTTCAAAACGTGTGTACTCACTTAGGAAGGCCAGTTTGACCACACCGGTCGGGCCGTTGCGCTGCTTGCCGATGATAATTTCGGCCATGCCGGCTTCCTCTTCATTGCCATAGCGCTCGCCGCGGTATATGAACATCACTACATCCGCGTCTTGTTCAATGGCGCCGGATTCGCGCAAATCGCTCAACTGCGGGCGATGGTCGCCGCCGCGCGATTCGACCGCACGGGAAAGCTGCGACAATGCCACGACCGGCACATTCAACTCCTTGGCCAGCGCTTTGAGCGAACGGGAAATGGTGGAAATTTCCTGCTGCCGGCTTTCCGCGCCCTTCGGTCCATCCATTAACTGTAAGTAGTCGATAATAATCAGGCCCAAATCGCTCATGGCACTTAAGCGGCGGGCTTTGGCGCGCATTTCCAGTACGCCGACCGCAGCGGTATCATCAATAAAGATCGGCGCGGAAGCCAGTTTGCCCACTGCCTGACCCAGCTTGGGCCACTCCGTATCCGGCAGGCGGTCTGTGCGCAGGCCGTGCGCGTCCACTTTCGCTTCCGAGCACAACATGCGCTGCACCAATTGCCAGCGTGACATTTCCAGGCTGAAGATGCCGACCGCTTTTTTCTCGACAATGCCCACATGCCGGGCAATGTCCAGACAAAAACTGGTTTTGCCCATGGACGGCCGTCCGGCTACAATAATCAAGTCGGATTTTTGTAAGCCGGCCGTTTTCCCATCCAAATCCCGGAAGCCGGTGGATAAGCCGGTGATACTGCTCTTTTTTGCGCTCTGATGGTACTCTTCAATGACTTTAAAAGTTTCCTTCAAAACGTCTTTCATGGGAATAAAGCCGGTGCGCAGCCGTTTTTCGGAGACCTCAAAAATCATTTGCTCGGCTTTATCGAGCAGTTCGCCCACTTCTTCGCTTTCTTCGTAACTTTGCTGGACAATCTGGGTCGACAACTGTATTAAGCGGCGCAGCGTCGCCTTATCACGGATGATATTGGCATGAAATTCTACATGCGCCGTTGTGTCAATCGAATCCAGCAGGCGGGACAGATAGATATTGCCGCCAACGCCGTCCAACCAGCCCTTGGCCTTCAGTTCGTTAGAAACGGTCAACAAATCTGCGGCTTCGTTGCGGTGGTACAAGCTCAATATGGCTTCAAAAATACGGGTATGGGCTTCGCGATAAAACAGCTCCGGCTCCAAAACTTCCGCAGCAGTATCAATAGCGCTGCGTTGCAGCATCATAGCGCCAAGAACGGCCTGCTCGGCCTCGATATTTTGGGGTGGGACGCGCGGGGCGCGGGTATTTTCACTCATTTAACTTCCGCCATCGTTTGATCGTACATTTTTCGCAGGGTTTTCATATCTTCCCAGGTATCGCGCTTATATTTTTTGGTTTGATCGGAATCTGGAAAGCGCAATAGCGCCGCAGGATGATAAGTGATCAATAAAGGAATCCCCTGATAGTTGTGAGTTTTGTTGCGCATACTGCTTAATGACAACGCCTTTTTCAGTAAAGTCTGGCCGGCGATCCGGCCCAGAGCGCAGATAATCTTCGGCTTAATCAGCTCAAGCTGCTGCTTCAGATAGGGCTCGCATTTGTCGATTTCCGGGGGTTGCGGATCGCGATTTTGCGGCGGGCGACATTTCAAAACATTGCAAATAAAAACATCTTCACGGGTTAATTGAATAGCAGCCAAAATCTTCGTCAGCAGCTCGCCGGCCGGACCGACAAAGGGGCGTCCTTGTAAATCTTCCTGCTCGCCGGGCGCTTCGCCGACAAAGACAATTTTCGCAGTTGGGTTTCCTTCGCCATAAACAAAATTATTGCGGCTATGTCCAAGCGGGCATAGCGTACAAGCGCAGATGTGCTGCCGATGCTCCGCCAAGGATGTGGCGGTTAAAATCGGCACAGGCGCAGCTTTTGGAATAACTTTCGGCTCCAGTTTTGCCACCGGTGCGGCAGTCGGTGGGGTTGGCAACGCCGGTGCGGCAGATTTGCTAACACCCCAGCGGGTCGGGTCAAAATCCTGCGCGGAAAAGCCGGGAACATAGACTTCATCCAGGCCAAATTCTTTTTGCCAGGTCAGATGTTGCAGCAGTGCTTTGCGGGCGGTATCGTAGGTAACGGGTGAAGCCATCCGTGGTTTCCATATCTTGATTGCGAAATGCAGGTCTCGGTTTGCAGAATGCGGATTCTTCCAACACAATCCTCGTGTCTTTATTTTACATGGGATGATGCTTCATATCAAGATGTATTTTAATTTCGGTGAATTTTGTTTGCGTGGACAAAGCGCCCTCTTATATTGACAACGTCTTTGGGCACGCACTTTTAAAACGGAGGAGAAAATGGAGCAACTTAAAGCCAGTTCAGCGCTTGTCGGAATTATCATGGGCAGTGATTCGGATCTGCCGATCATGCAGGAAGCCGCCAAAATTCTGGATACATTTGCGATTGCCTACGAGCTCACGATCGTTTCGGCCCACCGCACACCGGAGCGCTTGTTTGATTACGCCCGGAATGCCGAAGCACGCGGATTGCGGGTCATTATTGCCGGCGCCGGCGGAGCCGCCCATCTGCCGGGCATGATTGCCGCCATCACGCCGCTGCCTGTTATTGGCGTGCCGGTCAAGACTTCTGCGCTGAACGGGCTGGATTCGCTCCTGTCAATTGTGCAGATGCCCGGCGGGGTGCCGGTCGCAACCGTGGCCATCAACAATGCCCAAAATGCCGGATTGTTAGCCGCACAGATTCTGGGAACAGCAGACCCGGTCATTCGCCAAAAAATCACTGCCTATAAGACCCATCTGCGCGATAGTGTGCTGGACAAAGCGCAGCAATTGGAAGCGGTTGGCTATGCGGCGTATTTGGGATTGGGCCATAATAAGATTCTAACGACTTGTGCTAGTTGAAATTTGTGTATCCCCTCAATAGCCTCTGGTAACTTAGTACACTGTAAATTAAGTTTTTATAGGTTCGTAGTAGCGAATTTATTCGCGCCG
>CAYOLL010000106.1:0-21172 GCA_964404765.1 uncultured Gemmatimonadota bacterium | reverse complement strand
ATGTGACAGAATTCCAATCTACATCCTTAATCTTAAAAAGTCAAGCTGTTTTTTATAAAGGTATCACATCCTGATATAGATTGACGCAGAAACTTCTGAAATGCGTATAATAATTTTAATCCTATATTAAACATTGGTATCCCCAAAATGGAAAGAGGCTTGGTAAAGCGCTTTTATTAAACACCGTCGTTCGGATTGAAACGACCGACGAGGTAAGGCGTTTGAGCAATTGGCGCAAGCTAATCGCTGTCTGGAATCGGCGCAAGCTAATCGCTGTCTGGAATCGGCGCTAGCTCAGGCGCATTTGAAAATAATGGCGCTGGAATCGATGCTGACGGAAGCCTGTCGATTGCATGGTGAGGATTTTAAAAAAAGTTCGCTACTCCAACATTAGCGCCTTAGCGGAGCGGGCAGGTAACTACACAATCCGGGAGTTCTGCGCGGCGCACACGGTCAGCCGCCAAGCTTATTATCTGCATCAAAATGCAGTGGCGACGCTGCGTTTTGAAGAAGAGATTGTCCTGCAATGCATGAAGGCCATTCGGCATCGTCAACCGCAAATCGGCAGACGAAAGCTGCTTTACCTGCTTCAGCAGGACTTCGAGAAAGCCGATTTTGAATACAAAAAAACCGCTGAACATGTAAAAAGTAAAGTTCAACGGGTTTTTTACTACACCATTTTTGTGTGGATTACTGCTGCCGGTCGCCCGTGCTTGCACAAAAGCGTGCTGGATGGTCTAATTATTTTGCCAAAGCGGTCATAAAATCGTGTTATTTATTGCCGAATTTACAGTTGGAAGTAACGCTCATAACTTTAACCCTCTAATTCAGAGGCATGCTTTTTGGCTGCTTTTAGCGCATCATCGGCTTTAACCATATCCAAACCGCTAAAATCACGCACCGTTTTCTCTTCAATGTAGTCAACACTTTCAGCCAAGATAGTCACCTTATTATTATTCACGTCCATAAAACCGCCGCTAATCACTACCACGGCCTTTGTCTCTCCACGAGCAGTCAATTGAATTTTTCCGGCACGTAAAGCTGCCATCAAAGGTGCGTGATTGGCTAAAATACCCATGTAGCCTTCCGCAGCCGGCACAATTGCCGATACCACTTCACGGCTCAGCGCAGTCTTATCGGGCGTTACAATGTCTATTTGAAATGTCTTATCCAACGCGGTCACCTGCAATGAGATTAATCCACGAATCTCATAAATTACATCTCATTTTTATGAGATTCGAAGATCAACTATAATTAGATTAATTTCCTTTTCGGCGCTTTTCTTCTTTCTCAATCACATCTTCAATACCACCGACCATGTAGAATGATTGCTCATTGTAGTCGTCATATTTACCATCAATTACGGCCTTAAAGCTTTTGACAGACTCCTCACGCGTCATGTATTTACCAGGATACCCGGTAAATTGCTCGGCCACATTAAACGGCTGGCTCAAGAAGCGCTCCAACTTACGGGCACGCGCCACCACCAACTTATCATCATCGGCCAGCTCGTCAACGCCGAGAATAGCGATAATATCCTGCAAGTCTTTATAACGCTGAAGAATTTGCTGCACCGCTCGCGCTACCGTATAATGATCCATACCTACAATATTTGGATCCAAAATACGCGAAGTTGACGCCAATGGGTCCACAGCCGGATAAATACCTTTGTCCGAAATGCGCCGTTCCAAATAAATGGAAGCATCCAAGTGTGAAAAGGTTGTAGCCGGAGCCGGGTCGGTGGGATCGTCCGCTGGCACGTATACAGCCTGAAATGAGGTAATTGAACCACGCGAAGTAGTGGTGATACGCTCTTGCAATTGGCCCATTTCATTAGCTAACGTCGGTTGATAACCCACAGCAGAAGGCATACGACCAAGCAACGCCGACACTTCTGAACCGGCCTGGACGAAACGGAAAATATTATCCACAAACAAAAGTACGTCACGGCCTTCCACATCGCGGAAGTATTCGGTCATGGTCAGACCGGAAAGAGCGACACGCAGGCGAGCGCCCGGCGGCTCATTCATTTGGCCAAACACCATCACGGTTTTGTCAATAACGCCGGACTCTTTCATTTCCAGCCACAAGTCATTGCCTTCGCGCGTACGCTCACCTACACCGCAGAAGGCCGAATAACCGCCGTGTTCTTGCGCAATATTGTAGATCAACTCTTGCAACAAAACAGTTTTACCCACGCCAGCGCCGCCAAAAAGACCGACTTTGCCGCCTTTGGGCAACGGACAGAGCAAATCCACAACTTTAATACCCGTTTCGAATAACTCAACCGATGTGCTTTGCTCGGATAGCGGCGGTGGCGCTTTGTGAATTGGATGGCGCGGAACATCCGTCAATTGCGCCTGCCCATCAATGGCATCGCCCAAAAGATTAAAAATACGTCCCAATGTTTTGGGTCCAACCGGCACTGAAATTGGCTGGCCCATGTCGATGGCCACCATTCCCCGCCTTAAACCGTCCGTTGAAGCCATCGCGACGCAGCGAACTTTGTCATCACCCAAATGCTGGGAGGCTTCGACCGTCAATTCCCGATTGTTCACATCGTCTTTAATTTTAATGGCATTGTAAATATTAGGCAAGTTTTCCTGCGGGAATTTTACATCCACCACAGGACCAATAACTTGTACCACTTTTCCTTGCACTTCAGGCATATCAATTAACTCCGCTGTTGCGGTTTAAGAATGACAACTTAAATTTGATAAACGTCGTTAAAAACTTCCGTCCAACTCAGGTAGATAATATCCGTTTCACGATTCATTTCGCCGCTGCGGCCTGATAAGGCGATTGTGCGGCTAATTCGTCCCATTTCGGCATGAGACTCCCAAAGTAATTAAGTTCAACCTTCCAATGCGTTTACACCACCTACAATATCCAACAATTCGGCGGTAATCGAGCCTTGACGCACTTTATTGTAGACAATCGACAGACTGCGAATAACCTCGGAGGCATTATCCGTCGCAGCAGTCATGGCCGTCATTTGGGCGGCATATTCGCTGGTCATGGACTCAATCAACAAACGAAAAAACTGCATGTCTACGTAACGTGGAATCAGTGTATTAAAAAGTTGATCCGCCGCGGGTTCAAAGATATAATCTGTTTGACTTGAAACGGGACCATCCGAACTCGCTGCCTTTGGTTCCAGCGGCAAAAATTGAAATGTCGTCGGAATGCTAGTCACAATATTTTTAAAGCGAGGATAGCTAAAGTAAATCGCATCAAATTGGCCGCCCGTATAGAGTGCCTTGACCCGTTCCGAAATCGCTTTAGAATTGGCAAAGCTCATCTGCGGCTTGAGCCCGATCTGCGAATCGACAATTTTGTAGCCGTTTTTGGTGAAAAACGCTAAGCTGCGGCGACCAATAGGAAAGATAGAAACTTCTTTACCTTGCTTAGTCATTTCGTTCACAAAAGTCTGTGCTTTGCGGATCAGATTGGAGTTAAAACTGCCGCATAAACCACGGTCGGAAGTATAGGCAATCAAGCAAATCTTTTCGACTTCCGCTCGTGTTTCTGTTAGTGGATGCGACAGGTTGTCAGCCGCTTTCAGTAGGTTGTTCAGGATTTCCTGCATTTTGTCAGTATAGGGCGCAGCCGCATCAATTTTCGTCTGCGCCACTTTCAGCTTCGCCGCAGCCACCATTTTCATGGCTTTAGTGATTTGCTGAGTACTTTTGACAACCTTGATTCGCTTTTTTAGCTCGCGCGCACTGCCAGCCATCTAACGTCCTTGTTTTAAAATCTTAACTGTTGATTCTATACCAGGGTAATCGGCTACTTCGCTTTTTTAAACTCAACATTATATGCCGAAAATGCTTTTTTCAGTGTTGCCAATGTATCATCGGACATTTTACTGCCCTTAGTAATTTCATGCTTTAGCTCCGGATATTTCTCAGCCATGAACTTGTGAAAACCATCTTCATAGCGTTTAACATCCAAAAGAGCAACATCATCTAAAAAGCCTTGTGTTCCAGCATAAATAATCATAATCTGTTGTGCATCCGTCATCGGCATATACTGGGCCTGCTTAAGAATTTCCATCAGGCGCGCACCACGAGTCAATTGACGTTTGGTAGCATCATCCAAATCAGAAGCAAACTGAGCAAATGCAGCCAATTCACGATATTGCGATAGATCCAGACGCAAGCTGCCGGCAACTTGCTTCATTGCTTTGGTTTGAGCATTCCCGCCAACGCGTGAGACGGAAATACCAACATTAACTGCCGGTCGCTGACCCGCATAAAACAAGTCACCTTCCAGAAAGATTTGGCCGTCGGTAATCGAAATTACGTTAGTCGGAATATAAGCGGACACATCGCCTAACTGCGTTTCAATAATCGGCAAAGCTGTCAACGAACCGCCCGATTTGGGCAGTTTTTTCAACGCAAGGTTCGGACTCTTTTTCTTCAATTCGGCCAAGTCACCTTCAGCACGTTTGGCATCAGAATGAATGTGCAGACGATATATCTGCCCATTAACGCCGTCTTTTTCAGTCTGCGCGTCTTTATCCGTAATGACATACTTGGCTTCCAGTTTGGCGGCACGCTCCAACAAGCGGCTATGCAAATAGAAAACGTCACCGGGGTAAGCCTCACGGCCGGGCGGACGACGCAGCAACAGCGACATCTGACGATAAGCCCAGGCATGCTTGGTCAAATCATCATAAATTACGACAACGTGCTTGCCATTATTGCGGAAATATTCGCCCATTGAACTGCCAGTGAATGGCGCCAAGAACTGCAACGGCGCCGGATCTGCGGCAGTAGCCATAACAACGATCGTTTTATTGGCCAAAGCGCCATGCTTTTCCAAGGTCCCAATTACGTGCGCGACGTTCGATTGCTTTTGCCCAATCGCTACATAGATGCAATAAACATCGGTGTTTTTTTGATTAATAATAGTATCAATAGCAATAGCGGTTTTCCCGGTTGTGCGGTCTCCAATAATCAATTCACGCTGACCGCGCCCAATGGGGATCATGCTGTCAATAGCCTTAAGTCCGGTCTGCAAAGGTTCCGTTACCGGCATGCGCTCAACCACGCCCGGCGCAATAGTTTCGATACGATAAGTCTCGGAGGTAATGATTGGACCTTTGCCGTCAATAGGCTGTCCCAACGCATTCACTACGCGACCTAGTACAGCCTCGCCAACCGGCACTTCGGCAATGCGCCCGGTGGCTTTAACCACATCGCCTTCTTTAATAAAAGTGTCTGAACCCAGCAACACGATACCAACATTATCCTCTTCCAAGTTTAATACGATACCCATGACACTGCCTGGGAACTCAACTAATTCACCAGCCATTGCGTTTTGCAGTCCGTACACACGCGCCACGCCGTCTCCGACTTGCATTACCGTTCCGACATTGACCGCTTCGACCTCGGATCGAAAACCTTCCAACTCTTTTTTGATAATCGAGCTAATTTCGCCAGCGCTCAGCTTGTTTTTTCCCGCCATATCCGTAATCCTTTTAAGCTAAAAATCGGCTCACTAAATATTTGTTTTTTTGCGAGCAATCTTCTTTATCAGGTTGTCAGTAATTTTTCACGAATTTGCAACATCCCGTTAGCTACACTGCCATCGATTTGCATGTCTTTGATACGCAAAATAGCCCCGCCAACAATTCCGGGATTAACTTGTTTTTTTAAAACGATTTGCTTCTTAGTAATTGAAGCCAATTTGGATTTTAGTGCGTCTTCCAGATCATCATCCAAAGGTATTGCTGTTATGACGTTCGCCTCTAAAATACCCTTAAAATCCCGCACTAACTTGCTGAACTCATCAAAAATCGTTTGTAACTCGCGCTGTCTGCCTTTATCAATCAGCAGTTTGACAAAGTTATTAACCAAACTCAAATGTTTTTGATTGGCTATATCAGAGCTGCTTTTAAGCTGATCAAAAATTTGATCAATTACCGCTTTTTTCTTATCTGTTGGAATCTGAGGCAAATTAATGAACCGACCAAAATCTTCCGACTCTCGGCTAACATTAATAATTAGCGCCAAGTCATCAAGCACGGCATCTAAAGCGCCCACGTTTTGCGCAGCATCAAAAAGAGCGCGTGAGTATTGTTTTGCGACTTTTAGGCTCATAATTTCGCAGTATCAACCTTTTTATCTAACTCGGAAATAAATTGGGAAATTAAATCCCGGTGCTTGTTTTGATCCAATTCTTTGTTGATAAGTCGACCGGAAAGCGTTAGAGCCATCCCGGCAATATCCTGACGCAGAGAAATCAGCGATTTTTCACGCTCATGTTCGATTTCCGTCCGCGCTTTTTCCAACATCTGCTCTGCTTCGCTGCGGCGCGCGGCTTTGATTTCTTCACCCAATAACTCGGCTTTTTTAACCGCATTTTGAATTTCCAAACGCGCTTTTGATTCAATATCGGCCAGACGCGCCTCATAGTCGGTTTTCAAACGTTCCATTTCGGACTTGTCTCGGCCAATTTTGTCCAGCGTCGTGCGGATATTCTCGCGGCGCTCTTCCATGACTTTAGTCAACGGCGCAAACAAAAAGCGCTTAAGCACCAAGAAGACTACAACAAAGCCCATAGCCTGAACGGCAATTACGCGAAAGTCGATGCCCAACGGCAATTCGCTGCCGTGCTCACCGCCTTCACCACCGGAAGCATAGACCGTCACGGCTACACAGAGTAACCAAAAGACTATTGTCAAGACAGAATAAATTCGTGCTTTCATTGTTAACCTGTCAGTTTTGTCAGGAGTTAGGAAACCCTAAGGGCTGTCACGACCCTTAGGGTTTTAACAGTTCCTTATTTCGGCATGGCTTGCACTAACGACAGCAATTGATCGTAGCTCAACCCGGGCAACTTGCCGTTCAGCATGAAGAACATGAGCAAGGAGTAAATAACCAGCGATTCAATCAAAGCCAAACCAATAATCATGGCTGTTTGAATCTTACCGGCTGCTTCCGGTTGACGGGCAATGCTTTCCAGCGCCGCCGCCGCCGCACGTCCCTGACCCAGCGCCGCACCAATAACAGCAATCGGCAAACCCAAACCGACAGCCAGCGCCAACATCCCTAAGTAAAACATGGTGAAACCTCCATTAAAATGTGTGAATGATGAAAGTTGTACTTATAAAATTTACAATTTACGTTATGTTGCCATCACTTTTCAGGTTCTAACGGTAAAGACCAATGCTAATGATGCGCTTCATGTCCATGACCAGACATAATTTGCAAATAAATGCAAGTCAGCATAGAAAAAACCAATGCCTGCACAGTACCGCCAAACACACCAAAAAAAGCCATCGGCAAGTGCACCGGTATAAAGTAGAGCGAGTGTGCAGCCATGCCCATTAAAATCAAAATAACAGCGTCTTCGCCAAAAATGTTACCAAAGAGACGCATAGAGAGTGAAAGAGGCTTGGCCATCTCACCGATGGACTCCAAAACAAACATAAGTGGGGCTAAGATCCAGCCCGTCAAGTCTTTAGGTGATCCGGCAAGATGATGCAGGTAGCCCAAAATGCCGTTTGAGGTAATGCCATGAAGCTGAACGACAATAATGGTAATGAGGGCTAAAGGAATTGTTGTGTTTGCGTCCGCGGTTGGGGCGTTAAATCCGGGGATTTGAATCATCATGTTCTGTAACCAGATAAAAAGAAAAATCGAGCCGACATAAGGAACAAATTTCCGACCTTGCTCTCCAACAATTCCGGTTACAAATTGCTCAAAGTTTTCAACAATCCATTCACCCCAAGCCTGTGCCTGACCAGGTATTACTTGTAAATTGCTGGTTAGCATTTTGGCTATGAAAGCAAGCAGGATAATCACAATCCAGCTAATCGGTACAACTTCCGGCAACCAGTGGGGTAGAATACCCATGGTAAACAGAAAGTGTAGTATTGTCGGATGATGTTCCATAAGCTCACGAAACCTTGTTGGGCGCTACAAACAGAGCGCAACCTATACTTTTAAGAACAATAACTAATTGGATTAACCCAAACCCAATAGTAAAAGCTATTACATTAAAAAATGAGTAATTGATTAAAAAATAAAGAGCCGCGCCAACTAAAAAGTACTTGATCAGTAATAAGGTAAAAAAAACGATTCGATTGCGTGACGGTAAAAATATCCGAACGACACCTTCTATTGATTTTAAAAGCATCATGCCAAATAAAGTACCGACAAGCACACCAACCGCCCAATCATCCAAATGATTGGCAAACAAGATGGAGGAAATAAATAAGGAAACAATTATTGCCGTTGGATAGACTCGACGTATGGCCGCTAAATCCATAAAAGTAACCGCTGTTGAACGAACGGTTTTGAGTAAGCTTTTCCGTTTTTGAGGGCATGAAGATACGGCTAAATAGAAAAGCTGTCAATCTTTTTTTTGGAAGAAAGTAGGAAAATTTGCGGATTTTTTTTGTTTTTAGATTGAATGCGAATTTTTCAGTTTTGAATTAAAAAGACAATTGACAGTTGTAAGATTTAAGGGTAACTTGAGCTTACTCCTTTCCAGGCGATAAACTTTCTATTTGTGACCGCTGTCATTCCGAAGGAATCTTTTTTGCAAATGGCGTCACTGCTGGATTTGAACAAGATTCTTTCAGAATGACAACGTGGGACCTGTGTATTTGACGCTCCGGTAAATAAGTGACAACTAAATGAAATGGAGAATGAACATGTTTTTATCAATACCGTTGTTGCGTAGACTCGTATTGATTTTTTCTCTGGTTGCAAGTTTTGGACTAACCGATTTTGGGTTTGCCCAGAACTCCTCACCGGATTCGGTTAAAACCGAATCCGTCAAACTGCCCGTACCTTTACAAACGACTTCCATTGACTCAGTTACGATGGAAAAAATGAGCGCGGATGAAGCTAAGCGCGACTCAATTGGGCAAAGCATCCCCGCCGCAGCGCTCCAGCCGCCATCCGTATCACAACCCGCGGCCACCTCGCTAACTCAGGCTGTGTCCAACCCACAAGCCGGGGTCGATTCGACAAAACTGACGCCGACCAGACCGACTGCTTATTTTGCGCCTGAACGCTTGCTGTTGTTTGTTCAGGGCGTCTCCGAGCGTAAAGAAGATAAGCTGCGCGAATATTTGATCGGCGAGTTAAATCAATATATAAACATGTTTCCGGACAACGGCCGCGGCGCAGAGGCTCAGTATCTTATTGGCGGAATTTATGCGGATATGAATGATAAACACGAAGCTTTTGCAGCATATACAAAAAGTGTTTATCTTTACCCAAATAGTCCCTGGCGTGAAAAAGCAGCGGAAGAAGCTTTAAAATTAGCCAAGGATATTGGCGATTACGAGCCAAAGCGTGCGCAAATTATGGATGCTATCAGTCTTCGCACCGGTCAAAAAGCACACAGCGAAAGCTGTTATGAATGGCTTAACTTGTTAATGGGCCTGAATGATAAAAAATTGTATGAATATCTGCATACTGAAATTCAAGAGTTTATTCGGCAACATCCGACCTATCCCCAAATTGATGAGGCCTTGGTCTGGCAGGGTGACATGTACCAAAAACGCGAAAAATATCGTGAAGCTGAGGTTACCTATCTCAAAACGCAATTTATGTATCCCGAAAGCAGCCGCTTGCCGTATGCTCATTATCAGCGTGGCTTGTTGTTGTATAAAGAATTAGGCAAGCATCAATTGGCTGCAGACGCTTTTAGCCGCGTCGTCCGTGACTACCCCAAAAACGAGTACGCTGCGGATGCCTTATATATGTTGGCAGAAGTCAAGACAGAGAAGTTGGATGAACATCGCAGCGCCGTTGCAGATTATCGCCGGGTTGTGGATGAATATTCTGCATCGCCACGAGTTGTCGAGGCGCTGTTTCAAATCGGCCTGGTGAATGAGAAGCGGCTTAAAGATTACTTAGCGGCCATTAGCGCGTATGACGAGATTGTTATTAAGCACGGCCAAAATGAAATGGGTATCGAGGCGCTGCAGCGGATGTCTGATATTTACAAAGATGACCTGCACAGCTATACCAATGCAGCGGACGCTTTAGTACGTGTCGCTACGGTTTTCCGCGATTTCAAAGATGCGCCGGAGTTGATCATCAAAGCAGGCGATGTTATTGCCGATAAAATAAAGGACTATGTGCTGGCAATCACCTATTATGAAAAAGTTGCGCAGTATTATCCGGGGCATAAAAAAGTGAAAGACGCTACTAATCGGATTGAAAAGATGCGCAAGAAGATGGCAAAAAATTGACGTGAGATTCACGTTGGGGGTACTCCTTTCCAAGTGACAAATTTATCAATTGAAGCACGATGTCATTCCGAGGAATCTTCCCGCAAGATAGCACACAACTAAATTTTAAATTTTAAAAAGATTCTTCATAGAATGACGACGTGCCAAATTTGTCGCTTGGAACGGAGTAGCAACTGTCAGGCAAGAAACGATTGAGGTGTTGCATTTTTATTTTGAAATTGACAGAAATCAATTCTTGATTTACAATAGAATTTGTACACATTGTGGAACTCTTTTATGACATCCGAAGAACTTCTGCGTCTTAAAGTTGCTCGACCTGAACGTCTAAACCGATTCAGTCAGATCGAGCAAGAACTTCTTGCGACATCCCAATCTATTAAACAGGTAAACTTTAATCGTCTGGATGTTCATGACGTTCAACTGTTGTTTGAACTTTATGACCGATATTTTTTTGCCAGCTATTTTGGGCGGCATTGGCCAAATCAAATCTCTTTTCGTGTTTCCAGGCGAATGACCCGTTCCGCGGGCATGACCTATGCCCGACGCCGTGCGCCACGCTTTGAAATCGCGCTTTCTGTCCCACTTTTAATCGAAAATTTTAGTATAGATAATGGTAAAGGCTACTATGTTAACGGCGAAATTTGCCAGACACGACTGGAAGCGACCATGCGGGTAATGGAGCATGAAATTATTCATGTGCTGGAGTTTTCAATTTTTAACCGGTCCAGTTGCGCTCAGCCACGCTTTAAACGTCTGTGCGGCAACCTTTTTGGCCATAAGGATGTTAAGCATCAAATACCGACCACAAGTGAGCTACGCCAGCCGCAGCAGCATGATCTGAAACCCGGAGATTCTGTTGAATTCAACTATCATGGCACGATATATCTGGGCTCTATAGGCCGGATCACAAAACGGGCAACGGTGTACGTGCTAAGCGCAAAAGGGCTTTTTACGGATAAAATGGGCAGGCGATATACAAAGTTTTATGTTCCGCTGAATAAGTTAACCCCCGCAACGAGCGGTGATCAACTATCTAGTGCTACGCGGCCTAAGTTCGTGTGAACTTTTCCCTGCTCCGTCATGCCGGAGGCATCTTCCGGCAAATTGGCGTCTCTCTTAGCTTGCCGGAGGATTCTTCCTGAATGACCGGCCGCGTCAAAGTTCACACGAACTTGCGCCGTGCAACACAAGCAACATCTAAATCCTTTTACAAATTAACCTTGCGAAGGTTCACGCTGGGGAGTTCAGCAAATCTTAAAAGTATTGACTCCGCAACAAGTTTAACCTTCGCAAGGTTTCCAACATCCATAACAGGTTCGATACAAATGGAAAAAGCTGCGGAAGAGCACCAAAAGCTGCGGGCTGACTATGAGGCGCTTGCCCGAAACTATCAGGATTTTATAGATCATGCCCCGGAAGCCATTCTGATTCATGTTAACGGACGAATTCGTTATGTGAACCCGGCGGCCTTAACGCTTTTTGCCGTCAAAAGCGCCGACCAGCTTTATGACCATTCCATACTAGATTATGTTGATCCGGAATATGCGGAAATTGTAAGACAGGCCATTGCTCATATCGACCGTGAACAAAAGCCGATCTCGCCGATGGTTGTGCCGATTCACCGTTTAGATAAGGCCCGGATATATATTCAAGGTTGGGGAACGCCGCTCCGCTATAAGGGCGAAAATGCCATTCAGGTCATGATGCGCGATGTCACCCATGAGCATTTGGCCCGCGAAACCCATGCGGAGCTCCAGCAAAAAATCGAATTTGCTAAAATGGAATGGGAATCGACCGCAGATTCAATTCCCGACTTAATTTGCCTGGTGCGACCGAACGGCGCAATTTTGCGGGCCAATCGGACCCTTGAAAGCTGGAAACTGGCCGAAGTCAAAACTATTAAGGGTAAATTGATTCAAAATGTGCTGCATACAAATACCACTTCTGCCTCTTACAAAACATTTGAGGCCTATTGGCAAAAAGCCTGGCCCAAAATGCAATCAGGCAAATTGATTACCTTTGAATATCCTAATGAAGATTTGGGCAAGTATCTGATGGTTCGGGTGCGGTCGCTTGTAAGCAAGGGCGACTGGATGCAAATTGAATCGGCTGTTGTTGTATTGCAGGATATTACCGAAATTAAGCAGGCTGAAAAAGCATTAGCGTCGGAGCGAGAACGTTTAGCCGTAACACTGCGCTCAATTACCAACGGTGTTATTGCCACAGATACCGCCGGAAAAGTAACATTGATCAATCAGGTGGCTGAAAAAATCACCGGCTGCCTGGAATTAGAAGCCACCGGAAAACCCTTAACCCAGCTACTCAACCTATTCGATATCGAACACCACGAACCTTACCTTCTGCCCGTACAGGAAATATTTGAAACCGGCAAGACACCTCGTTTAAACGATTATGTTTTATTGCGAACCAGCGATGAAACCGACTACATTTTAACAATTTCGTTAGCATTATTGCGCGATCAAAAAGGCCGGCCTATAGGTGCGGTGTTTGTATTTCAGGATGTTTCGGAAATTCGGCGCCTGGAACTGGCCAAAACTGCTTTTCTAAATGCAATTAGCCATGAGCTGCGCACCCCGTTGACCTCTATTTCCGGGTACGCCCAGTTGCTATGTCAGGAACAGTTGTCGCTGGAGGCAAAATCATTTCTGGATGATATTCAAAAAGCAGTTGATCGCGAGGTAACTCTGGTTGACGAGCTGTTCACGATTGTTCAGTTAGAAAGCGGCACGGAATCTTATCAAAAAAACGAGACCGAATTCTATAGCTTGTTAAATGACGTTGCCATCCATAGCAAAAGCTTTATCGAAAACTTGTGTCAGGAGCGCTATGGTCATTACAATTTTCGCTTTAACTTGAATATCGACAGTACATTACAAGGTATTCTGGTTAATGTCGACTCAGACCGTATTGACAAGTTGATTAAAAATCTTGTCAGTAATGCCGTCAAATATTCACCCTCTGACAATGTTGTAATTACGCTTTCTGCAAAGCTTATCGACGACAGAATTACCGTCACATTGACCGATAGTGGACGCGGAATTCTCAAAGCCGAGCAGAAAAATATTTTTAAACCCTTTTACCAAATCCGCCGCAATGAATTTGATGTTTCGGACGGCATTGGTTATGGTCTGGCGGAATCCAGGCGGATAGTTGAAGTGCATGGCGGAACTATTTGGGTAGAAAGTGAACTCACGAAAGGAAGCGCTTTTAGCTTCAGCTTGCCAATTGCAGCAAAATTAGAATAGTTCAACCCGTAAATCTTATTTTTCCATCACTGTTTGATCACAACGAAAGGAGTTCTATCATGAATCGGCTTGCGGTTTCATTTGTCAAGCGCTGGTTAGGCTTGATGCTGCTCGTTTTCACTCCGAGTGCGCTGTTGGCGCAAGGTGTTACCACTGCTTCCATTAGCGGCACAGTTATGAACATGTTTGGCGTACCTTTAGGCGGCGCTAACATTACAGTCTTGCATGAACCCAGCGGTACTCGTTACGCTACGCCCACTCGCGGCGACGGTCGCTTCAACTTGCGCGATTTGCGTATCGGCGGGCCGTATACGATTACCGCCTCGTCCATTGGCTTGACTTCGAAAGTGCAGAAAAATGTCAATTTGAGCCTGGGTCAGGATTTGCAGATCAATTTTGATTTGGAAGACAAAACCCTGGATTATGAAGAAATTACCGTCGTCGGCGACAAAAACAAGATTATGAACTCGGATCGCACCGGCGCGGCTACCAGCATCAACACGGAGCTGCTGCAAGAAATGCCGACCATCAGCCGCAGCGCTCAGGATTTCACCCGCCTGACGCCGCAGAGCTCCGGCAATAGCTTTGGCGGACGCAACAACTATTACAACAATTTTTCGCTGGACGGCTCGATCTTCAACAACTCGTTCGGGTTGGACGTGCCTACGCCCGGCGGTCAGACCAATGCCCAGCCGGTCAGCTTAGACGCCATCGAGCAGATTCAGGTGACGATTGCACCGTATGACGTGCGGCAGGGCGGCTTTACCGGCGCGGGCATCAATACCGTCACGCGCAGCGGCACCAACGAAATGAGCGGCTCGATCTACACCTTTACCCGCAACGAAAATTTCATCGGCGACCAGGTTGGCGAGGCCACCGTCAATAACCCGGATTTGTCGTATAATCAATCCGGTTTTCGTCTTGGCGGGCCTCTCGCCAAAAACAAGATTTTCTTCTTTTTGAATGGCGAAATCGAACGGCGTGAAGAGCCGGCTACCACGATTTTAGCCGGTCGCAGCGGTCTGTCCGGGCCTAATGTGTCGCGCGTGTCGGCTGCTGATTTGGAAGCCGTCTCCGACCGGCTGCGCGATGTTTATGGTTATGAAACCGGCGCGTTTGAAAACTACAATCATCTCACCGAAAACGACAAAGTGCTGCTCAAGCTCAACTGGCATCTGAACGACAGCCACGAAATCACCTTTCGCTACAATTATTTGCGCTCATGGCGCGATGTGCTGCCGCATCCGGCCATTTCCGCCGGCGGCCGCGGCCCGAATGTAAACTCCATGCCGTTCGAGAACACCAGCTACGTCATCAACAACAATTTGGACTCGTTCGTAGGCGAGTTGAGCAGCCGCTTAAGCAACAAGCTGGCCAACCGCTTCCGCTTTAGCTACACCCGCTTCCGGGATTTCCGCGAAAGCAAGAGCGATCCTTTTCCGTCCATCGATATCAACAAAAACGGCATTACTTATATGTCGTTCGGGCTGGAGCGTTTTTCCACGCACAACATTCTGGATCAGGATGTTTTTGAGATTACGGATGATATCAGCTTTTACAAAGGCAAGAACACGTTCACCTTCGGCTCGTCGCTGGAAATTTTTCAGTTCAACAACTCGTTCAACTTGTTCTATTATCCGGGCTATACTTTTGAGTCCGTGGAAGCGTTTCTGGCCGCGACAACGCCCAACAGCCCGACTTTTATCGACTTTAATGCCGCAGTGGCGCAATCGCAACAACGCGAATACAAAATGGACGCGGTGGATGTAGGCCAATTGGCCTTTTACGGACAGGACAAGATGCAGGTCAATAAGAATCTGGTGGCGACACTCGGCCTGCGCGTGGATATGCCGCTTTACTTTACCGATCCCGACGAGAATCCGACCATTGAGTCCAAAGTTTTCCGTGATGAAAACGGCGATCCGGCCACTTTTGATGTAGGCAAGCTGCCGGATTCCAAACTGCTGTTTTCGCCGCGGGTGGGCTTTAACTGGGACGCGCGGGGCGATAAAACGCTGCAAGTGCGCGGCGGCACCGGCATCTTTACCGGTCGGCTGCGTTTTGTGTGGATCAGCAATCAGATTTCCAATGGCGCGATCAATCCGTTCTACACTTTTCAGATCAACGGCTCGGCTGACGATTTCAAGTGGCCGCAAGTCTGGCGCACCAACCTTGGCGTGGACAAGCAACTGCCGTGGGATATGATGGGCACGCTGGAATTGATCTACAATAAGGATATTAACGCGGTCGTGCACCGCAACTACAACATGGCCCCGCCGACCGGTCGGGCCAACGGCGCGGACAACCGCCCGATTTTCAATCCCGGCGAAGAGCGTATTTATCCGGTGCTGCCCGCGGACGGGATGCCCGATAATCTAAGCTTTATCGACGCCGGGGCCATCTTGCTGGACAACACCGACGAAGGCCATCAATACACGATTACGGGACAATTGGAAAAGACGTTCCCGAACGGTTTGATGACCCGCCTGGCCTACACGTATTCGGAGGCCAAGGATTTGACCAGCACGCCGGGTGAAATCGCCGCCGACGCCTTTCAACTGAATCCGGTGGTGGGCAACCCCAATCAGCCGGAGCTGAGCTATTCCGACTTTGGCCTGCGCCATCGCCTGATCGGGGTGCTGTCCTACTCCAAAGCGTATTCCAAGCGCTTTAATACGACGTTTTCGCTATTTATGGAAATGGGCCGCGGCGACCGCTTCTCCTACGTCTACGCCGGCGATATGAATCGCGACGGCATTCCCCAAAACAACGATTTAATGTATGTGCCGGCCGACGCCTCCGAGATCAACCTGGTTCCGGTCAATGCCGCCGATATCCGCCCGCCGTCGGAGATCTGGCAGCAGTTGGACGACTATATTAGCCAGGACGATTACCTGAGTTCGCGGCGCGGCGACTATGCCGAACGCAATGGCGCGTTGGGCGAATGGTTCAGTCAATTTGATGTGCGAGTCATGCAGGACGTTAAGCTGAATTGGAGCGGCCAACAGCACACCTTCCAAATCAGCCTGGATGTCTTAAATCTGGGCAACATGCTGAGTTCCGATTGGGGCGTACGGCAGGTTCCCGCCAACAAGTCGCCGCTAACCTTTATGGGTTACAACACTGAGGGTGAGCCGGTTTTCAGCTTTCCGAAGCTTGAGGAGACTTTTGTGGATGATACGGGCTTGAATTCGCGCTGGAAAGCGCAGTTGGGATTGCGGTATATTTTTAATTAGCCCTGTGAATATAGCTTTGCGAAGGTTTCCGTGAATATAAATTTCATAGGAAGCCTTCGCAAAGTTTCACAAACTTGTTCAATGATGCGGTAATATTTTTTTTAAATTCGGGAATAAACAATCTTTTGAAAGGTAGCAGTTTTTCCAAGCGAGCTCGACTCCTAACCGGCAGATATGTTTTTGTTGTGATTTTATCGCACGAATCATTCTATTATTCTATTCTGAAAGAATGCAACCATTTGCCAAAAGGAGTATTAAACTATGTCGAAGAACCTTTATTTCTTCATTTTGCTTTTACTCACCAGTTTGTTTCTGACCAACTGTTCAGAGGTTAAGCCAGGCCCCCCGATTGAACCGGAGCCAATTGTCGTTAGAGACACTCTGAACGTTTGGGATTATCAATACGTTAAGCGCACTTTTTTTTGGATCAACGATCCGCAGATTTTATGGAAGATTAAGGATAGCGTATATGTAATTGACCGAACGCACATGCCTGCCGGTAATTCGCGCATCTATGTGTATGCGGACGATAACGTCGCGTCATCCGATAGTAGCGGCTTCCGATCAGGCTACGCCACTGCGCGAGTTATTAAAGACGAACTTCAAGATCGCCGTTTTCAACGCGAGTTAAAATTAATGGAAGAGGGTGTCGAATATGAAATTGATCTTGAACTGGCAATTATTCGATTTTTGTCGCCGCTTCCAGACACATGGACGGTTGGCATCTCTTACACCACGCAAGGCGGTGAAAAAATCGGTGATGTCACCGGCGACACGTTGCAACTTCGACTGCTTCGCCCGTCACAAATGAGTCCAGCTTCGGGCTGCTGGGAGTACGAATTACGAAATATCTATTGTTTGGGCAATCAATTTGACGCAAATAATAAACGATATTGGATTGACATCTATCGCCAAAATCTAACCGCAAACGGTGTCGATCAAGATTTCCATCCCTTGACGATGCAACCGTATCTACAAATATTAGGGCTGGATAGAAATCACGATTTTATGCTTGATGGCGTCTATCTTAGTATTCTCCCGAATTTTCTATTTATGCCCTATTTTGTGCCTCTGATCCAAGCCGGAGACGGCAAAACTTATTATCCGTTTGAGCTACCGACCCTTGACGCACCGAATTTAGCCATATACAATCGAAGGGAATGTGAGATTCAACCGGAATTGGATCGGCGTTATTACTTCCGTGTTATCACGGCCCCACCCGGCTTTGATAATTAGAAAAGACGGCACGTTTCATTTCCTACGACTCAACTTTCGAGCGACGCTTTTTGAGTTGAAAAAATGCTGCCAAATCCGTGCTTTTGAAGAGTTCCTAAAAATTTTGCGGGAACCTAAAAAATTTGCTTGTTTTTACGAAAAAAGTCATTTATCATAATTAATGACCTGATTTTTGCTTGAAGTTCTTTGCAAGTGTTGGGTTCTTTTATTCACTGTTTCATGTTTCACGTTTCATTTCTGGAGGTTGTTTCAATGGGTGATGCAGTCAAAGAAGCCGGAACCGTTAAGTGGTTCAATGCCCCCAAAGGCTATGGGTTCATTCGTCGTGATTCTGGTTCGGATGTTTTTGTGCACTATCGTGCCATCATGGGCGAGGGCTATCGCACTTTGCATGACGGTCAGCGTGTTGAATTCACGGTGACTGAGGGCCAAAAAGGACTTCAGGCGGAAAACGTAACGGTCATTCCCCAATGATCCACACAACAAATGAGCAAAGTTCCTTCTGAGTGTTCGACGCCCGCAGAGTTTAAAACTCTGCGGGCGTTTTTATTTTGATTGCCTGTTTGCAGTAATTACTTATATTTTGCGCCTGACAATCATAGTTCTAATTTACAGCATTTAAGAAAATGTTTTTGGGGATGGGACCGACTGCTTGTAGCACAGATTAGCAATCTGTGCTTTGTGGGGATAGGCACAGATTAGCAATCTGTGCTTTGTGGGGATAGACACAGATTAGCAATCTGTGCTTTGTGGGGATAGGCACAGATTAACAATCTGTGCTTTGTGGGGATAGGCACAGATTAACAATCTGTGCTACATCGTCGCCAAAAACAATATCTTAAACACTGTAGCTCTCGTCATGAAAGTAGGAAGTCAATGCCCTGTCAAGATATAACCGAAGTTTTAACGCTGGAACTCGATGGCGAAGACCGGCTGCAAAGCTACACACTTTTGAAGCAAACCTGCGGCGGCGGCGTAGGCGAAAAATCGCTGCTGGCAACGCAACTGCAGCATCGCCCGGCCATGGATATTCTGGACACCGATAGCGACGATATTCTTGCCAATTGCGCCGTCCCTGCCGAGTCGGTCGAGGCTTTTTTGCATCTCAAACATTTTTTTGCCGTGCAAGGCGGTTTGGCCGCATTATTGGGGCTTGAGCCCGGCGGACCAAAAGATATTTGCGCCATTGATACCATCGAGTATCATGCGGACGGCACAAGCCTGACGGCATTGGTGCACATTGATGTTGTGGCCGAGAAAATCAAGCGCTGCAATAATTGTCGCTGCAGTACTGTCAAAAAGAAAAAGCCCGAAACCGAGCAAGTTTGAACCAAAAGATAGAACACGGATATGACGGAAAATAACAGATTCCAACGGATAAAGCCTTTGTTTAATTTTTATATTTTTTATCCGTGAAATTCCGTCACTTTCCGTATGATCCGCGTTCTATTTGACTGCCAAATAAAAGTATATGGGAGGGAATATGGCCGTACATGTTTGTAATCATCCGTTTATTCAGCATCATCTGACCCACATGCGCGACAAGCGCACGGAAATGACGGAATTTCGACAGTTGTTAGACCGCATTTCCGCGCTCATGGCGGTGGAAGTCACCCGGAATTTCGAGTTGACTTCCACGTCTATTGAGACACCGATGGAGCGGATGACGGCGCCGATTCTGGTCGAAAAACAAGTAACGATTGTGCCGATTCTGCGGGCGGCGTTGGGTATGATTAACGGGCTGCTTTCGGTCTTACCGCAGGCTTCTCTGGCCCACCTTGGCCTGGAACGCGACGAGCAGACGCTCTTGCCGCGCGGTTATTACCGCAAAGTGCCGCCTAATTTGTCCGAAAAAGAGATCATTATTGTCGACCCAATGCTGGCTACCGGCGGCTCGATGCTGAAAGCGATTGAAATTCTGCAGGAAGCTGGCGGAAAAGTGGAACGGATGCGGCTTTTGTCGCTGGTTGCCGCGCCGGAAGGCTTAAGCAAAGTTCAGGCGCTTTATCCGGACATCCCGATCTATACGGCGGCGATTGATGAGCGGCTCAACGACATCGGTTATATTGTGCCCGGCCTTGGCGACGCCGGCGACCGTTTATTCGGTACGATTTAACGTATTCGCCACAAAATCACGAAGGCTCAAAGAATCTCTACATAAAGCGATATTTTTATCTGTTTTAGAACGTAATTGCTCAAAAAGCGTGGGTAACCTTGCGAAGACTTTACTGCAAAACTTGTGAAATCGTGCACTGAAGCCTTCGCAAGGTTACCCATGTTTTATGAACACTTACAAGTGGCGCTCACAAGTAACTTCCCAAACCTAACAGGTTTTCAAAACTTGTTAGGTTTCGTCGGCTTGTTTGAAGTTTCGTGCATACTAATGAGACCCCGTGGGGTCTCGGTCACTGAATATTAAAGACGCATAGCTTGGTATGAAGAGCTGCGCTCCGGTCTGGCGATGCCTTTTTGCATTGTGTCGATGCGTGTTTTCAAGTACACAAAATACACGAAAGGTTTTATGAATAATTCATTTTAAATTTTGGTGTTGTTCCGTTTTACGGATCATAAAACGCGGGGCGTTTTTAAGAAATTCCGGCATGGCCGTCCGCAGATAATCGACGACGGATTCGGCGTAAGCGACTTTAGCGGCATAATCGGTTAAATCCGTTACCGCTTCCCAAATATCCAAAACCGGCTCTGATCGGCCAAAGCAAACTTCGTTAAAAAGCGGCGCCGTCCGGTTAAAAAAGACTTGCAGATGCTGTTGATGATCGAGCCCCATCGCCACAACCAAATCCGCGGCATCAAGGATGTCAAAACTCAGACGGCGGGAGACATGGGCCGACGGGTCAATGCCGTAACTTTGCAGTCGCCGCAGGACGCAGTCGGCAATCGGTTGCGCCGTGCCTTCCGTCCCGGCCGAGCTAACCTGATAGGCAGGCAGAGACGCTTTGAGGATGTACTCCGCGCTCATACTGCGGAAGATGTTGCCGGTGCAGACAAACAGGATAGATTTCATAGGACGGTAAACCGCAACGCTTTAAAATTAAAATGTTTAACCACTGAAATCATAACTTCTCAATAACCGTTGGCTAACCTTGCGAAGGTTTCCGCCTGTAAGTTTGTGAAAACCTTGAAAATATTGACTTCCACTGCAAGTTTAACCTTCGCAAGCATTAGTGTCCGTTCTTTAACCATTGACTATTTCA
>CAYOLL010000105.1:0-21232 GCA_964404765.1 uncultured Gemmatimonadota bacterium | reverse complement strand
GTAACTTATGAAATCGTCAATGGTTAAAGAACGGACACTAATGCTTCGCAAGGTTATCTTGCTAAATGGATGTAGGAAACCTTGCGAAGGTTATATTTGGCGTGAGAGTCAACCATTTCAGTGTTTCTCGGACTCGGCAGCGTGACCCTTCGCAAGGTTATCTTGCTAAATGGATTAATGTTTTGAAAACACCCTATCCATCCAAACCTGTTTCTATCCGTGCCATCCGGGCACTATTTCGCCATCTTATTGAAAGGAACAAGATATGAACCCGAAGGACTTTGATCGTAAATTGAAAAGCCTGCGCGAACTCGATCAGGTTAAAGATATGGTTTCCATGCTGCAATATGGCGGCTTCGATAAAGAAGGAATCGAGCGGGTGTTGCACTCGTTAGTTGATTTATATGATGAAAAAAAGAAAACGCTTCAGCTTAACGATTTCCAACAGTTTGCGGAAATACTCATGCCGGCGCTGGTCGGTGGCGACAGTCCAATTCAGGATTGGATGGACAATATGAACATCCTGGACCGTCCCGAATTTGCGGATCTGTGGTTTGATACTGAGACCATTTTTGATTTGAAAGAGGATATTCTGGCTTTGGAACGCCAGATTACGGACGATCTTGGCGAAGGAATGATGGCCGATATTATCATGAGCGATGTAGAGCCGCAGTACTCTGTTACGTTGGGCAAAATCCTGGAAAAAGCGCTGCCGACATTAGTCACCGGAGAAGTTATTGACAGCTTATACCGGCGGGTTCACAGTCTTTACGGGAAAACAGATGATGCCGCTTTTAAGCAATTATTGGGCAGCATTTTGCAATCGTTTAATGTGATGGACGGTCAGGACAATCCTTATCCGATCTATTTGATGATCAAGAGCTTACTGCGTGATCTTCCCTGGGTGGAAAACTATATCGTGACGCAAAAAATTGAAGATGAAGAAGAGAAGGCGGTCATCCGCACCGAGTTTGAAGATGGCTTATACGTGGCACTGGCTGATATTCAGGATGGCGGTATTTTGTACGAAGAGGGTGATGAATTCGAGAACGATGACGAGTTTGAAGACGATGATGAATTTGACGACGACGCGTTCGATGACGAATTCGACGAAGACGAAGAACTTGAAGATGACGATGATGGCGCTGCGAAAGATGTAAAGCGTAATAATGGCAGCAACCTTAAAAAACCAGGCGGGTCCAGAAAAAAATGATGCAAATTCTTGTTAATAAATCGGATTGTGTATGATAAAAATGACGGCTAATCCTTCTACTAACCCGAGGCAAGACATTACCATCGTCATTCCAGCTTATAATGAGGCGGAAGGCATTGCCCGGGTTATTCACGATATAAAAAGTCTACTGCCAGACACCCCCCTTTTGGTAGTTGACGACGGGTCTGAGGATAACACAGCCGACGTCGCACTGTTGGCCGGTGCGGCCATTATCCGCCATCCTTATAACAAAGGCAACGGAGCGGCGGTTAAGACTGCGTTGCGCCACGTCAAAACCGAAAAAATTGTCATTATCGACGCCGACGGTCAGCATCCACCCGAAATGCTGTCGGTTCTGATAAACGGCCTAAAAAAGTTTGACCTTGTGGTCGGTGCGCGTACCGCCAAAAGCGACGCGCTGTTACACCGCGATGTGGGCAACTTAATGTTGCGTACTTTTGCCGGTTATTTATCGGGCCATAAAATTCCGGATTTAACCTCCGGCTTTCGGGCGTTTGACCGTGCCAAAGCTTTGGAGTTTATTCACCTCTACCCGAACGGTTTTTCTTTTCCGTCCACGTGTACCATGGCCTTTATCAGCGCCGGTTACAACGTGGCTTTTGAGCCAATAACCGCGACAAAACGCGCAATCGGGACGCACAGTAAAATCCGACCGTTGCGGGACGGTTTTAAATTCGGTCTTCTGATCATCCGTATCGCTACGATGATTAATCCGCTGCGTGTTTTTTTCCCGTCCGGTTTTTTAGCTTTCTTGATTGGAATTAGTTGGACAATTCGTAACGTAATAGTTCACGGCCAATTCTCTGTTGCCGGTACACTCTTCGTCACATTAGGTATTGAGATTATTTTTTTTGGGATTGTGGTGGATCAACTAGCGGCACTCCGCCTTAAAATTCGGGATTAGTATAGTTATTTGCAACTTTCTGCGTATTTTTGAATTTTTGTAATAGTCAACAACCTCTTGAACACTTCCAGAGCTGATGTCATTCCGAAGGAATCTTTTAACGGCGTTTGTACAAGCTTGCAAAAAGACTCCTTCGGAATGACAGGGATCGACAGGTCGTTGGCTGTTACATATTTTTTGAATTTTTCAGGATATAACAGGAACTTGACAATGAACGATGACATACAAAAAAAAGTTCTGGACGAAATTGTCCGGCGAGTCATGGAAAAAGATGAGAAAAAACAAGTGCGTCGGGTCACTGAGACGGAAGAAGCCGCATTGATAACCACCCTGGCCGAAACGACCAGTCTTTCCCGCGCCGAAATCGAGGCTATTGTCCGGCAGGTCTATAAAGAGCTGGGCGCACGGCAGCAGCAAGCCGGTATTCGTGAAGCCATAGAAGCGGATAAGCAGCGACTTCGGCAATGGGGTTATTACTTTGCCGGAGCCATGGTGCTTTTATTTGGACTGTGGTTTGTGGCGCCGCGCATTGTCTATATTATTTTAGCCGGTCTTTTGGGAATCGTTTTTCTGTTTGCGGCAATTCTCGTTTTTGCTAGCATGGGCAAAAAATGATCCAGCCGCGAAAATTATCATTTTTGAAGGATACCTCGCTTTTTCTTTAAACCCGGGTTTTAATCATAATCATGAATGAGCAAGAGTTGCAAAAGCAAATTATTGAAGAAGTCATCCGGCGGGCCCTGGCCATTGACGAGCCGCAACAAGCGTGCGAAATCGAACATAATAATGAACTACGTTGCGCTTTGGACGTCTTGCAGGCGAAGACCAAAGTTTCGCGGATGCAGTTGGAAGAGATCGCCCGGCAGGTAGAAGAGGAAGTGCGACGCAAACATACAAAACAGAGGCGCTCGCAAAATAGCTTAAAGTGGTTTGTGGCTTTTCTGGGCGTCATGCTGGGCGTTGTTATGATCGGCCAGCTTTTGCCGAATACCGCCTATCCGATTGGCTTTTTTGCCCTGGCAGTTGTCCTGGTATTCGGTCTTCTTTTTTTCATCTTTCTGGTCGTTTTAGGCGGGGCTGATTGATGCAAGGTTGGCAAAATGAACACATCATTAAACGACACCCGAGCTCACCCCTTTGGCCGAATGAGCCGCGAGATGCAAAAGCTGGTGCGGTTGCAAGTAGGTCGGCCATTGCTTATTCTCTTCACCGTTTTTGCGCTGGGCACTATTGGGTTTAAAATTCAAAACTGGAATGAGTGGTCCTGGTTAAACTGCAGCTACATGGCTGTGATGACCCTGACTACAGTCGGCTATGGCGACATGCTTGGTATGGAGCACAAGCCTTTTGCCAAGTTGTTTGCCATGGTTTTGATGGTTGTCGGAGTTAGTGTTGTCGTGTACGCTGTTTCTACTGTCACCGCCTTCATTGTCGAAGGCGAACTCAAGGCCTACTTTTCTGAAAACAAAATGCTGACCCAAATCAGTAAACTCAAAAACCATTATATTTTGTGCGGCGCAGGAGCTACCGGTCACTATGTGGCGGACGAGTTTTGTAAAGTTGGCCAACCGTTTGTGGTCATTGACAACAGCTCCGAACATATTACCGAACTGCTCGAACGCTATCCGGATATTCTCTATGTCCTGGGCGATGCCACAGAAGAAGAGGTGCTGGAAAATGCCAACATCAAGGGGGCCAAATTCCTGGTGGCTATGCTGGGCTCTGATAAGGATAACTTGTTTTTGGTCGTAACCGCCAGAGCGCTAAACCCTCAATTGAAAATTGCCGCCCGCGCTATTGATAACAGCGTCCGCAAAAAGCTGGCCAATGTCGGCACCGACATCATTGTTTCACCCAATGCCATTGGCGGCCTGCGTCTGGCCTCAGAGATTTTGCGCCCGAATGTCGTCTCTTTTCTTGACAAAATGCTGCGCGATCAGTCCGGCGTAACCCGTTTTGGCGAGGCCGTGGTCGGCCCCGGCTCGGCTATCATTGGCAGAACACTGGCCGATAGCCAGATCCGCGAGCGAATCGGCTTGCAAGTTGTGGCGATCAAATTGCCCCAGGCCGATAGCTTTCTTTACAATCCGGCGGCAACGACCCAAGTCCTGTTGGGATCGGCCCTGATCGTTATTGGCACGGTTGAGCAACTCGATCAGTTAAGACAGATGACCGCCCACCCAGTTTGATGCAATAGGAGTTGTGAAGCGCCGGACGCCATCACGCCTTCGCAAGGTTTCACCATCCTATCCCACGATCCTCACGCCATTACTCCACTCATCTCCAATCACCCGCCCGCCTTTCAATCGAATTACCCGCTGCGTCCGCCGCGCTAATTCCAGATCATGAGTGACCAATACCAAAGTTGTGCCCAAATCCTTATTCAAATCGAACAACAAATGGGTGATTTTTTCGCTGGTCTCCGCGTCCAAATTGCCGGTTGGCTCATCGGCAAAAAGAATTTTGGGTTGATTGATAAAGGCCCGGGCAATGGCCACGCGCTGCTGCTCGCCGCCGGAAAGCTGCACCGGGTAATGATCGGCCCGGTCCGTCAGCCCGACGCGTTCAAGCAATTCCCGCGCTTGTTTGCGCACGCCGTTAGCGCCGCGTAACTCCAGCGGCACCATCACGTTTTCCAGCGCTGTCAGCGTCGGAATTAACTGGAAGGACTGGAAGACAAAGCCCACGTTTTCATTCCGCACCCGCGCCAATTCATCTTCGCTGAGATAATCCAACCGAATGCCGTTCAGCATGACCGAGCCGGCGCTGGCCCGATCCAGCCCCGCGCACAATCCCAGCAGCGTCGTTTTGCCGCTGCCGGAGGGTCCGACAATGGCGCAGGTTGCCCCGGCCGCTACGGAAAATGAGATTTCGGCCAGCACGGTCAGTTGACGCTCGGCGGAGTCATATATTTTGGAAACATTATCGGTGACAAGAATTGTTGTCATAGGCTTTTATTTATTTACATGGATAAACAAGATAAACAGGATAAAAAAATAATCGTATCTTCTCCTTCTCATCCTGTCATAGGCTTTTATTTATTTACATGGATAAACAAGATAAACAGGATGAAAAATAATCCTTACCTTCTCCTTCTCTTTCTCCTTCTCCTTCTCCTTCTCCTTCTGTCTATTCTGTTAATCCATGTTTAAATTCCCTGTTTCTGGTGAAACGCTTTGTATTCGAATAAATATAATCCTTACCTTCTCCTTCTCATCCTGTCTATTCTGTTAATCCATGTTTAAATTCCTTGCTTCTGGTGAAACGCTTTGTATTCGAATAAATATAATCCTTACCTTCTCCTTCTCCTTCTGTCTATTCTGTTAATCCATGTTTAAATTCCCTGTTTCTGGTGAAACGCTTTGTATTCGAATAAATATAATCCTTACCTTCTCCTTCTCATCCTGTCTATCCTGTTAATCCATGTTTAAATTCCTTGCTTCTGGTGAAACGCTTGTATTCGAGTTTGGGGTTGCCGAAGTTGATAAGCAAGCCGACTTCGATCCCGGTGGCGTTGAGATAATTGATAATCTGGGCTTGATGCTCGGGGGCAATGGCCTTAATGGTTTTTAATTCAAGAATCACTTTTTCTTCTACGAACAAATCCGCATAAAAATTACCAACGCATTCACCCCTGAACATCACCTTGATCGGATGTTGCGAGATCGCTGACAGACCCTTTTGTCTCAGCGCCAGAAGCAAAGCCTTCTCATAGACCGATTCAAGAAAACCCGCGCCAAGCTCTTTGGTGACATCAAATGCACAACCAATGATCGTGCTGGTTATCTCTTCGTGTTTCATTTTCTTATCCTGTTTATCCAGCATAAAATAACCTTGCGAAAATTCACGTTGGGGAGTTAAGCGAACCTTGAAAATATTGACTCCGTAACAAGTTTAACCTTTGCAAGGTTCCCACATCCATGTTCAGGTATTTATCGACATGGATAAACAGGATGGACAGGATAAAATACTTTTGTAATTGCCTTTCCATCCTGTTCATCCTGTCTATCCATGTTAATGATCTTCATGCTATTTCTTTGTCTCTTCGTGTTTCATTTTTTTATCGTGTCCATCCTGTTTATCCATGTATTCCTTTGGGCAAGCAATGATCGTGCTGGTTATCTCTTCGTGTTTCATTTTTCTATCCTGTCTATCCTGTTTATCCATGTATTCCTTTGGGCAAGCAATGATCGTGCTGGTTATCTCTTCGTGTTTCATTTTTTTATCGTGTCCATCCTGTTTATCCATGTTAATGATCTTCATGCTATTTCTTTGTCTCTTCGTGTTTCATTTTTTTATCGTGTCCATCCTGTTTATCCATGTTAATGATCTTCATGCTTAATCGCAGCTGAGGCTTCCACAAAAGCAGCCAATTCGCTCAACATAAATTCGTCTACCAAATACAGACAACGCCGGGCAAACGGCTGGTATACGCCGGCTAATTGATCGAGCTCGGCCACGCGCTCCTGCATCCGCACAATATCGCCGCTGTTAATTGCGTTCAGCAAGGGCTGTAAGATGTCCGCCGGGGCCAGACCATTTCGGTTACAGCCGCCGTAACAGGTTCGGCGTACAGCCATTGCAGTTTGAGATGAAAGGTCAGTCTATCCAGCAGGAGTGACGCATCCACTGGTTTGGATAGAAAGTCGACACAGCCGGCCTGAAGCGCTTCAACACGGGTAGTTTTATACACATCGGCGGAAATTGCCAGGATAAGGCAGTCTTTTAATTCCGGCTGGGTTAGAATCTGGCGGGTCGCTTCCAGCCCGTCAATGCCGGGCATGAACAAATCCATTAAAATGGCGGCCGGGCGATGATCGGTGGCCAGACGCACGGCTTGCTCGCCGGTTTCCGCTTCCAGCAACAGGATGCCCAGCGGCTCCAGAATACCGCGCAAGACCTTGCGGTTGACCGGGTTATCGTCCACAATCAAAATGGTCGGCGGTGCGCTTTGCAGGCCGATAATACGCGCTTTTTGCGACGGCGCGGCTTCGTCTGCTCGGCTTGGATCTATTTGCAGCGGGATGGTAAAGGAAAAAGTCGAGCCCTGGCCCGGTGTGCTGGCCACGCTTAGCTGTCCGCCCATCAACTGCGTCAGACGTTGGCTAATGGCCAGACCCAAGCCCGTGCCTTGCGCTTTGGAAGCGGCATCGCCCACCTGGGAGAAGTCCTGAAATAATTGTTGCCGCTCGGCGGCGGTCAAACCCGCGCCGGTGTCGGTGACCGCAAACCGCATCAATGATCGCGGCGCTTCCGACGTGGATTCCACAACCGCCATTTCGCATTCTGCAATCAAAAGCTCCACCTGACCCCGGGCGGTAAATTTAATGGCGTTGCTCAATAAGTTCAGCAGAATCTGGCGCAGCCGCTTTTCGTCACCCAAAACGAAGCGGGGCAGGGGCGTTGCCGCGGTCTGAATGAGCGCTAAATTTTTAGCTGCCGCGCGAACCCGGATCATCGCCATCAGGTCATTCAGCATGGCGATTAAGTCAAACGATTCTGTTAATAATTCCATTTTGCCGGCTTCGACTCTGGCCAAATCCAGAATATCGGCGATCAGGCTGAGTAAATGCTGGCCGCTGCGCTCGATCGTCTCAATACTCGGCAGATAAACGTCGGGAAACTTGGGATCGTGCTTGAGGATTTGGGTAAAACCGAGGATGCCATTGAGCGGGGTGCGCAGTTCGTGGCTCATGCCGGCCAGGAACTTGCTTTTAGCCTGGTTGGCGGTATCGGCTTCTTTCTTGGCCAGATGCAGGGCTTCCTCGGTTTGCTTGCGGGCCGTAATATCGGACGAAATACCGATGATGCCGATCAGGGTGCCGGCTTCATCAAAAATCGGCGCGTCGTGAACCAGAGCCGGAAAGACCCGGCCGTTGCGGTGCCGGACAAGAAACTCACCCGACCACATTTGACCTGCAGTGAGTTGGGCCATAATCTCCAGCGCTTGCGCTTTAGAAATTTGGGGAACCGTTACATTCAGGATGCTCTGACCTACGGCCTCATTGGCCGGCCAGCCATACAGATTTTCGGCGGCCCGATTCAGATAAGTGATCATCCCGGCGCTGTTTGTGGCGATAACGGCTTGCCCGACAGCGTCCAGCAGCGTGGCCTGGAAACGCGCTTGATTTTCCGCTAGTTTGCGCTCATGGATTTCGCGCTGCAACTGCGCATTCTGTCCGGCCAATTCACGTTGCATATTGGTCAGTTCATTATTCAGGCGACTGATTTCATCAAACATGCGGTTGTCCGGGCGTTGCTCTTTGAGCGCGGCCCGCAAGGCGTTGGTTTGCTCGTTGCTGATGCTGATCATTTCATCGTATAAATTCAGGGCAAACTTTCCGCTTTCGGCGGCGACAATCAGCAGATGCCGGTCGAGTCGCCCGCCGGCGAAATGCAGCGTCCGTATCTGCTCCCCCAACGCGATATTGATTTCCCAATCGACGGCCAGGCCGTTGATCCGGAGTTCCGTCAGGAAGGAAAGCGCTTTGGCCAGTGATCCGTGCGCCACCAGTTGCGTAAATGGCCGGCCCGGTGCGCAGTTTTCACCTATGCCGAATTGATCGCTCAATATTTTAATCAGGTTGCCATGCTCGTCGCATAGCAACGCCAAACCGGCGCTCTTGTTCATGATTGTAACAGCCCCTCCGCTGCGCTAATGGCGCTCTGAGCATCCTGGGCATAGCCGTCAGCGCCAACCTGTCGCCACAGTCCGGGCGATAGATTAAACGGGTATCCGCCGACCAGAACCGGGATGCGGATCGAACTGTCGGCGCGCAATACGCGGATCATTTCTGTCACAAGGCTGACGTGGAAGATCATTGTCGCGGAAATGGCCAACACGTTGGCTCGATAGTCCTTTACCGCACGCAGAATGCTTTCAGGCGGGGTGTTCGCACCCAGGAAATAGGTGTCCCAACCTTCCATTTCAAAAAAATCGGCCACCATGCGCGCGCCGATTTCGTGCAGCTCGCCGCCGATGCACGTTGCCACCAGCCGTCGGTCTTTACGCTTGTCATTGGCGCTGAAAATGAATGGATAAAGCTGTGACATAATCATTTGCGTGGCAGCGGTGCAGAAGTGCTCCTGCGCCACGCTGATTTGATTGGTCTGCCATAGCCGGCCCAGCTCGCGCTGGGTACGCTGGAAAACGCACAGATAAATTTCTTTGATAGATTCGCCTTGTTGGACAGCGTTGAGGATCATCTGGCTGGCGGCGCGGCGGTCGGCTTGCAGGAGGGCGGCCAGAAATTGGCGGGCCATATTGTCAAGCGGCGTGTCGCCGTCTAAGAAGGTTGGCAATTCGACAGACGCCTGGCTAAGGGCTTGAATGCCGGTGTCCAGGATTTGCAGCGCGACGCTGCTCATCTCCGGCGGCAAATGCGTAATCAGTGTCTGGCGGGTGCAATCCAGAGTGGCGGACAGGACATGCGCGGGGAATTTCAGGCTCGCAAACAATATTTTGACCCAGGCCAGATACTCGTTGAAGAGCTCCGGCGCATCAGCCTCAATGGCTTCCGCCAGATAAGAGAGATGGTAACCAACGTCGCGCACGCTTTTTTCCCGCCCGATGTTACCAAAAGGCTTCCAGATTTCGGGTTGGCGTTCATATTGGCAGACGATAATTGCCTCGGCCAACTCGTTTTGCCGTTGCCGGATTATTTGTGCGATTTGGCGTCTATTTGTACCCATGCGTCTCCTTTAACAAAGTAGCGGATTCTACGGTTTTCAAAGCACAATTATATTCTGACAATGGCCACATTGTTTCATTTCCAAATTCAGTTCCATGCAATTAATCTTTTGAGATAAGCTTCGCGGACAATCAACTCTAAAGATGCCCGGTCATTAAAAGCATGCATTATTCCTTGAGTTGCCGGATCGTCGGAACAGAGGCGAGTACCTGCATTTGGCGGATGGCAATTTCGTTGAGACGTTTGAGGCGTTCCCCTTGTGACAGCCCCATGTGAATGAGTTCGGCGTTCATGCCTTCGATATTGGCCAACGCCAGCAGTTGTTCGATGGTGGCGTAATCGCGCATATTACCTTCGAGTTTGGGATTGGTGTCGCGCCACTGTTTAGCGGTCTGGCCAAAGAGGGCAACATTGAGGACGTCCGCTTCGCTGGCATAGGTGAGCGCAGCCTGCGCGGGTGTAATTGCGGCCGGAATCAGATGCGTCTTGATAGCGTCCGTGTGAATGCGGTAGTTGAGTTTGGAAAGGGTGCGATTCAGATTCCAGGCCAACGACAAGCGGGTGCTTTCATCCTCCTTGAGGCGCTGGAACTCCTTGATGAGATACAGCTTGAACTCAACCGAGACCCAGGCGGCAAACTCGAAGGCAATATCCTTATGGGCGTAGGTGCCGCCGTAGCGACCGGCGCTTGACGTGATGCCCACAGCTCCGGTTTTTTCGATCCACTGCTTCGGCGTGAGGACAAAGCTGTTTAGACCCGTCTGCATTTTAATCCCGTCGAATTCGACGGGATTAAAATTCGGATTGTTGAGGCGCTCCCAGACCCCAAGGAACTCCACCGTGTTGCGGCTGCGCAGCCAATTGCGGATCACATCGTCCGGGTGATCCGGGTTTTTGAATTTGGCGATATCGGTCAGGCAGATGATGTCTTGCCGATTCTGCGAAAGGACAGCGACGGAGGTTCCCTGCACTTCGATGGTGTTTCTGGTTTTTTTCTTCATGGCGTCGGCTCTTGGAATAGAGTGGGTTTAATCCCCTCGAATTTGAGGGCCTTATTTTGCAAATGTCTTACCGTTCCACTTCAACAACGCTTTAGAGCCGGCGGCGCTTTCATCCATTTTCAAATTGGCTTCGGGATATTCAAAAGTCATGATTTCTGCGCCGGGTTTCGTCCATTTCCAAGCCAGGTAGACGTTTTCGTCACACGGCGAGGACATGAACTCGAAGACCTGGTCCAACGACTTTTGATTGAGCCGATAAAAAGTCGTGGCGTACGTCTCGGCGCCGCCGCAAATGCCCGTTCCGGTGCGCGAAGTAATCAGCCGTGAAACCGCGCAGCCCTGGACGCCATCCGGATATTTAAATGTCGTAAAGCTGTATTCTTTGGTAAAAAGATGGCCGAAGCTCGCCGCCGTTTTTTCATCAAACCACGAGCCGTAAAGCTTCTGGGCATTGGTCGAAGTCATCGCGCTGACTGCCAGCACATCTTCGTAGGAGCAGACGACAAAAGTCTGATCCGGACCGGAACCAAACGGGTAGGACTTGATAAATTTAGGTTGAAAATTGGCAAACTTATATTGGAATAAAAAGATGCCGCCGTCATCAAAAATAGGCTGCTCACCGCGCACGGAAAAATTCCAGTTGGCGCCATCCCAGGCCCAAAATCCGCCAGGAAAACATTTGAAAACCGCTTTGACAGCGGCGTCTTTGGCCATCTTATCCTGAATGGCTTTGGGTGTAACCAATATCGGCAATTCCATTTGGCTAAAGGTTTTCGGGTCACCGAATTTTCGCTTGGCGGAAGAAGAGAACAATACATCCTGAGCCGGTTGGCTGGGATTATCGGCATCCACCACATCCACCAAAAAGCCTACTTTTTTAACACCGTTAGCCGGCAGTTCTCCAAGCGCTGTTCCGTTCAGACGGCACTCCAGCACATAGCCGCCGGGCACGGTTATGAGCGCGGACTCAATTGCCTGCGGCGCCACGGGCTTTTTTTCCGGCAAGTAATAGGCAACCCAATTGTCCGGCCCAAAAGCCAGTTGGATCATCCGGCTTTTATCGGTTGTTTTGACGATTTTGCCATCTTTCTCATTTTCAACATAGAGCCGTTCTGTACCGGGAATCAGATCCAACCACAATTCGATATGATCGCTTTTGAGCTGGCCGGCCTGATTTTTGGCTTTGACAATGACATCATCCGTTATCTGGATCGCGGCGTAAATATTCTCACTGTCCGAAGTCAGCCGGTAAGAAACGCTTAAATCTTTTTCGCTCAGCCAGTTTTTTGGCTGAAAGACCGCGTTCGCTTTTGTATTGATGAGGGTTGATTTAAGTTTTGCCCAATCTTCCAAATTGCCGTCAATTTTGAAGGGCTGACTCCAGACGGTCAGGGGCGTTAGAAGTCCACAGAGCAGATAAAAAATTTTACAGCGCATAAATCACTCCTTAAATTTTAGGCAAAATGAATTTTGCTACTCCTTAAATTTTACAAAATCAGCAATCGTGGAAAAAATAAAATCCGGCCGAATCGTCGGATGCGCCACATCGTCCGGCTGTGATTTGCCGGTCATGACCAGCGCGGCGCGAATGCCCAGAGCCTGCGCGCCCTGGATATCCGCTTCCAGATCGTCGCCAATGACCAACGCTTCAGCGGCGGTAATATCCATGTCCTGCAGGGCGGCTTCAAAAAACGGACGGGCCGGTTTACCAATGAGTGTCGCCGTTTTGCCGGACGCGTACTCCAGGGCGGCTACAAATGCGCCGGCGTCAATGGCCAGACCGTCGGCAGTGCGCCAGAAACGATTTTTCTGCAACGCCACCAATTCCGCGCCATTCATCAGGCAGCGAAAGGCGCGATTGATCCGGTCATAATTGAGTTGATCGCCCAAATCGCCGGCAACGACAAAATCCACTTGGTCGGAAGCGCTGGCCAGACCGGCAAATTCCTGCTGCGCGTCTTCGGCCAGCATCAGGTGGCAGCGCGCGCCTGGCTTTTGGCGTACATAGCAGGCCGCGGCATAGACTGCAGAGAAGATATGCGCCGGCTCAACCTCGATGCCCATGCGGTTGAGTTTGGCGGCCAGGGTGACCCGACTTTTCATGGTAGTATTGGTCAGGAAGCGGAATGGCAGATTTTGCCGGCGCAGCCAGGTAATCGTTTCCGGCGCGCCGGGCACAACCCGGTCTTCCACGTACAAAACGCCGTCCATGTCTATCAGCAGGCCCTTGATCATGCGTCGGCCTTTTCCGAAGCTGTGGCTGTTGGGCTTGTCGGCTCCATCATAACTCCGCCGATCAAGGTAGCGATAAAGCCCAAACCGAGCAGAAAAAATGCCGGCTGCCAATGGACATCAAATACTTTGGTTACACTGATAAAGGCCACTTTGGTATGATAAACGCGATGGATAACCGTGCCCATCATAACCAGACCGGCGACCCCGCTACCGACAATCGTCGCTTTGGCCAGCAACGGCCATTGCTTTTGAATCGAAAACGCCCATAAAATCAAAGCGGCCAGGACGACAAAAGTCCACAGCGACCCGCCTTCGCTGACGCCGGATACGCGCGTGCCGGCGACTTTGAACCAGGTGAAAAAGAAACTGCCCAACACGCAGATGGCCCCGGCCGGGGCCAGATAACTCCAATGTTTCATGTGCTTATATCCATTGAAAAAGAGTGGTTTTTGTACTAGTCAACAACCTTTAGAACACTTTTCGGAGGTGTCATTCCGGCACGTTTTTGGCCGGAATCTTCTTACAGGCAAACAAGATGCCGGATAAAAGCATTCCGGCATGACAGTGTATCACAGGTCGTTGACTAGTACAAAAAAGAGTGGTTTTCGTGTATTTCGTGGTGAATAATTCAGGCTTGAGGCAAGGGTACCCAATATTAAAATATAGGTTTCAATTTTTTTTAGAACTATTTATTTTTACATTAAACCCTTTTTGCCGGGGCGTGTCCAATTAAGCGTCGAAACTAACGAAACGGTGTCAAACACTTTTTACAAAGGAGAGCGCTATGAAAAAGCTATTTGTTACAGCCCTGTTAATTGTTGGTCTGGCGGTTGCTACCGGCTGCGAAAAATCCCCGGCTGACGCGCCGGATTCTGCTATCAATCCAAGCATCGAGAAGCAGGAAGTTTTAACCGCGTTGGAAAGCGAATTGGACTTTCTGTCCATTGAGCTGCGCGACGATGAGGAAAGCGGCGCCGTACCAACCAGTCTTGGCGATGGCGGCGCAATTGCCGAGGCCATTACGCCGTTGCGATTTGGCCGCCGTATTACCAGTCGTACGTCACATCGTGAGGTCGAGTTGACCAGCGACAGCACCGCCACCGTCACCATAACCATGGAACTTGTCGGCACGTTACACATTCTGGGCGCGACTGCCGGCGACACCACCCGCTATGAAAAGCCGTTTACCGACCATGCTACCCGCTACCTCTATATGGCGAAGCGTCAGCGCAATCCCGCTCAGAACGGGCGCTGGCACATGGTCGGATTGAGCGGAACCCTGATTGAATCGGCAAACGGCACGGTCGAGATCAAATCGGTAAAATTTAGCAGCGCTTCAGGCGAATGGACTATCTCGGATCCGTTGTCACGGATCATGCGCGAAAATATCCCGACCCTGAAGCCCGGCGAAGAAGTGACCGTGACCGTCACCACCGCCAACACGAACGACGCCGTCTTTGCCCACGCCTTTCCGCGGTTGCATCACCGCCTGCCGATGGAAGGAAATGGCGCCGGCTCTTATTCCTTTACCTGGACGCCGCGTCATCCGGGCCTACATCACTTGACGGTGGACGCCATGAGCCACAACACCTTGTTTGACTCCGCCGAAGCTTATAACAGCATGGGTTGGGGTTTCTCGTATGCCGTGACCCGCTAAACCATTACGCTTGCATAAACGGCATTAACAAAAAAGCCCTTCAACGACGTCGTTGAGGGGCTTTTTGTGTGACAAACCTGACAGGTTTTCAAAACCTGTCAGGTTTGAGTTGCGGTTTACCGCGCGATGCTTTTTTACTTATGGAACTGTTCCTCTTCCGTCGAACCCTTTAGTGCCGCGGTCGAAAAATCTCCGCCCATAATGACTTCCGTCACTTTGTCAAAATAGCCGGTGCCGACAAATTGTTGATGGGTAATCGCCCGGAAACCGCCGACGTTCTGATGCTCGAACTCGCGGTCCTGAAAACGGGAATAGGCGGCCATGCCCTCGGTTTTGTAAGCTTGCGCCAGCTCGAACATGCCCATGTTCAGCGCATGGAAACCAGCCAGGGTCACGAACTGGAACTTGTAGCCCATCGAGGCCAACTCACGCTGAAATTTGGCGATGGTGGCGCTGTCCAGATTCTTGGCCCAGTTGAACGACGGCGAGCAGTTGTAGCTCAGCAGCTTGTCCGGGTAGACATTTTTGACGCCTTCGGCAAACAGTTTTGCTTCTTTGAGATCGGGCTTGGATGTTTCGCACCAGACCATATCGCAATACGGCGCGTAGGCAATGCCGCGGGCAATGGCCGAGTCGATGCCGCCGCGGAAGTGGTAGAAGCCTTCGCTGGTGCGCGGCTTCTTCTCGACAAATTGCTGATCGACCGCGTCGATATCGCTGGTGATCAAATAGGCGCCGTTGGCGTCTGTGCGGGCCACAATCAAGGTTGGGATGTTAAATACGTCGGTGGCCAGGCGCGCCGAAATCAACTTTTGCAGGGCTTCCTGCGTCGGCACCAGCACTTTGCCGCCCATGTGACCGCACTTTTTGGCCGACGATAATTGATCTTCAAAATGCACGCCGGACGCGCCCGCTTCGATCATAAACTTCATCAATTCAAACGCGTTGAGCACGCCGCCAAAGCCGGCCTCGGCGTCGGCAATAATCGGGGCATACCAAAAAGTATCCTTGCGCCCTTCGCCGTGCTGAATCTCGTCGGCGCGATGGAAGGCGTTGTTGATGCGCCGCACCAGCTCCGGTACGCTGTTGATGGGGTACAGACTTTGATCGGGGTACATCTTGCCGGCTAAGTTGGCGTCCGCCGCCACCTGCCAGCCGCTGACGTAAATCACTTTTAAGCCGGCCTGAACCTGTTGAATGGCCTGATTGCCGGACATCGCGCCGAGCGCCGGCAGATAATCATCGGTGTGCAGCAGATGCCACAGCCGCTCCGCGCCCATCCGGGCAAAGGTGTATTGAAAGCGAATCGTGCCGCGCACGCGATCCACGTCTTCCGGTTGATACGGCCGCTTGACGCCTTTCCAGCGCGGGTTTTCCGTCCAATCTCGCCGGATTTCCTCGATGGAAGCCGGGCGATACTTGTCAATGTTATACTCGTGAGCCATGGTGAAACTCCTTTCGTTGGATAATTGGAAGTAGCGCGAAATGCCTATTTCGCGAGAATTGTGAAAATCAATTATTTCCTGCAATAAACAAATGTCTTGGGATCATGCCGCGGCATAATCCATATCCGCCTCGGCCAATTCTTCCCTCAAAAACCCCTCTTTCAGTTCCATTAAGACCAACCATTCGTGGTGCGTCGCCAGACAGAACTCAAGATCAAAATGGGAAATGGGAAAATCGGTTGCAAAGCAACATTTCTCATCTTATATTGTTATTGTAACCTATCGTTTGCAAACAATTGGCAAAGGAGTGCACAATGGACACTTTCAAAGAAGCCTCGGCGCAATACATGGTCGAAAGGGGAAAACCCATGCCCAGCTACAACCACAGCATCACGCAATCTGCACTAACCGTCGCGATCGTTACGCGCTATCGGGAAAAATATTCGATTGCCAATGAGCTGTCATTGGAATTGCCTTCGCGATCCGCCACACCGGACATCAGTATTTATCTGAAGCGTCCCATGAACCCGGCCAAAGATCAAATCAAAATGACCGAACCGCCGTTGGTGATAATCGAAATTCTTTCCCCATCCCAAAGCGATTACGACATCATCCAAAAATTCAGCGATTATTTCAAGGATGGCGTCAAATCCTGCTGGTTTGTGCAGCCGTCTCTGGGCATTATTAGTATTTTCACGCCCGACATGAAACCGCACATCTTCTCTTCCGGCGAAGTCAAAGACCCCAATATTGATATTGCGATTCCGCTGGCCGAGATTTTTTAGCGCCGCAACTTTGGCTCTTGCCAAGGACATGCACGTGACCTGCGAACAAAAAAGTCCGCTATCGGAGGCTGGCATCCAAAATCTACGTCAAACGCTTCATGCCGCCGGCGCCCATCCGCCCGAATTCAACGCATCATAATCTTCCACCTCGGCCAATTCTTCCATCAAAAAAGCCTCTTTCAGTTCCATCAAGACCAGCCATTCGTGCAACGCCGCCAGACAAAACAGGCAATTCTTAAAGACCGGACGATGAAAGCGGCGATTCAATGCCGCCACTTGGCGAATAATGCTCTTAATCAAACTTAGCTTAATCATCCCCGGCCCCCTTTCAATTACAGATTGTGGATTGCTGAGTTCGGCAGTCTCGCCATTCGCAATCCGTAAGAACTTTTTCTTGACGGGTTTATTACCGTCTGTTAAGTTGTCATGAGGTTGGTAACGATGTTCACATTTACGGTGCGAGGTGTCTATGGCTGTTCAGCAATTAACGATTTCCTTGGGCGACGATCTGATTGAGGCGCTCACCCATTACATGTCGTCGATTTCCAAAAGCCAGATGGAAGAGATTATTCCCGATTTGATCCGACAAGCTCTGGCGTTATCTTTTGCAAAGCAGCTTAATCAAGACCAATTAGATAGTGATGATCGGTTACTTCATTACCAGTTTATGAAAGCTTCCGAAGCCAGCTTTGCCAGGCTTTGGGATAATGAAGGCGACGAGGTTTGGAATGAGTATTTATAAGCAACGCGATATTGTTCTGGTTTCATTCCCTTTTTCCGATCAATCGCAAGTCAAAGTACGCCCGGCTTTAGTCCTGTCTAACGATTTTTACAACCGGACTGCATTAGATTTGCTGGTGTGCGGGCTCACCACAAATCTAACTCCGATACCGTATTCGGTTTTAATCCAGCCGACCGATTTGGAAACTCCGGGTTCGCTACGACACGTTAGTCGAGTCAAAGCAGACGCAATTGCGCAAATCGAAAAAAATTTAGTTATCAAATCGATTGCCCGCCTTAAATCCGACATGTTTCAGCAAGTGATCATTGAAATTATCGGCCTCATTGCCTTGCCAAAGCAGCCGTAAATTGCCTTTAGCGCAGCCTCACAAATATTCATACGCCTTCAACGTCAGAAAATCCGCCGGTTCATCCGCATAAATCAGCTCGTCGAAAATGCGTCGAGCCAGGTCAAACTTGCCTTTGGCAAAAGCCTCTGCGCCGACCACATTTTTAATTTTACCCAGCTCCTCATCAGTCAACGCTTTGACTAAAGCCGCGCTAATCGTCCGACCATCATCCAAAAGCGCGTTCGGGTTATGCAGCCAATGCCAGAGCTGCGTTCGCGAAATTTCGCAGGTGGCCACATCTTCCATCAGATTGTAGATCGCCGCCGCGCCCGTGCCGGTCAGCCAGGCTTCCAGATACAGCAAACCTACGTTAATGTTATGGCGAATGCCGTACTCAGTGATTTTGCCGCCTTCGACTGTAAAATTCAGCAAGTCCGCCGCCGTCACCCGCACATCCCCGCGCAGTTTGTCTTTTTGATGCGGCCGGTCGCCCAGCACATCGTTAAAAATACCTTTGACAAACGGGACGAGATCGGGATGGGCCACCCAGCAGCCGTCGTTGCCCTGCGAAGATTCGCGCAGCTTGTCCTCGCGCACTTTGGCCAGGGCGGTACGATTGACATTTTCATCCTTGCGGCTGGGGATAAAGGCCGACATGCCGCCGATAGCGTGCGCCCCGCGCTTGTGGCAGGTTTGAATCAGCAGTTCGGCGTAGGTGCGCATAAACGGCACGGCCATCGTGATCTGATCGCGGTCCGGCATAAACCCTAAGGGATTCTTAAAACCCTTAGGGTTTGAGATATATTTATGCAACTTCTTGATCGCGCTAAAGATGTAATCCCAACGCCCGGCATTAAGCCCGACAATATGGTCACGCAGTTCATACAAAACCTCTTCCATCTCAAAAGCATTGAGAATCGTTTCAATCAACACCGTCGCTTTAATCGTGCCGACGGGCAGACTTAACGTATTTTGGGCAAAAACGAACACGTCGTTCCACAGCCGCGCCTCTAAATGATTTTCCAGCTTGGGCAGATAGAAATACGGGCCGCTGCCTATCTCCAGCAACTTTTTGGCGTTATGATAAAAATGCAGCCCAAAATCCGCCAGCGAGGCCGAAATCGGCGCGCCGTCCAGCAGAATATGCTTTTCCAGCAAATGCCAGCCGCGCGGGCGAACCATCAACACCGCCGGCTGCGCATTCAGCTTGTAGACTTTTTTGCCGTCAGGGCTGGTAAACGCAATGGTGCGGGCAATGGCGTCGCGCAAGTTCAGATGCCCTTGCATCACATTATCCCAGGTCGGCGAGTTGGCGTCTTCAAAATCGGCCATGAACACATCCGCCCCGGAGTTGAGCGCGTTGATCATCATCTTGCGCTCGACCGGGCCGGTGATTTCCACATGCCGTTTTTGCAGATCGGCCGGGATCGAGCCGACTTGCCAGCTTGGATCTTCTCGGATGGCTTGGGTTTCCGGCAGGAAATCGGGCAGGCGCCCTTCATCAAGCTGACGTTGTATTTTGATGCGACGATTCAGCAATTCACTGCGACGGTCGCTAAATTCTCGCTGCAGGGCGACAATAAATTTCAGGGCGTCTTCGGTCAGCACATCCTCATAACCCGGTTTGAGCGAGCCGGTGATGGTCAGGCCGTGCGGCAGTTTGTGGTCAATCATGTATTGCTCCTTCGTTGTAAAAAACACGGTCGATTTGAATGCAGAGGAAAAATAGAGTTTATTTTTTTAAAATCAAGCGAAATTTCGCTAATTAATTTAAATATTTTAAAATTTTTTTCGCAAAAAGAGCTGTGGTGTAATTTTAAACATTCGCTGTCATGGCTGCGCTGCACACAAGCCTTGCCATTTGATCATTGCAAAAGTGAGCAAAAATACTATCTTTCCGACTATGAAAAAAGGCTTATTTATCCTATTCGAAGGTTTGGCGGAAACGGTCATCGACTCGCAGGTGTTTATCCACGCCCTGGAGATGAAGCGGAACGGTATTGTCGATTTTGAAATCTGGAGCTTTGCCGGGCAAACCGACCTCTATCGCAAATCGCAAGCGCGGCTGGAATCTGTGCAACAGTTGTCGCAATGTCGGGTGCGGCTGTTTCGCGGCGTACGCCCGCTGGTGCCGTTCTCGATTTTTTGGAATGCGCTGCTGCTGCTCATTCATGTCGTGCGCTTTCGACCGCAATTTGAACTATTGCACGCCCGCAACGAATATAGCGCCTGCGTTGCCCGTTATCTGAAGCTTTTCAGGCGCTTTTGTTTAATTTGTGATTATCGCGGCGCTTCCGTGCCGGAGTTTACCCTGCGCTATCAGCCGGACTCGCTGCTGGAAAAATGGGCCGGACGCGTTCAGGAGTGGCGACTGTGGCGGCGTGTAACCTTATCGGCGCACACCTGCGATCACGCTATTTTTGTCACCCAAGCCTTAAAGGAGTACGTCGGCGCGGATTTTCAAAACAAGCCGTTTGCGATCATTCCCTGCAGCGCCTCGACCGAAAAGTTTTATTACGATCCGGAATTGCGCCGGGCCACCCGAACTCAGTGCGGCTATTTGCCGGCGCACAAAGTGCTGATTTATAGCGGCAGCCTGACCTTCTATCAATGCTTTGAGGAATCGGTGGCTTTGTTCGCCAAACTGTATGGGCGCGACGCCAACTTTCGCCTGCTGATTCTGACGCCGCAGGTGGCGGACGCCAAAGCCAAATTGGCCAGTTTACCGCCGGAGGTTGTGCAGATTAGCCACGCTCCATTTGAACAAGTGAATGCTTTTTTAAACGCTGCGGACTACGCCATCATGCTGCGCGAGGATAATATGATTAACCGAGTGGCCTCGCCGACCAAGTTTGCCGAATACGCCCTGACCGGCCTGCCGATTATCATGAGCGGCAGTGTGGTCGATTCCTGCCAAATGGCCAAAGAAGTCGGCAATTTGTGCGAATACAACGCCGGCGACGTTCACCTGATCGAAGCGGCGGACCGCCGGCACATTAGCGCCGCATATCAACAGCGGCTAAGTCGGGCGGCCATCTTAGCCCGTTATCAGGCTGTTTACAGTCCATGAGCCGTTGCGCATAGGTTCGGAAATCATAACAAAAATCTTGCGGGCTAACCGGCAAAACTCATCTTGATAAGAGAGTGTTGCGATTGTCTTAACCTCACTCTCGCGTACCAAATTGTCCGAAATTGGCTACGAAATTTGGC
>CAYOLL010000104.1:0-21614 GCA_964404765.1 uncultured Gemmatimonadota bacterium | reverse complement strand
TAGCTTCTACAACAGATGACTCGAAATGTTACATGAAATTTGGCGAAGGTATTGTGTACTGTTATATTTAAACTTAACTATCGCTAAATTTTTAATTTTCAAAAAAAAGTTGTGAAAACTATGCTGAGCTGTCAATTATGAGCCAATATAATATTTTGTTTGTGGAAGATGATGCTGAATTGCAGCATCTGGTAAAAACAGCTCTTGAACGAAAGAGCTATCGGGTTACTGTTTGTAGTAATCCTATTATTGCTTTAGAAGCGCTTAAAACATTTACGCCGGACTTGATTATTTCCGATGTGATGATGCCGGAAATGGACGGCGTTTCTTTTTTTAAAAAAGTCATAAAAATGCGGCAGTTTAAGCCGGTGCCCTTTCTTTTCATGACCGCATCTTTTAGCGAAGAAATGGCTGATGAAGTCTTAAAATTAGGCGCGATTGACTTTCTGCCCAAGCCGTATAACCTTTCGGCCCTGGGCGCTAAAATCGAGTCGCTGCTGCGGTTGGCGCAACAAAGCCAGATGTCGGCTTTTTTGGATCGGGGCGAGTTAGAAGATTTCCCCTTGTTCAACATTTTGCAGTCCTGTGAAGAAAATACTTTTACGGGAACGCTGCGTGTTCAGCGCGTTGACGAAGAAGGTGTTTTTTATATTGAAAGAGGCGCTGTTATTAATGCGCAGTTCGGTGACTATTCTCAGGAAGATTCTCTGGATTTATTGCTGCAATGGACTGATGGAAGTTTTGTTTTGGAGCAGAAAAAGTTTCGGGTAAGCGGGGGTGGGGAAGCAGCTATCAAAGGCGCATCGGAAAACACGCCTAAGGTTACAGATAGCGGCAGCGCGAAAGAAAATAGCCCCCAAGACTATTATGAGTTGTTCGAAGAAGGGTTGCAAGCTTTTTATAGTAACGACTACGCCGTTGCCATTAATTTTTGGGAAAAAGCTTTAAAACTAAAACCCGCTGACGTTCGCGTTACCCAAAATCTGACCCTGGTCAGAAGAAAAATAAGTACATAGCAAAAGCAAGTTGTGGCTATCAAAAGGTTTAGAAAGGATTTTTTAATAATGTCGCAAACGCAAAAAATGGATTTGATTATTCAAAAAACGATGGAAGAGTCCACCGCCATCGAAGGTATTGCCATTGTTGAAAAAGAAGGTGTTGTTTTAACATACGCCTTGCCGGCTGATTTGGACGCCGGACATGTTGTTTCCATGAGCTTGTCCCTTTTTCGGGTAGGGCAGTCCACTGCCGAAGAGCTTGGCCGGGGGGACATGGAACATGCTTTTATCAAAGGCAAAAATGGTTTTATTTTCTTTACTTTTATTGATGCGCAACTGATTTTAATAACTCTGGCCAATGCAAATGCCATGTTGGGGCCGGTTTTTAATGAGGTTAAACAGTTGACACAGCGTCTTGCAGAAAACTTATAGAATTAGTTTAATTTGCACCACGTTTCACCATCATTCACGCTAAATTTCACTTACACTGGAGGATTCAAAAATGGCAAACATCAATGAAGTTTGCAGAAAAGTTTCAGACGATGTCCAGGACGGATTAGCCTGTGGCGTTGTTGACTTGAACACGGGCATGTTGTTAGGCATTCACAATACGGTCTCCTATTTTACCCAGGCCTATTTGGATGCCGTTGCCGCCGCGGCTGTCGATATGTTCCGCGGCAAAACCGTTTCGCGTGTGGAGCAAATGGTTGCCAAGCAACGCGGCACGGAGCCGGTACACACATTTGAAGAAATTCAAGTGACGACCAAAATGACGTATCACTTTATGAAGATTATTCCCGGCACGGATGCCTTGCTGGTCTTGATTACCAAGAAGACTACCAACCTGGGCATGGGCTGGTCAGCCGTGCGTCAATCACTCGATGATTTTAAAAAAGTGGTTAAATGAAGGTTGTGCCAACTTTTCCGATTCCAAAATCCTCCGCCGATATCCACATCGTTGGTATCGGCGGGGGACTGGACGTCCCGCAGATTTACGATGCCCTCATCAGCCCAACTGCTGAAGACTGGCAGTACAAGACAGGCGTGGTCGGCGCTACAGACGGCTCCGCTAAGACCACTTTGCGACTTTTGTGCAGTCAAAACTGGATCTTCAAAACCCATGCCAACCATTCTGCTTCTGATTTTGAAGTTGTTCATGCCGCCCTCGACCAATCTTTTCAACTGACGCAAAAATTAACCGTTTGGCATCCTCAAAAAGTCTGGTTTACTCTTTTCTATGACCAACTCTACTGGCCGTGTACCGCCACGCCACGCCTGATAACGTTGCGTGAACTAACGCAATGGGAGGACAAGGTTAATTGGTGGACCAAAATGCTGGATGTGGGTCTGGAAATTGTGCAGGCGCATCATATCATGCTCGATATTAATCCATCCAACTTTGGCTATGAAGATGGATCTGCACAACTATACTATTTGGATGATGAGGTTTATCAACCGGGCGAGTTAAAAGATATTGGCGAGGCGCTGGCGCACCGTATTCCGCAGGAACCGCAGATCGGATTAGAGCAATGGCGGGATTTTGGTGATCATCTGGCGTCGGCTTTGGCTCATCGTTTAAAATCCCGTTATGAGCTGGATGTGTTTGTACAGGCTGTGGGGGACTACTTTCTGGTTGCGGCATACTATGAGCAGCGTGATAATTTAATTGCCGGGTTACGGACACCCCAAAACACAACAGCGAAATTGCCGGTCAAACCTACACGCTACTGTTTGTTCTCGGATGTCCATGCCAATCTGCCGGCGTTGGAGAGAGTCCTGCAAAAAGCCAAAGAATTGGATGTAGACGGGTATATCTTTCTGGGTGACGCGGTTGGCTATGGCCCTTTTCCCAAAGAATGCATTGAGCGAATCGCTAATTTGCCCAACCTTATGGCCGTACGAGGCAATCACGATGAGACGATTGGCACACGTGTTCATGAAGATGGCAGTAACCGTCACGCAAAGCTATCGGATGAGTGGACTTGGAATGTATTGAATCAGGCGGAGTGCGACTGGTTGCGGACTTTACCATTGGAGCATGTTTTTGAAAACTGGATGCTGGTTCATGGCTCACCACAGGACCCGCATAAGTTTTACGGCTATGTCTATGAAATGACGTACAAATCAAACCTTGAGTTGATGAAGCAAAAAGGCTATCAAATTGTTTTTCATGGCCATAACCATATTCAGTTTGTCTATCAAATGAGCGAAAGTCCTACAAACGAAGATCCTGAATATAAAAAATATCTGCCGGCAGAATTGCCGCTTTTTGAGCCAAAACAGTATGCGCTCATAAACCCCGGATCGGCTGGCCAGCCGCGTGACGGCGACCCGCGGGCGGCCTTTGCCATCTGGGATGTGCCCAGCAACCGGGTTATTTTTCAGCGGGTGGATTATCCGATTGCTAAAACAATGAAAGCGCTCCTGGCCACCGGCTTGCCGGACATCCTGGCCAGCCGCCTGGAAGCCGGACGATAGGCGCGGCTAAACCGATGCGGAATTTTCCGTTACAGATGTTGGTTTAAGCAGCGTAAAAAAGAAGGTTGAGCCTTTCCCCTGCTCGCTTTCCACCCAAATCTTACCACCGTTTTTTTCCACCAGCTCCTTGCACAATACAAGCCCCAATCCCGTGCCCTGCTCCTTGGCTGTACCGGGTGTTTGATACTTTTGGTCAATATTAAAAACAGCGGCCAATCCCTTTTCCGAAATGCCAACGCCATTGTCGGTTACGGCTACTTCTGTATAGGTTCCGCTGCCGCGGCTTGTCAGGGTTACCCGGCCGCCGGTGGCCGTATATTTAACGGCGTTGGTGACTAAATTGCGCAACACGGTTTTGGCCATATCAAAGTCCGCCGTAACCAGCGTATGGGCCGGAATCTCATTCACCATGACGATGTTTTTTTGGCGGGCGCTCTCGCTTACCAATTCGATGGCCTCGGTGGCTATCTCCAGGATGTCAAAAACAGCCGGCTGGTATTTCATCGTGCCCTTTTGCAGGATAGCCCAACTCAGCAAATTTTCCAATAAATTATGGGCGCGGGTGACCACTTTTTTTAAATCCTTCAGCAAACCCTTGTGCTCGTCGTTAGCGTCAGTCCCGGTTTCCAGAAGCAGCTCCGATAAGATCATCAGGCTGGCAAAAGGGTTTTTTAAATCATGGGCGATGATTGAAAAAAAGCGGTCTTTGCTGGCATTCACCTGATTTAGCTGGTTGTTTTTATGCGTCAACTCCGCTTTTTGCCGCCGAATTGTCAGATGGGTTTTGACCCGGGCCATGACTTCGGAGTGGTTGAGCGGCTTAGAAATGTAGTCAACCGCGCCGACAGCAAAGCCATTGACTTTGTCAAACGGATCGGTCAGGGCCGACATGAAGATAACCGGAATTTCACGGGTGGCCGGATTGGCCTTGAGACGGCGGCAGGTCTCGAAACCGTCAATACCGGGCATCATCACGTCCAACAGGATAATATCCGGCTCTGTTGTTTCCGCGTAACGGATAGCCTGGTCGCCATTCAACGCAACCAGAATAGAAGCGCCAAAATCCTTTAAAAATGTGGTCAGAACCTTGAGATTGGCGGCCTGATCGTCCACAATCAAAATTTTGCTGTCTTGCAAATCATGCATACGTTCTCCCTTTTTAGTCACAAAACCATCAAAGCATGGCGCGGTAAACCGAAAGCTACAAGTTTCAAGTTCGGAGACGACGGCGTAATTTTATAATCGTCTTGTGTCAATCTTGCTTCACCAGTTCGCGGACGATCTCTTTCAACGCCTTCAGAATCTTCACTATCATAATCAAATGATCCTCCAGAACCGCCGTGTACGGCAGACTGATACAATAATCCTTTTCCTTCAGCGTCATAAAATACCAAATCTTACCGGCCACTACCATCCCATAAACCGGATGGCGATGTTGATTCAATTCTTGAGCTACCAGCATGGCCGCTAATACCTGCGCGGCCGGATCACCCCGCGGTTCGTTTTCTTTCTTGTATTCATGGAAACAAAAATAAGGCAGCTTGGGCCGACGGCGGCCTTTGGCGATCATGGCGTCCGGCGCACCGCTAAACTCATACTCACCCACCGTGCCCGACAGTTCCCGTTCCGAGAAAATGCTGAATTCGTTCGTATTAAAGTTGATCAAAGATAGAATCGGGCCGATAAAGTATTCGCTGAGTTCGACCTCGTTCCAGTCATCCGCCCTTGCCACCAATGATTTGCGTAAATACGGCAACAGCACATTTTCCGGTTCGCCCAGGGCTTCTGATTGGGCGCGATGCAGCCAATCCGTCAGGATATCATCGCTTTCTACTTGCTTTAAGCCGAAAGTATCTTCCAATTCATCTTTAGTCCAACCGGACAGGGCGCACTTTTCCATGTTCAATTCCTCCATCGTATTCTCGTTAAGGGTTAGAAGTTGCAATTGTACAAAGTGTCATTCCGGCACGTTTTTAGCCGGAATCTTCTTACAGGTAAGCAAGATGCCGGATAGAAGCATTCCGGCATGACATCGAATTGAAATGCAATTTCTAACCCTTAATCAGTATAACTCACTTCGTAAAACCCGGCGCTTGTATACCTTTGAGACGTGTTATGAGTTTTTCAGGTTTACTCGCCTTCGCTGGTCATAATAAATAGAGGCTTCATCTCAAAGCGGCGATAATTAGGCCGTAAACGATCCGTGTTGTAATGCGCTTTCACATTGACCAGCTTTTTCGTGCTGGTAATAACTTCAATCGGCACATTGTCATAGCGACCGTTTTTGAGCACAACCAGGCGACCGTGAATGCCTTCCTGGATCAGATCCAGCGCCAGATTGCCGTAGGCCATCGGCACAATGGAATCAATCGCATCCGGATCGCCGCAGCGCACCAGATAACCTAATTTTTGATTGACAACATTGATCCGCCGGCCGTTGTTGAAATTAGGTGACAGCTCTTTTAATTGCGAGGCGACGACATCACCGATACCGCCCAATTTCGCATGGCCGTAATCGTCTTTTTCGGCATGTTGATAAACGGTGTCCACACCTTCAAAGGTTGCGCCTTCCGAAACCAGCACAACCGAATATCGGCTGGGGTTTTTATTGCGGTCATCCACCAGCAGTTCAATTAAACGATTCATGTCAAACTTGTGCTCAGGAATCACACAGCGGTGGGCCGCCCCGGCCATCGTCGGCAACAAAGCCGTAAAACCGGCGTAACGGCCAAAAACTTCCAGCACCAGAAAGCGCTCGTGCGAGCCGGCGCAGGTGCGCAGCGCGTTGGTCAGCGCAATCGTGCGGGTGACGCAGGTACTGAAGCCGATGCAATAATCCGTGCCGGGCACATCATTGTCCATCGTTTTGGGAATCGCGATGACTTTGAAGCCAGCTTTGTAGAGCTCGACACCATAGCTCAGGGTGTCGTCGCCGCCGATAGGAATCAAATAGTCAATGCCCAGCCAATCCAGATTTTTGATAACTTCCGGGGTCAAATCATTCGTTTTTTGATTATACGCTTCGCGCAGATGGGCCGGCACATTAACCAACGGCACCCGGCTGGGTCGTGTCCGTGAAGTGTGCAAAAAAGTTCCGCCGGTCCGTCCGGCTTTATTGACGATTTCTTCCGTCAAGACTTGAAAGCAATCGCTGTTATCCGCCTCTTTATCGCGCTGCATCTCCACAACACCGGCCCAGCCGCGTCGCAGACCAATGACCTGATGTCCCTCACGCAGCGCCCGAATCGTGACGGCCCGAATGGCCGGATTGAGTCCCGGCACATCGCCGCCGCCGGTGAGAATACCGATAACGCCCTTCTTTGTGTTGATATTCGCCATTTTCGTCACTCCATTTAGGCTTTCAGGCAGTTAGACTCTTAGACTGTAGACTACGCAACAGGTTCAGAGCGTGTCCTAAAAGGCTATCCACCTAGTTTTTAAATCGATTATGATGTTGCAAAATCCGCCGTTTTATTCAGAAAATCCGTTTGCTCATACCTAAAGAGGCAGCTCTTTATCTGGAACCCATACGTCGATATTTTGATAAATCCCATTAAGGGTAACGCGCCAAAAAGGCTGCTGATGGTGAATAATGCCTTTTGCATTGTCTAATAAATTTTTAACAAAATCGCCTGCTTCCCATCCGTAGGCCAAATTTTTATTGGATTGACAGTATAAAGCATGATCAAACTCGGCTTCCGAATGAACTTTCTCATCATGGATATGAACCGTAGGGAAAAAGACTTTACCCGGATCACGCCGGGGAAATTCAAAGGCCATGGGGTGAACGTTTAGCATCGTTTCGGCGCTTTTTAGCTTAAAGACGGCAAACCCGTAATCAGCATAATGTGGTAATTGACCCCAAACTTCGCGCGGAATAATAAACCGCTTGTCAAGCCGATCAAAGTCTTTAATGTGGGGAACAAAGGATGCCTCGAAGCTGCCGACATCATGTATTTGAAGCGGCGGTTCCGGCAGGTCGGACGACATGAGACAGCTAATCTCGTAATCCGACGGAAACAGAGAGGATAGGGAAGAGAAAAATTGCGGATAATCTGCTAAACTAATGAACCTAACAGCATCTTCCGGAGAATTCGGTGGTGTCGGCAATGGCAAAATCATCGCCAAATCCATTGCCGCTTTATAGCTCATGCTATAAGCCAAAAACTGTGTATTCCCATTGCCGCGGGCAAATATATTTGTGTTTGACACCTTTTCAACCGAACTCGAAAACATGCACATGGCCGATCTTCCTCAACCTTTATGTAAGTATCTGAAAATTCTGAGTTATGCGGTAAAATCCGCCGTTTTATTCAGAAAATCCGTTTGCTCTTCCTCAAGCCAGGTCAGCTTTTTAACAGCATCGGCCAACTCGCGATTTTTGGTCGTGTAGAATTGGCGCAGGGTCTCCAATTGCCGATTTTTATTCTCCAAAAGTTGACCATAAGAGGTCGATGTTTCGCGCAGGCGCTGATTTAACAGCTTAAGCATGGAGATAAAAAAGCTTGGATAGGAGCGCATAAGATGAGCAAATCGATCCCGCTTAAAGCATAGAACGTGGCAAACGGATTTTGCCACGGCACTCGCCGAGCGTGGCTCTTTATCCAGCAGGGCCATTTCGCCAAAAATTTCGCCGGGCCTGCGCACACCGACCGTTGTCTGCTGATCGCCGATTTTTTTGTCGATATTGACTTCGCCAAAAATGACGATAAAAAACTCATGACCTTCCGAGCCTTCTTCGATGATGACGCCGCCTGGCATGAATATTTTTTCTTCGGCATGGGTCACCAGCGTTTGTAAATCTTCAACCGACACGCTGCGGAAAATAGCCAGTTCCTGCAGCACTTGAACTTGTGTGGACATAAAAACTCCGTTTTTAGGCTGTAGGCTTTTAGACTATAGACTGTTAGGTTTCGTTTAGGCTGCGCTTTGCCTACAGCCTAACAGCCTACAGTCTAATTACCTGAATTCTCTCCCCGATCCAGCAAAATAGCTACCAGCATATCGCTCATAACATTGACACCTGAACGGCAGCGGGCAATGATCCAGTCCACAGGCATGATGAGTGGAATGGCGGCGGCAACAACGGCTTCCGGCAGTCCGGCCGCGCCCAGAACCAGCGGCAAAACAATTAAACCGGCTTCCGGAATGCCGGCCACGCCGATGCCGGCCATGAGCGAAGCCATGACAATGACGATCTGCTGTGGCAATTCAAGACCGTAACCCAACGCCTGGGCCAGAAAGATGGCGGTCATGGCTTCATATAAAGTAACGCCGTCGTTATTCAGATTGGTGCCGACACAGGCCGACAATCGGGCCGAACGCTCCGACACACCCATTTTGTCGATCAAACAGTGCAGGGTGATCGGCACGGTGGCCAGACTGCTGTTGGTGGACAGGCCGGTAATGATGGCGTCGGCGCCTTTGCCAATAAAGATACGTGGGGATTTGCCACCGAACCAGGCTGCCAGCGGATAGTAGATCAGGGCGTGAATTCCAAGACCCAACAGCAGTGTTGCCAAAAAGACCCACAAGACGTTGAACACGCCCAACCCGGATTTGCCTACCACGTGAGCTACAATGCCAAAGACGGCAAAAGGCACGGCCTGCACAACCCAGTCCAGCATTTGAATCAAAATCTGATAGACAGCTTCAACAAAATTCAAAACGGTGTGGATACTAACCAAGCCTTCCGCTTCCTGACGGCGCTTGATCCGGCGCAGGGCGGCTCCGCCAAGAATGCCGGCCAGAACAATGGAAATGACATTATTTTTCAGGAACGGTTCGACTAAGCTTTCCGGTACGTAACCGACGATATTTTTGAGCGGGTCGAGCGTTGCTTTTGGCATTTCACCGGGCTTAATAGCGCTGCCGTCACCTAATTCCGCCACCAGTAGTTCCAGTTGACCCTGCCAGCGTTCGCCGGGTTTAAGCGTGTTCATCAGCGTCAGACCGATGAGCATGGCTACCGAGACATTGACGGCGCAGATAAGGATGAGCTTACCGCCGTGCCGGGCGGAAATATCGGTGCGGGCAATACCGTCCAGAATCGCAAATAAAATCAGCGGCGCGGCCAGCGCCTTGAGCAGTCGAATGACCAGCAGACCGAGCTGGCCTAAATCTTCATTGCTCATTTCGCCCAAAAACGGCTCTTTGCCGAAAACAACCCCCATCGCCGCGCCCAAAAAAACGCCGAGCAAAACACGGGCGTAGAGCGGAAATTTCGTTTTATTTTCTTCGGTATGACTCAAGAAAACTCCATATTCATTCAAAACCGGAGTAGCAAACTTCAGTTTGCAAGTAAATGCGCGGCCTTAGATTACACGAGATTACACGAGCTATGCGCAAACTGAAGTTTGCTACTCCATCTGAAATGTCATTTCTTCTTTCCCCACCGCTGCCAGATATGACATTTCTAAAAGAAGAAATGTCATATCCATCCAAATAACTTGCAACATGAGGTCTGTCTTTACTTCACCAGCATATCCTTTTTTTGCAGCAATTGGGCGTAAAGGTTTTGCAAGGCGATCTGCCAAGTTAGCAGATTCCCGGCGGCGATCTCTCGCCGTTGCTGAAATACTAAGTAATCAATATCCGCTGTGCTTAGTCGGGACAGCAGATCCGGATTAGCGCTGTTTTGCTCCGGCGATTTCAAGTATATGCCCTCGCCTCCGGCACGGATAACACTGCCGGTTTCATCCAACAACACGCCACCTGCATAGAGTGCCTGCACCGGTTGATCCACCGATGTAATCCAGTCAGCTTCTACAGTGTAGCCGGTGCCCAACTCCACTTTTTTTGGCCCATAGAAATTGGTCTGACCGGCATAAAACTCCGCAATACCCAATGTTATGCAGATGACCCCCTCCAAGGGCTGCTGTATTAATAACCCTGCTAATTGATCTTTCCAAAACTGATCCGGGTCAACCGTATAAACGATCACAGGCGGATGAATATCATTGATGCTTTCGCTGGTGCGCTTTTCAGTGGCGGCGGAAACCGGAGAGTTAAACCCATCAATACTTCCAATATATATATCCGGGGCCAAATCTGTGGCTACACTTATGCTTAGCGGGGTTGTCCAACCTTGCGTATTAAGCACGCGATTCATTTCATCCAGGAGGGGCTTTAGCAGCGTTTTTGCCTGTGGACTTCCTTCCAACCGGCGATCCAGCTTTACTTCCAGATGGCCGATAGCTGCATTTTCTCCCCGCACCCCGTTATGAAAGGTCTGGTAATAGGGCGCGGTGTTAACCCTGACCTTATTGATTGGCCGAAACTGCCGTGTAATGGTCGAAACCGTTGAACAAGCATTTAGTTGCACACAAAAAATGGCCAACAAAAATTTAAGAATTTGAAGTCGAAAATTCATAAAATGCCTCACAATCGCAAAATGGGAATCAAAGTCTTCCTAACACCGTCTGTATCAAAAGTTAAACGCCACTTTTGTTTCTAACCTGAAAAAATTCAATTCCGGGTAAAAACATGCCGGGTGACACTTTTTGGAAGAAATCGGGAATTGCTGGAAGAATTCAGGCGAATGGACTATCTGGAAGATTATACTAAACGGGCTTTTTTGGCAAGATAAAGATTTTGTTTTTAATAAAAATGCATATCTTGACTCATTTTTCTTATGTTGAAAGTGTATGCTTTCCGATACTTTAACTTTTGCGAATTAGGCAATTCGCGCTACCGGATTGACGGCCAATGCCAACAACTATTTTACCCAATGTTGATATCGAAAAAAAGCAGAAGCAAGTCCTCCACGGCAATTATAAACCGATTCTAATGCCGCGATTTCATGTCATTTTGCTGGACGATAATGATCATACGTACGAGTATGTCATCGAGATGTTGGGCAAGATTTTTGGACATAGCCCGGAAATCGCATTTATCATGGCATGTGTGGTGGATGCTGTCGGGCGGGTGGTCGTAGATACAACCTCGAAAGAACGGGCGGAGTTGAAGCGCGAGCAGATTCAGGACTACGGCCCGGATTGGCGTATTCCACGTTGTAAAGGCTCTATGTCGGCGATAATTGAAGCAGCGGATTCGTAAGCCGGCTATCCGCTTTCGCCCATGAAAGCGGATAGTCAAAAAGTGTAAGCTTAATCTTAATGTTTCTCTTCGTTATTGATCTGACCCAGCTTGCCAATAGCGCGCTCGCGGTATTCTTTCGCCTGCTTATTTTCCGGATCAAGCTTTAAGATTTCATCCCAATCGTTCATGGAGGCGGCATAGCGGCCTTCGGTATAATTACGAATTCCGGAGCGGTAATGACAGTTGATCTTCAACTCGCGGGCTTTGGCGTGCTCCGGCTGAATCTCTAAAATTCGCGCCAGCGTTTGTGCGGCATCACCATAATTGTTTTGCTCATAATAAATCTGCGCCGTTTCCAGCAGGGATGCCAAATGGGCTTGCCGGCGAATTCCCACTTGTTCCAGACCGTTTTTGGCAGCGGCATTTTCCTTTTGCTGGTTTAAGACCTGCTGGTAGAGTTGGGTGGCCTTTTTCCAATCTTTCGACTCCATGGCCTGATCGGCTTGGGTTAACAAACGCTCCAGCTTGCCTTTATCCTGGGCAGCCTGCTCACTCTTGCTAATATTGGCGCGGAGTGTATCCGCCATTCCTTTTGCTTCTGCAAAACCCGGATCTAAAAGCAGAACCGCTTCGCCGATCTCCAGCGCTTCTTTATACTTTTGCTCAGCCAGCAGGCTTTTGGCACGATCCATCCGAACAATTTTTTCTTTATCAATCCGGGTTTGCAATTGCGCCGTGAGCGGCTTCGCCGTATTCAGGTCAAGCTTTTGCAAACTGTCTAACTGCGTCTTAGCCTTTAACAAATCGTTATCGCTCAACGCTTTTTCTATACTACCCGACAGCGTTGTTATTTTCTCTACCCGACGGTTTTTTACTTCACTTAGTAACAGGGTTGCGCCCGGATAATCAGCGTCTATTTTCAGCAAAGTTTCCAGCAAATCGATAGCTTCATCGTCGCGTTGCTGTTCCATCAAATAATGCGCCTGTTGAAATGTTCCCGCGGCCTCCTTCTGTTTAGACGCGTTTACTTGTCGGATCCGTTCCAGAACAACCTCGTTATCCGGGTCAATTTCCCGCGCGGCTTCAAAGGCGCCCACCGCGCTGTGATAGGCATTTTGATGTAAGTAATTATCCCCTTTCACCAGCAGTGCATTGACACGATCGTCAATCGAACTCCCAAAAGCAAACTGGGCAGATAAATGGAATTTCTTGGCTTGATAGGCCACATCAACCGTCAGCAAGCGCATAACAACGCCGGCGCCAAAGGTTTCTTCGGCGTCATTCAAGCCGCCGCGCAGGAAGATTTTTTCGACCGGACCGGATTTGGGGCTCAACGCAACTTCAGCGCCAAAATGGGAGCGCGGCTTAATGTCTTTCCCTACTTCCTGACCGAAAGCCAGCGTGACCTGATTGGTAAGCAAGCGCTGGGCAATCCCCGCCCGCACGGTCTTATCGGCAAGAATGGCATGATGTCTGGAATCGGGCGTCGTGCCGGGCAGGTTGGTAGTTAGCAAACCCAATTGCGCCCCCGTCAAAAAAGCCGGTTGGTACATGATCCCACCATTCAGCCCTAAACTGCTTTCGGTTTTTTCGTCGCCATACCTTTGGGTCAGCAAATGAAGTTCGGCCCCAAGTTGAAGCCGCGATCCAAAAGCCCGACTGGCCGCAATGCCAAAAGTGCGCTCCCGGACTTCGTCCCCCGTGCTATAATAAATATATTGGGATCCGCCAAAAGCCACCCGGTAGCCACGCGGCAACGGATGGGCAATGCTGAAAAAGTCATAGGCAAAGGCTTTGGAAATTTGAATAAGCAAATGACTACGATCAATAGCAGTCAAACCGGCTGGATTAACAAAATAGGCATCTGCCTTTTGCGGCGTAGCTACCGTAGCGTCGCCCATCGCCATATTACGGGCGCCACCCGCGTTAAATATCGTCTCCTGAGCCAATGCAATGTGACTCGTTATCAGTATTCCGGCAATAAAGCCGAATTTAATCCATAATCTCATATTCTCTCCGAATCCTAAAATCCAACTTGACCGGTATCGTTCCGGTTTTTATCTTGATAGACCCAACCTGAGTCGTTTATAGACCCATGAGGGGCAAGTGACACACTCGTTTGAATGTTCGGCTGCGCTTACGTCAAGCTTTGTGAATAACTCAGGCTAATCGTATCAGTCTTTATCCAACTAATTGCAAAAGAGCCCACAAACATGCACAAAAGATTTATTACTTTTTCACTCGGACTTAAATTTATTTTTCTGATTGCCTTGATTATAAGCGTGATGATGTATTTTGTCAATCAGCTTAATTCAGCCCAAATGGAACACTCCCTGCGCACGGAAATTATCAAACGCGGCGAGTCCGTCGCCAACAATCTGGCTATTCTTGCAGTAGAGGCCTTAAGCGAAAAACCGATCGACATTCTAACCCTGTCCGCCACAGTTAAACAAATAGAAGCTGATGATGTCGATATCGTCGAAGTGTTTCTTATAGACCAAGATCATCGAATCCTTGCTCATAATGATTTTGATAAAACCGATAAAATTTATGAGCCGGCCTTAGCCATAAATCTGGATCCGAATATGTTAGTGCAGTCCTATACGGATGATCGTGGAACGGAGTTTCTCTTTTTTACGGCTCCGGCTCAGTTGAATTCGGAGCTGTTGGCGACGGTGCATGTTGTTGCTTCCACCGAAAAGATTTTTGAAACAATTGATCAACTACGCCGAAAAAACCAAATCATGGCTTTGATTGGCGCGGCATTAGCAATCATTCTGACATTTGTAGTCGTAACCGTTTTGATTGCGCCCATCAAAGACCTGATGCGCGGCGTGGACCGCATCGGTCAGGGGGACTACGGGCAGCATGTGACGTTACGCTATCATGATGAAATCGGGCAGTTGACGGAGGCTTTTAATGAAATGGCCATCAACTTAAAAGAAAAAGAGATCCTCAAGCAGGCGCTTAAATCCTATATCCCGTCAGAGATTCTGGATAAAATCAAGGAAAACCCGGATATGCTGACACCTGGCGGGGCCAGCAAATATCTTACGATCATCTTCACCGATATTCGCGGCTTCACCCGCCTTTCCGAAGGCGCATCGCCTACCCAAGTGGTCGAAATGTTAAACGAGCATCTGAAAGCCGTGTCCGATATTATTATTGCCCACGGCGGCTGGGTTGATAAGTTCATGGGGGACGCGGTCATGGCCTTTTTTGGCGCGCCTATTGCCCGCGAAGATGACAACCTGCGTGCTGTTCGCGCGGCGTACGAAATTCAGATAGCAATAAATCAGATGAGCGCTGTGCGTGAAAAAGAAGGCAAACCGCCGGTCCGGATCGGCATCGGCATCAACTCCGGCGAAGCGCACGTAGGTATTATCGGCACACGGGATAAAATGGACTACACAGTGATTGGCGATACGGTTAACGTCTCACAGCGCCTGGAATCCATTGCCAAGCCGGGCCAGATTTTGATCAGCTCGCGCGTGGCTACAGCTATTGTTCATCAGGCGTTTGAGCTGAAAAGCCTGCCGGCAGTTAAAGTTAAAGGCAAAGAAGAAGCGGTAGAGATTTTTGAAGTCCTTGCTAAAAAACCATAAAACATGGATAACCCGAAAAAACGATAATTGCAGATGAAATTGTCGCTGCGTTAGTAAAGCAGTGAATTCAGAAAATTAGTATTTCCCCAAAAAGTGCGGGAGAGATGCCATCTTTCCAGCACAACCGCTTGATTTGGTGCGGCTTCGTTCCAAAAGATGGCATCTCTTACCCTTGATTATTGAGCGGATACAAAAATTATGTGCCGCGTAATCTGCCCCCAATCTCCAAATATCCGGATAAAATAGAAAGTTGCAATTCCCTATTCAACAAGGTATGACGTTTAATCGTCTTTGCACTTGGCATTGGTTTCCAGGTGATTTATACCACGCAGAATTTTTCTTTTGACTTTTCGAATTCTTTTTCGTATACTGCTTTATTAATTGAAACGATTGGCGAGTCATCCAAGCCTTGCCAATCCAACGGCAACCGAAGGGAACGCCGCCCGACAGATGCCGCAGTTGGAGAGGGGGATATTATGGCTATCAAAGGCTCTTTGAATGAAGCCAGCTTGCCTGACATAATTCAGCTACTCAGCATTGGTCAAAAAACCGGTGTCCTGAGCATCACCAATCGACAAAATTTTGGCAACATTTATCTGAAAGACGGGAATGTTATCTATGCCAATATTGTTAATCGGGAAGATCGCTTAGGCGACATCTTAGTCCGACGCAACCGCATCAAACGTGAACAGTTAGACCAGGCAATCAAAGTTCAGCAAGAGAGTGAATCCCCCAGAATGTTCGGGTCAATTCTGGTTAGCCTGGGTTTTATCACCGACAAAGAGTTGGTTGAACACCTCCACTTTCAGATTGAAGAGGCGATTCATACGTTGCTGAACTGGCGGGATGGTTTTTTTGTATTTGAGCCCAACCGCCTGCCCGAAGAAGATGTGCCGATGGTCAGCATCAAGACCAGCAAGCTGGTCATGGAGGCCGCCCGGCGTATTGATGAGTGGGAGGTCATGCGTAAGAAAATCCCGTCATTAGAAATGCTTGTACGGGTCGTCAGCAAAAGCGGGATGGATGTCTCTTCGATTAACGAGTTAAACTGTTCGGAAGAAGAATGGAAAATCTTATCGCATGTCAACAACGAGCGCTCCATCCAAGAGTTAGCGGATTTAACGGCGATTAACGAGTTTGATGTCGCCAAAGTTATCTACGGATTAATGACCTCTGGATTAGTGGAAGTTGTCGAAGCCCGGGTTCAATCGCAACATATTGAGGAAAATGACACACAAATTTCGGAATCCAATAATCTGGGGCTGGCTTTTTTAAAAGCCGAATTGTACGAAGAAGCAAAAAAAGAATTTGACAAAGTTATCCAATTGCGACCTATTGACGAAATGGCTTTGTTTTATTTAGGTCTGATTGCCTATCAACTGAACGAATTTGATACGGCAATTTCTTTTTACGAAAAATTGATCAAAAGCTATAAAAATGTTAAGTCCTCCGTCTACAACAACCTGGCCTTAGCTTTTGAAAAACTCGGCGACTTTGAAAAAGCGACACGAACGCTGGAAAAAGGACTTGAGAAAGATGCGCATCATATAAAAATGCAAATCAATCTTGGTCGAATTGTTGCAAAAATGGGTGACTTGGTCCGGGCCAAAATAATTTTAGAAAATGCAAAAGAACACGATCCGGCCTTACCGACGCCTAAATTCTATTTGTCCTGCGTATTGACTAAGAGCGAGGCCTACGAAACTGCGCTGGCTCTTTTAAAGACCTTTAGCGGAAATCATAAAAACGAGGCCATTTTTAACAATCAAGGCGTAATCCTGGAAATTCTCAATCGAAACAAAGATGCAATAGACGCCTATAAAAGTGCACTGCGTTTGACACCCGGTTTAGTAAAAGCCCGCCAAAATCTGGCCGACATTTATTATCGAAACGGTTGGCACCAAGATGCCCTTAGTGAGTACCAAAAACTGATTGAAACGACGCCAACTTCCAGCGAGGCCTATTTCAAAATGGGCAATATTTACATGAAATATCAAGAGCGGGATAAAGCATTAACTGCCTGGGAAAAATCACTGGAATTAGACAAAGAAAATGAGCTTCTTCGTCGAAATATCGAAACGGTTAAAAAGCTTAAACTGGTTAATTAGCGATGGAAATGGATCAGGAAAAAGGCTTTCAGGTTTTGTTGAGCAAGGTTCAGCGTGATCTGGGATTTCATGGGTCACAATATAAAGAACGCTGCCTAAAGCGCCGTTTTAATGTCCGGATGCGCCGGCATAATATGGAAGACGACTTTTGGGCTTATAAGAAGCTTTTAGAAAAAAATAAGCATGAATATGAAGAGCTGCTCAAAAGCCTGACAATCAATGTAACCAAGTTTTTTCGAAATTTGCCGGTATTTGAATTTATTAGCCAATCCGTTTTACCAGAGATTTTTGAAAGCAAATCAGCCGGACAGACGATTCGGATTTGGAGCGCGGGTTGTGCCAGTGGCGAAGAACCTTATTCTTTAGCCATTTTAGCCCATGAGCAAAAAAAAATTTTCCGTAAGCCGCTCTCGATTCATATTATAGCTACCGACATTGATCCGGAATGTCTAACGCAAGGCGCATCTGGAATTTACGAAGAACAGGCTTTTGACGAAACGCCTGCGCAATTTAAAGAAATATATTTTAAAAAAATTGAGAAAAAATATAAAGTTGTTGAAGAAATTCAAAATATTGTTAAATTCCGTAAGCTAGATTTATTTCACGATGCTTTTCCCATACATGTGGATTTAATTTGTTGTCGTAATGTGATTATTTACTTTTCGCGGGATGCACAAGTTGAATTGATCGAGGGATTCAAAAAGACTTTAACCCCGGCAGGTTTTTTAGTACTGGGTAAGACAGAAACCATGCATCAACAATTAGCGCATAAATTCGAGCGGATTAATAGCCGTGAGCGTGTATTTAAAAATAAACCAGAGGCGTAGTATATATGGCGGTTGAAAATCTAGTTAAGATTTCCGAGCTTAAAATCGCGCAAGGGCCCGAAACTTTGAGTACCCGTGCTCTTGGTTCATGTGTAGCTGTTTGTCTGTATGACAAGCAACGTAAAATTGGTGGTTTGTGCCATTTTATACTTCCGGACTCCACGATCTCGCGAGAAAAAGCGCATAACCCGGCAAAGTTTGCTGATACGGGTATTAAAACCATGATTGAAGAGCTTTCTAATAAGTATAATATTCGTAAAGCGACGCTAACCGCCAAATTAGTTGGCGGCGCCAAGATGTTCTCTGCATTAGGTGATACCTTGAATATTGGCGAGAAAAATGTGAAAGCTGCTGAAAAAGTGTTGACCGAATTAAAAATTCCAATTCTTAGCCGTGATACCGGGGAAGATTTTGGTCGCAATGTTAAACTAATCCTGGAAACCGGAGTGGTAGAAGTATCTTCTTTCCGTAAAGGCCTTGTTGAGATATAATTTTTTTGTCATCAAAGTTATATAAAGCCCTCGCGTTTTAAAAAAGTGAGGGCTTTTTTGTTTGTGGTACAAATTAAGGATTGACCCGCGCCGATATGATGAAGCTTCACTGGATGTTTTTCAAATTCTCGCCTTGACAGCATTTCTCGCCTGACCTATATTTAGCGCACTTTTTGTGCCGGGCACGACTCGTAACCTGCAACTGTTTTGAAAGGAAAATAACCGTGTTTGACGCCTATCATCCTGCGAAGCAAAAACGCTTTCAAATTTTAGACGAAAGCGGAACGATTATCAATCCGGACTATTTGCCTAAAATGTCCGACAACGAAATGGTCAACGCCTACAAAGCGATGGTTTTTGCCCGCGTGGCCGACCAAAAAGCCATTTCGTATCAACGGCAGGGACGTATGTACACTTACCCGCCCAGTCAGGGCCAGGAAGCCATTGCCGTCGGCTCGGGTCTGGTCGTGCGGGAAAACGACTGGATGGTGCCGTCCTATCGTGAGTTGGGCGCATACTTTGCCAAGGGCGGAACACTCAACGATATTTTGCTCTATTGGGGCGGACGCGAAGAGGGCTCGACCTTTCCAGGCGCAAAAAATATGCTGCCGATTGCCGTACCCATCGCTTCACAGGTGCTGCATGCCGTCGGGATTGGCTACGCGCTCAAATACAAAGGCAAAGCAGACGCCGTCTTTTGTTACTTTGGCGACGGCGGCACATCGGAGGGCGATTTTCATGAGGGCTTGAACTTTGCCGGCGTGTGGAAAGCCCCGGTCGTTTTCATCTGTTCCAACAATCAGTATGCGATTTCTATGCCGACGGAGAAGCAAACCGCGGCACAAAGCATTGCCATTAAATCCATGGGCTACGGTATGCCCGGCATTCAAGTAGACGGCAATGATTTTTTTGCCATGTACGCAGCGGCGACGGCGGCTGCGGAACATGCCCGATCCGGCCAGGGCCCGGTTTTGATCGAAGCGATTACCTATCGCCTCGGCGCACATACCACGGCGGATGATCCCACGAAATATCGCACCAAAGATGAGGAGCAAAAATGGGAAAAGCGCGAACCACTGCATCGCCTGCGCACATTTTTAGCCGCCAAAGGCTTGTGGGATCCGGCAAACGATGCCCCCCTGCGCGAAGCTTTCAGCAAAAAGATTGACGAAGATTTTCGTAAAATTGAAAACATGCCTGAATATAAAGTCGAAGACATTTTCAAGTATCATTATGCCGAAATGCCCAAAGACTTGCAAAAGCAAATGCAGGAACATCTGAAGTTTTTGGAATGGTACGAGACCGTTAAACCGGCGACAAAAACGCACGGTTAGAAGTAGAACGCTGATGACGCAGATTAAGCGGATCGGCGCAGATAAGTTTTTCCTGATTTAGTCCGTGGAAATTCGCTTAATCCGCCGGATCAGCGTCCCATTTTTTCTTCAATCCTTCAAGGAGACGACATGCGCAAATGGTGGAAATATGCATTAGGCGGTGTGGCGGCCGGTGTCGCGTTTGGCTACTACATGACGCACGTCGAGCCGACCTGGCTGAAAATCAAGCGGGTAAAAATTCCAATCAAGGGGCTGCCCAAAGAATTTGATGGTTTTAAGATCGTTCAGTTGAGCGACTTTCATTACATATACCGTCGAAATTTGCCGTCCGCTTTTTTGCAGGAAGTGGTGGATCAGGTCGCCTTTTTACAGCCGTCACTGATTGCCCTGACCGGCGATTTTGTGCATGATCATCGCCAAGTCAATCTTGACGCTGGTTTTTTAGCGACTTATCTGGCGAAACTAGAGGCGCCTTTTGGCAAGTTCGCCGTATTAGGCAATCACGATTACGCCTTTTTTCATCATGGTTTTGTTGATTCTAAACCGGATAGCGTCGATCAATTGGTCAACTGCCTGCGTGAAGCCGGCATCACCGTTCTGCGCAATCAGTCGCTACGGATTCGGAAAGAAAATGCCATCCTGCAGTTAGCCGGCCTGGACGATCTGGACTCCGGCTATTTTGATGCACGGGAAGCCATGCACACGATTAACCCGAACTTGCCGGCGATTGTTCTGGTGCACAATCCGGACGCGATCGTTCATTTCTGGCGGCGCTACCGGGTGGATTTGATGCTGTGCGGGCATACCCACGGCGGGCAGGTCAAGCTGCCGTTCATCAATGTGCCGCGTACGATACGCCATCCGTGGCGGATGCGTGGTCATCACTTTGAAGAAGGCATCCATGTCTACATAAATCGGGGCATCGGCTGGGGCAAGTGGCGGATGCGCTTTAACGCCCGCCCGGAAATCACCTGCCTTACACTTAAAACCGAGTAGGCTTTTTGCGCCGCACTTTTACTGGCAAATTGGCAAACTGAAGTTTGCTATTCCGGTTTTTGAATGGTTTGATCATGCGCCAAAATTGTAGGAAAGCGCTTTGTATTTTTATCGTTACTTTAGGCTTGTTTACGAGTGTTTCCTGTTTATTTGAGACCCGTCAGCCCGAACCTCCGACGAGCGATCCGATTACGTGGCAAACGCCCTCCGACTCACCGTTGACGGTGTTGGCTAATCTTGGCACAGCTATCAACCGACATGAAAACAGTTATGAGTACTTGCTGTCTTTTGCGGCAGATTTTAATCATGTGCCGTCGGAATATGATCGAAACGCTTTTGAGGAAACCTTCAACATCCCCTGGTCCAAAAACCGCGAAGAACAATTTGCGTCTAACCTGTTTAGCGCTTTACAGCCCGCCGACATTGTCGATTTGCACTTTAATCGAACCGAAAGCGAAGACATCATCAACGATCTGGCCGGCACGGCGGTCTTGTACCGGCAGTACGAAATCATTATCCCTAAAAATCGCACCGGTTTTTTGCAGGACAATATTCAAGGCATTGCCCGAATCGACTTATGGATTAACAGTGAAGGTTATTGGGTGATTCGCCGATGGGAGGACGCTAAATTTGCAGCCGATATACCGGATTGGGGTCAGTTACGCCACCGGTTTAAATAAGTTGGTTCTTGGTACAAGTTTGTGGAAAGCGACCGGGGCCGTGGATGTCATTCAGTA
>CAYOLL010000103.1:0-21664 GCA_964404765.1 uncultured Gemmatimonadota bacterium | reverse complement strand
AACCGGTTATTATCAAATTTTTTCATATGTTTCCGTAAAATCTTTCCATGAGCCTCTAATTTTAATGCCGGTAATTGGAAACGAAAGTACATGCCCTGTGTAAAAGCAGCATTTTTTATTATACTGTACTAGTCAACTACCTTTAGAACACTTGTCATGCCGGAATTTTTTTATCCGGCATCTTGTTTGCCTGTAAGAAGATTCCGGCTAAAAACACGCCGGAATGACATCTCCGAAAAGTGTTCTAAAGGTCTTTGACTAATACACATTTTTTATTATACCGGTAATTTGGTCAGCAATATTCTTGCGGCTATTTATGAGGAATTTATATGAAAACACTTATCCTGGCGGCAGGACGCGGTCGCAATTTGCATCCGTTTACGGATACGCGGCCAAAATCCATGATAAAGATTTCCAATAAACCGACGCTTCACTATCTGTTGGAACTGCTGATTGCGTCGAATATTCAAGACTATGACATAGTCATCGGTCATCAGGGCAGCCGAATTCTGGATTATTTTCACTATGGCCAGGATTTAGGCATCCAGATCAACTATTTGCATCAAAAGGAGCCGATGGGCATTGGCAATGCGGTCTTGCTGGCCAAAGATAAATTTATGTCGGATGATCACTTTATGCTGGTTTACGGTGATATTTTTGTCCAGCAAAATATTTTCAAAAATGTTATCGGCGCCTTTAATTATCTGCAAAAACCGGTCGCAGCCGTCTGTCTGACCCAGACGCCATCCTTGTTTGGCAATGTCTATATGACACCGGATATGGCCATTACCCGTATCGTCGAAAAGCCTGAACGTAGTTTAGGCAACTATGTTTTAGCCGGCGTTTTCATTCTGCCCACCTCTTTTTTTGACATCTTAAAGGTTGAAAACGGCAGCATGGAACAAGCCTTTTCGCACCTGGTTCGGGAAACCGGTTTATGCGCCTCTATCTGGGAAGATGATTGGACGGACTTGGGTTATCCCTGGGATATTCTTAAAGCCAACCAAATCTGGATGAGCAATTTGCAAGAAACACGTATTCACAAAAGCGTCCAATTCACTGGAAATGTTCAAATTGAAGGGCCGGTTTGGATTGATGAAGGCGTTCGGATTGAATCCGGCACCGTGATCAAGGGACCCTGCTATGTCGGGCCCAATTGCTACATCGGCAACAACGTCTTACTGCGGCAAAACGCTTCTATCGGCGAAGGCTCGATGATTGGCTTTGGTGTCGAAATAAAAAACAGCGTCCTGTTTGGATACAACAAAGTCGGTCGCCTGTCTTTCGTTGGTGATAGCGTAATTGGCGAAAACGCCGTCATCGGCTCCGGCGTCATGACTGTCAACTCCGCCTTGGATCATACCCCGATCTGCGTTACTTTGAACGACAAAAAGATCAGCAGTCATCTGGAAAAGCTGGGCGCTTTTATTGGCGATAATGTAGAAGTTGGGGCGAGCAACACACTTGAATTTGGCACTATTATCCCACCCAACATAAAAATCAAAGGCAACTTCTCAATTGCCGTATAATTTCGGAAATTCGCGAGATTTTGTGTGGTGAGTCTTTAACTTTTTTATTCTACTTGGCAGATAGGTGAAAATTATGTGCGGAATTAGCGGTATTGTCAGCAACAAAAATGTTTCCCAAAAACTAATTAAAAGTCTGCGCAACCTCGAATACCGCGGTTATGACTCCTGCGGAGCCGCCTATATTGTCAACGGGCATATTGAAACGCGCAAAAATATCGGCGCCATTGACGAAGTGGATGCCAAAGAGCGGTTGTCCGAACCGGAGAGCCTGGTTGCCATCGCCCATACACGCTGGGCCACGCACGGCGGCGTTACCAAACTGAACGCGCACCCGCACTACAGCCAAAGCAAAGCATTTGTTATTATTCACAACGGAATCATTTCCAACTATCGCGAATTGCGGGATATACTGATTGGAAAAGGCTACATGTTTGTGTCCGAAACAGATTCGGAAGTCATTGCCCATCTTTTGGAAGAGCACTTTAACCACACCGGAAATGTAGAAAAATCATTAATTGCCACCATCAGGCAATTGGAAGGCAGCTATGCCTTTGCCGTGTTGACAACCCACGATCCGCATCGAATTTATTGCACACGGCATGAAAGCCCTTTGGTTATTGGGGTAGAAGAAGAAACAATCTATTTGGGCTCAGATGTGAATGCCTTCCTGGAATATACTAAAAACCTAATGCCCATGTCTGACGGTGAATACGCGATTCTGTCGAAAAACAGCTACGAAATTCGCAACACCGCCACCGGCAGTCTGGTGCAGCGGGAAATTAGCCATATCACCTGGGAAGCGGAAGTCTCGAAAAAAGGCGGCTATCCCCACTACATGCTCAAGGAGATCCACGAAGAACCGCAGGTGATTAAAACAGTTATGCAAATTGATCGCGAAAGTGTGCGGCAATTGGCGGAGATGATCTTTAATGCCAAACGGGTTTATCTCACCGGCATGGGCACTGCTTTTTATGTCGCCACCCTCGGTCAGTATTATTTGCAAAAACTAACCGGCCGCTTTTTTAGCACACTCTGCGCAGACGAGTTCGAAAATGTTGGCCAATTTGACAAAGACACCTTAGTCATTGCCGTTTCGCAATCCGGCGAAACGTATGACACCTTAAGCGCCTTGCGTCATGCCAAAGCGCATGGCGCAAAAACTGCTGCAGTCGTCAACATGCTTGGCTCGACCATGTCACGCGAGGTAAATCATGTGATTATGCAAGGCTCAGGACCGGAAATATGCGTGCTCAGTACCAAGGCGGCGCTGGCGCAAGTCGTTGTTCTGATGCGGGTTGGAATTGAATTGGGCAGACTTTTAAAAACAGCGGAAAGCGAAGTGTATCAGCAGTATGAGCAGCAGATTTTAAGCGCTCCGGAATATATTCAGCAGATTCTGGACGAGATCTCCGGAATTATCCATCAAATTGCCCATCGCGTTCACAAAACAACCAACTGGCTATTTCTGGGCCGTGGCATCTATTACGCCGTGTCGCTGGAAGGCGCGCTTAAATTTAAAGAAGTCACCTATCATCACGCCGAAAGCATGACCGGCGGTTTTATGAAACACGGCACAATTTCCCTGATTGATGAGCGCATGGGCAGTGTTTTCTTTATGCCCCCGGAACATGAGCGCAAACTTTATGCAGACTCGATTAGTAATGTAGAAGAAATTCGGGCCCGCGGCGGTTTTATCCTCGGCGTCCATTCCGGCGCACCCCATCCTTCATTTAAAGAACAAATTATCTTACCCGCTGCGCCACCCTTGATTATGCCGCTGCTGCATATTACGGCATCACACCTGCTGGCCTATTTCACGGCCATTAAACTCAAGCGAAATATTGACAAACCGCGCTCTCTGGCCAAAAGTGTGACCGTTCCGTAACACTTGTGCCAACGTGATACCAGCATCTTGGCCATTGGCGCTAACCATGGCTTAAATAATCCCCCCACAAGTCTTCATAAAAAAGATAATGGTTGAGGATTTTTTTGACATACTGCCGGGTTTCTTTAAAAGTGATTTTTTCGGACAACAAATCGTCGCGGCCGGAGCCTGTCATATTGACCCAACGATTGATGTTGTTCGGGCCGCCGTTGTAGCCGGCTAATGCGCGTGGAACACGATTTTCTGCTTGTGATAAAACATCTAAAAAATACCATGTGCCAAATTCCAAACTACGGCGCGGCGAATAGAGCAGCGCGGTGTTAAAGTCTTCCAGACCTAAACTCTTGGCAATATAACGACCTGTTGCGGGAATGACTTGCATCAGGCCGTGTGCATTGGCCGATGAAGCCGCTTCAGACTCGAACATACTTTCCTGGCGAATCAGGGCGCAAAGCAGCAAAGGGTCCATGCTGCGCTGCTCGGCGGCAGCCATGATCAATTCCGGATAATGCACCGGGTAAATAAAGCGATTTAAAAATTTAGGCAATTGACGCGGGTCTTTGGAAACTGAATCGGCAATTTTTCTGGCACAGTAAATAGACCGCTGAAAGTATGCGTTTTCTAAATAGAACCCAAGCAAACGCCACAAAGCCAGTGGCTGATTGACAAAGGCGTCTTCAGCTTTCTTTAGCTCCTGCAAAGCCTCGGTGCGCATCCCAAGCGTTAGAAAAATAGTGCCCTTGCGAAAGTTTGGGTTTTTTTCCATGTTGTCAATATGAGCATTGGCATTTTGACCCGGCGCACGCTGAATCAACCATTCACGGAGCTGCTTGAGGTCATCCGCTTGAATTTTTCGCGTCCGCGAGCGTTCATGCCGACCAATATCACGCCGGGCATGGTTAAACCAGCCACGGTCAAAGGCCAGATAATAAGAATAGGGATAATACTCTTTTAGTAAGCCAATGACATACTGACCGGTGTCCGGGTCGTTACGCTCAAAATAACACTGCGCCAGCCAGTATGTGGCGCTTTCTTCCAGTTCCGGCTCCGGGCGAGACTTTACCAGGGTTTCAAACCGCGTAGCCGCCGTCGTATAATCACCTTCCATGAACAGATTAAGACCGACTTCTAACTGCGTCTTTTGACTGGTTTGGCGACGGCTATAATCCTTTGCCAGACGTTCGTAATTGCGACGAGCGCTGCTAAATTCCTTCAAGCTTTCCTGAGCGCGGGCCAGTTCCTGCAAGGCGTCATCGGCCAGATCATGATCTGGAAAATTGGTCACCACTTTATCAAATTGCTCAATCCCGCTTTTATAGTCGCCCTTGCGCGCATAGCTGCTGCCCAATAAAAAGACAGCGTCCACATAATCACCATGCGAAGTTTTGACCGACGAAATAAATTTGCTGAATTCGATAATTGCTTTTTTATAATCATTATCGCGATAATAAGTTCGCGCCAACATCATCCGGGCATTGTCAACCAACTCATGATTCGGGCTCTTTTCAATAAAGTGTTTAAAATTGACGGCTGCCTTGTCAAAATCACGTTTATGATGGCGAACCAAACCCGCGTAGTAATAGTCAATGTTCTCCATTTGATCACGGTTAATGCGCTTGATTTCATTTAGGGCATCGTCGGCATAACTGCCGGCCGGGTCGCTGCGAACAATAGTCCGCAGCATTTTGACGGCTTCATCACGATTACCTTGCCGGGCCATACAAACTGCGATGTTAAAATCCGCCCGAACTTCCTGGATTGCGCCGGACTTTTTAAGTTGCTTAAATTGTTCCAGCGCCTGGGTATAGTTGCCCATGTTTAAATAACATTGCGCCTGGCTTAGTTTAGTTTCGTTTTGCATCGGACTGTCCGGAAATTGGAACAGCAATTTTTGGTATAAACTTAGCGCCATTTGATAGTTGCCGCCGCCTTGATAAGCCCGCCCTTGATAATAATAACCAAAGTCCGCAATCTCATTTGACATAACCGCAAAAGAGTCGAACATTGCCACGGCCCGACCCCAGTCTTTTGCTCGCAATGCGCTTTGTGCCAATTCAAAAATTGCCTTGTAATGCCGTCCATCTTGTGGAAAATAGGTTGTGGCTTCCGTTAAATAGCGCTGGGACAGATCGTAATTCCCAAGCAGGTAGTGCAGCTCGCCCAAACGATAAAGTGTATCCTTAAGAATCGCCAGAGCCGGAGAAAGTCTTAAAACGGTCGTATAATCCGTAACAGCCTGCTCATCGTCACCAATCACTTCATGCAAACGACCACGATGATAATGAATGGATGGCGCAAGCGCGGCAGTCGGCCCATCGGAAATGATTTGATCCAGCTCGTGAAGGGCTTTATCATAGTCTAACATTTCTTCCAGGGTCAGCGCGTATTCCAGCGATTCGCTCTGTCGGACTTCAGTTGACTTAAAGACTGACGGCGCTGGCTTGAGCAATTCCATCTCACTAACAGCCAGTTCGTGAGTCGGGGTCAGAAAAATAACGCCGTAAAATGTCAGCGCACTTAACCAGCCGCGCCAGTTTTGGCGCTGGAATTTTTTTGTATGAAACGGTTGATTTGAGACCATAGTTCAAATTCACATGCTAAGAATTTTATTTTAACAGGGGGTAACTTAAAAAGTGCTCAGGGTTCAAATATCATAAACCCTGAATAATTCATGCCACAAAGTCACGAAGTCACAAAGTTAGATTTGGTACAGGTCGGCTGCTTGAGATCAAAAAAATGTCGTCAAAATATTTCAATCGCCTATCTTGCTTCAGTTTCGTGTCTTAGTGTCTTGGTGGCGAAACATACGAATAATCCAGGAAACCGATTAATGAGCTTTGCTCCGGTCATGAAATAATGAGCATTTTCCATGCCAGTTTTTAATTCATGCCGCAGGCGTTTCAGTCGTGCTGACTTTAACGCTTGCCTTGCACAAATTCTTCAGCAATAGCCACATCTTCTTTACTACCGATAAACATGGGCACTCGTTGGTGCAGCTTTTCCGGCATGACATCCAAAATGCGCTGACGACCGGTGCTGGCTGCCCCGCCGGCTTGTTCGCAGATGAAAGATAAAGGCGCGGCTTCATACAGCAGGCGCAGTTTGCCGTTGACGTTCTTCTTATCTGCCGGATAAAAGAAAATGCCGCCATATAGCAAAGTTCGATGCACGTCGCCCACCATGGAGCCGATGTAACGATGGGAATATGGCCGGCTTGTGGCGGCATCCGGTGTTTTGAGCCATTCAACATACCTTCGCAAATTTTCATCCCAACTATGAGTGTTGCCCTCGTTGACGCTATAAATTTTTCCTTTTGCCGGAATCTTTATATCGTCATGGGATAGTACAAACTCGCCAATGGATGGATCGAGTGTAAAGCCATAAACGCCATGACCTGCGGTATAGACCAGCATTGTGCTGGGACCGTAGATGATATAGCCGGCCGCCACTTGCTTTGTACCGACTTGCAAACAATCTTCCAGTGTGCCCCGGCCCTTTTCGGTTATCCGGCGATGAATCGAAAAAATAGTGCCGATGCCTACATTGGCATCAATATTGGACGATCCATCCAGCGGGTCATACAAAAAAACATACGGCCCGACTTCAAACTGATCGGGAATCGGAATAATATCTTCTTCTTCTTCTGACGCCATGACGCACAAATGCCCGGCATGATCGAGCGCCCGAAAAAAGACATTCTGGGCAAATTCATCCAATTTTTGCACGGTTTCGCCCTGCACGTTGATGTCACCGGTCACGCCCAAAATATCGACAAGACCGGCCCGGTTGATCTCACGCGAGACAACTTTGGCGGCAAAACCGATATTATGCATCAACGCGGTAAAGCGCCCTTTTGCGCCCGGCGCGAACAGTTTTTGCTTATCAATAATATGCCGCTCAATGGTGATGACTCTGGACATTGCGAACTCCTTCAAATTTTTAGGATGCGTGGTTTTTGCTTAATATGGAATTTTATCGTGTTTTTCGCGCCATTTATGGAAAGCCGTCAGGGCCTCATCCCGTAGTAATTGTACCATAGGAATTGTCCGCTGATATATCGGCTTTGCAATTTCCGTATACAGGAAAGCATCGTCAAAGTCAATAGCGGCAGCGTCTAAATGCGTATTGGCATAATAAATGCGATCAATTCGCGCCCAATAAATAGCTGCCAGACACATCGGACAGGGCTCGCAACTGGTGTATAAATCACAACCGTTAAGGCTAAAATTATTTAAGTTCCGACAGGCGTCACGGATAGCCGTCACTTCGGCATGAGCGGTTGGATCATTGGAAGTTGTGACTTGATTAAAACCGCGGCCAATAATCTGCCCCTCTTTGATGATCACTGCGCCAAAGGGGCCGCCATGATTCGCCTCCATCATTTGAATTGATAGCTGAATGGCTTCGCGCATATAGTTTTCGTGGGTCATAGAGACTCCTGATTTGATGCGTTCTGAATTATTGATGGCGGGTCTTGAATTTTTGTATTTATTCAGTCACTAAGACCCAAACCACCACGAAGAGAGAAATTGCGGCGCAACAGTTAATAAAGTAAGAAACAATAATATTTTTCGGTACCCGTTGTGTTTTTGTGCCGGTTTGGCTGAATAGTTACGAACTTTTCAGGTTAGAATATTCCTGACCTGTTTTGTTTAGTTATCTTGTGAATCAGAAAAAAGGTAACGACATCAATTAAACAAATTCTCTAAACAAAATCAAGCAAAGAATCAGCGTCATTATCCAAAAAATGCTAATGCAGCCGGGCAGAAGTTTGTCGGGAGCTATTTCAACCGCTTCAGATGGCATTCCTCAAGAATCTTTTTTTCAAATCAGCACTGAGCTATCGCCGTAAAAAGATTCTTTCAGAATGAAGCCCGAGTGCAGGCGGTTATCAGCTCGCCTGGTAATACAAGTAACAGGTCGGCCAACAATTCAGGCCAAATCTTTAATTTTATCCCGCAGATCGCTAAAGTCAAGCGGCTTGGTCAAAAAATCGTCAGCGCCGTAGGACATCGCCTGCTTGTAATTTTGTTCATCGCCGTAAGCCGTAATCATCATTACCTTTAAAGTGGGGCGGTGCGCTTTAATATGCTGAAGCAGCATCAGTCCGCTCATGCCGGGCATGTTCACATCCGATAAAATTAAAATAATGTCCAGACCGCCCTGGCTTAAATATTCCACCGCGGCTTCACCGGAAAAAACAAAATCGAAGGCCAATTCACCGCTTTTGATCTCCTTGCGGAATTTTTGCTGAAACAACAGTTGAATATCCCTTTCGTCATCAACAACCAAAATTTTTTTCATGTGCATGCTCCTGATCAAATAGTGATTGGATTTTTTATCGTTTACGGCGGAATGCGGACGTTAAATCTTGCAGTTCATCCAAATTAAATAGCTTGGCCAATCCGGCGTAAACAGCGACGCCTACCCCAATAGCGCCAATCGTGACGGTTATTCGCTGAACTTGGGTATCAAAACCCCAGATTGTGGCGAATTGCTTATAAAAAAGCCAGGCCATAAAAGCCATGATCAAACTAAGCGCCAAAGACTTGCAGAACGAAGTAAATAAGGCGCGCCCGCCGAGTATACCGATTTGTCGTCTTAAAATCAGGAGCAGCAACGCCATATTAACAAAGGAAGATATGGAAGTTGCCAGCGCTAATCCACCTATTTTAAGCGGTTTGATCAGCAAAAAATTCAACACAATGTTGGTCAACATCGCCACTACGCCGACTTTGACCGGTGTGGCGGTGTCTTTTTGGGCAAAGAATGCCTGGGCCGCGACTTTTACACCGCCATAAGCAACTAAGCCGAGGCTGTAATAAACAAGGGCAGCGCCGGTTAATGCCGCGGAGTTTTGATCGAATACACCGCGCTGGTACACTAACGCGATAATCGGTTCTTGAAGCGCGACTAAACCCAAACTGGCCGGTAGCATGATGAAAAAGATAAGCCGTAAAGTATGATTCAAGATATGCTTAAGACCCGGCAAATCCTTCTGACTCACGCGCTCGGATAAACCGGGCAGAACAGCAGTGCTGATCGAGACGGCAAAGATTCCTAAAGGCAATTGCATCAGGCGACTGGCATATTCCAGCGCGGCCACACTGCCTTCTTCCAGCATTGACGCCATAAATGTATCTACAAAAATATTAAGCTCCGCCACACCAAGCGCAAACAGTCCTGGCCCCATTAGCTTTAGAACTTGTCGCACACCTTCATGTTTCCAGGGCAATAGCAGTTCATATTTGAACCCGATTCGTTTGAGGGCGGGCAACTGCATGACGAATTGGCCGAGACCACCAATCAAAGTGCCCCAGGCCAACGCATAAATCTGACTCGACTGCTCCGGGCCCAGCCAAGGACCCAGCATCATGGCGAATATAGAGGCCAGATTTAGAAAAATCGGAGCCAACGCCGGCAAAAAAAAGCGCTTGTGTGAATTAAGGACAGCCATGGCCAAAGCCGCCCACACAACAAAAATCAGGTATGGAAATAACCACACGGTCAGATTGACGGTCAGCGTGAGCTTTTCCGGTTGCAGGGCAAAACCGGGCGCAAATAAGCGGACTAACGGCTCAGCCCAGGCCATCCCGATCAGTGTAAAAGCAGCGGCCACGATTGTCAACAAATTAAATATTACGTTGACAAATCGCCAGGACTCCGCTTCAGTCATCCGCAAGCGATAGTCGGCATAAACAGGTATAAAAGCAGCACTTAGCGTCCCTTCGCCAAGCAGACGGCGCAGTAGATTGGGTAATCGAAACGCCACTGTAAAAGCGTCCGCAACCAAACCGGTTCCAAAGTAGTGCGCTTTTAGGATGTCTCGCAGCAAACCGGTTAAACGACTAATGGCGGTGGCAACCGTCATGGCCCCGGCAGAGCGCGTAATTTGTTGGGCTTCTTTAGACATAATGATTTACTACAGGTAGTATTTTATGGCTACTAAAATACTTTATGTTGTGTTTTTCAATTAGGAAACGATTTTTTTGAAACCTGTTGTTTCTAAGCGCAAAATGATATTCATTCCGGATAATTAAGCCTGCTTGTCAGCCGGGGAATGGGGGAGACCTGCCGCGGAATTGATCTCACCCGATTTATGCAGCGCCCATTTAAAAAGTATCGGCCCGATCATCAGATTAATGACAATGCAGGCTACGACGATGTCTTTAATTATGCCGCCAATAATTGGAAGCTGATTTTCTGCCAAAATAGCCAGGCCTAAGGTAACGCCGGCCTGACCAATAAAGCCCGCCCAGGCGTAACGCTTGATTTTTGGTTCATCGCCGGCCAGAGTGGCGCCCCAGTATGTGCCTAAAAAAACCGCCAGAATACGGGATGGCACAATGATGAGCGCCAATGGCCACAGGTGGTAAAATGTCGGTAGATTAACCTTAGCCCCGGCTAATGAAAAAAAGACGAGATAAACCGGCAGTGAACCACGTTCAACCGACTCTAAAAAAGTATGACCAAACGGGGAAAATGCCTGCACCACAAAGCCCGTGGCTATGCAGGTCAACAAAAGCTCTAAATGAAATTGATCGCAGACAACCACAATAAAAAAAACCAGACTCAGGATAAATATAAGCGTCTCATGACGGATGTAACGCAAGTAGATAATCACAATCCAGCCAAAAACAGCGCCGACTCCAATGGATAGCAGCATTTCGCCAAATAAATAGCCCAGGCTGATCAGACTAAAATGCAGGGTTGGATCAACAATTGGCTTAACAAGATTCAGCACCAGTGTAAACAAGATAATAACAACAATATCTTTCAGGATGGTAATGCCCAAAACAGTGTCCGTTAACTTGCCCCGGGCGCGTGTTTCGATAATGATCGCTATGGTTTCCCAGGGTGACTTGGCGATGCCAATGGTGCCGATAATGCAGCAAAAGCTAAGGATAACCGGTAAGGGCTGGTTTTCCAGACCGGCGATTAGTCCACGACTGACATAGACGACGGTCGTCAGCAACACAAAAGTTGTGACGCACTGCATCATAATAATCAGACTAATGCTGCGAAATTGGCTGCGAATATGGCCAAATTTTAACTCGGCGCCGGCTGTAAATGAAATTAGCGCCAGCGCTAATTTATCAATCAGCTTCAATTGGGTCAAATGCTCATAGGTTACTAATTTGAGAACCCAGGGACCGCACAGAACGCCAATAATCATATAGCCGGTAATTTTTGGCAAATTAAGTGAATTTGTCAATTGACCGCTAAAAAACGCGGCGACAATAATAAAGCCGAGCATCATCGTTGCATCATTAATGGGCTGTTCTGCATCCAGATGCAAAAATGGCGTCAGCAACATGACTACGCCGATAATAACCAGAATTATCAAGTGATTCATTTTTTGCATTATTTGACCCTGCCTGTTGAAAGTTAAGGCAAAAGGCTTAAAAGTGCTAATAAAAACCGCTGCCAATTCAAATTGATTTTTAAGTTTACATAATGTAAATTATATTACTTTTTTAGAAATCCCGGACCAGCCACTATGCCACTTCATAGCGATAACCGCAAAAGACCTGACGGGTTTCGGAAACCCGTCAGGTCTGCCTCAACATTCTCGCACGCAGCCCAGATTTGTTCGCTTGCATAAAAAAGTGGGTTGACAAGCGGATGTTTTGTGGATAACTTGCGATGGTATTATTATTAGCGTCGAATCGATTTGTATGATTTTACAACCCTTTACTTCCTGAGACTGATGCGATTTAATTTGCTTCCCCTATCTTTAATTATTTTGTTTCATGCCGCAATTGTTTTGGCAGACCCGTTAGCCTTTGAACGTCTGTCAGTGCAAGAAGGGCTTTCACACGCGACCGTGTACGCCGTCGCACAGGATCGCCAGGGCTTTTTGTGGTTTGGGACTGAAGACGGGCTGAATCGTTATGACGGCTATAATTTGCAAATTTATCGCAACGTACCGGGTGACAGCCTGTCATTGGCCAATAACAATATCAGTGCGATTGCTGTTGATGGCGACGGCAATATCTGGCTTGGCACCTGGGGTGGTGGTCTCGATTGCTATAACCCGGACACCGGAAGATTTCAACACCATACATATAGCGTGAATGACCCGCACAGTATTGGGTCAAATCGGGCACAAAGTCTGTTTATAGATCGGGCCGGCGCTACGCTTTGGATTGGCACGGATGGCGGCGGTTTAAACAAGCTGAGTCTGCCTGTCCAAGGCAATCGCGCCGAGTTTGTAAAATATGCGCACAACCCTGATGATTCCACCTCCCTAAGTCAAAATGCCGTTTGGACTATGGAAGAAGACAGCGCCGGTATGTTGTGGGTTGGCACAAGTAATGGCTTGAATCACCTGGACCCGCGTACCGGACAGGCACGGCATTTCTACCATAACCCCGCCGACTCTAACAGTCTGACCGACAATCGTATTCGCAAACTGCTTTTTGACACCGCCGGCAGCCTCTGGATCGGCACACGCAGCGGCTTGAATCGTTTCAACCCGCAAACCGGGGCCTCTCAACACTTTCTCCCTCAGGATAATAATCCGAATAGTCTCAGTCATGAAGCCGTTAACGATATTTTTGAAGATGCCGCCGGACGCATCTGGATCGCTACGATGCGTGGCGGCTTAAATATCTACGACCCGCAAGCGGACCGATTTAGTCAGTATCATCAAAAAGCCAAAACGCCAGGCGCGCTGACCCATGATGATGTACGCACATTTTTTCAAGACCGGAGCAACGTGCTGTGGATAGGCACTCGCGGCGGCGGGCGTAGCAAAACAGATTTGAAGCCGCCTAAATTTCAGCATGTCGGTTTTGATTCCGATTTGCCGGACGGTTTGAGCCATAATTTAGTCTGGGCGATTTACGAAGACCGTACCGGGCGGCGCTGGATCGGCACCGATGGCGGTTTGGATATGTGGGATGGTTCCATGAACCTTTCGCAAGGTTACCAACGGTCATTTCGTCATTTTAGGAGCAACCCGGATGATCCGGCCAGTCTGAGCAGCAATCAAGTACGGGCAATTATGGAGGATAGCGCCGGCGCGCTTTGGATCGGCACCAGCGGCGGTGGTTTGAATCAACTGGATCCGGTGACCGGGCGCTGTGTTCGCTATCTCAACGATCAGAAGAATCCCAACAGCCTCAGTAATGATCGCGTGCGTGCGCTTTTTGCCGATAGTGGCTATTTGTGGATTGGCACATACAGTGGTTTGGATCGTTTTGATCCGCGCAGCGGTGAATTCCGCAACTTTCGTCATAACGAGAGTGACACGTCCAGTCTTAGTCACGATCAAGTCCGAGCAATAGTCAAGGACGGGCATGGAGTTTTGTGGATTGGCACCTGGGGCGGCGGTCTCAATTGTTTTGATCCGTCAACAGGCCGGTTTGAGAGTTACCGTCATTCTGCCCAAAATCCAAACAGCCTTAGCCATGATTATGTAAACTCGCTGCTGTTTAGCGACAATGGCAATTTGTGGATCGGCACGAATCAGGGTTTGAATTGTTTTGATCCGGTTCATAAAACATTCCGCCGCTATTTTGAAAAAGACGGCCTGCCCAATGATTATATTATCGGCATGTTAACGGATGCGGAAGGTCAGCTTTGGTTAAGCACTAACAAAGGCTTGTCGCGGCTGAATCCGCAGACAAATACTTTTCGTAATTATGATGTTTTTGACGGCTTGCAAAGTAATATTTTTAATGATGGCGCTTTTGCCAAAAGCCGTGACGGGTGGTTGTTTTTTGGTGGTATTGACGGGTTTAACTATTTTGATCCGGCGCGCGTTCAGGACAACCCCTATCCCCCACCCATTGCCCTGACCGCGTTTAGTATTCTGGGCCACCCTGCTGATTTTGAGCATAGCCTGGCCACGATACCGCTGGTTCATTTGTCATACAACCAGAACTTTTTTGCGGTTGAGTTTGCCGCGCTGGATTTTACCCGCCCGGAAAAAAACCGCTACCAGTATCAACTGCAAGGCGTTGATAAAACCTGGATTGAAGCCGGCTCACGCCGCTATGCCGGTTACCCAAATCTTAACGGCGGGGTCTATATATTCCGGGTCAAAGGCGCCAACAACGACGGGGTCTGGAACGAAACCGGTGTTTCGCTTAAAATTTTAGTCGATCCTCCACCCTGGAAAACTTGGTGGGCCTATGCGCTTTATATCCTGATGCTGACCGGCGTTATTTTTGGCTACGTCCGTTTTAAGACCCTCGCCCATGAAAAAGAACTGGAGCAGCAGCGGATTCTGGTCGACGGCCTGCGCCGGATTGACAAGATGAAGGATGAATTTTTGGCCAACACTTCGCACGAACTGCGCACACCCTTAAACGGCATAATCGGTCTGGCAGAATCGCTTATGGATGGCGCCACCGGCGTATTGCCCAAGCCGACCCGTGACAATCTGCAAATGATTGTCGGCAGTGGTCGGCGGCTGACCAAATTGGTCGATAATATTCTGGATTTTGCCAAACTTAAAAGCCAAAAAGCGGTGGTGGAAGCCCGTCCGCAGGATTTGCATCACATTACAGCGGCAGTTCTGGAACTTTCTCGTCATTTATTAGGCGGTAAGGCGGTGCAGCTTGTTAATCAGATTGCGCCGGGCACACTCGTTTTGGCCGATGAAAACCGCTTGCAGCAGATTTTGCACAATCTGGTCGGTAATGCCATCAAGTTTACCGAATCGGGCGCAGTCACCGTGTCGTCCGCTCTCGCTGACGGTGGTTATTTGCAAATTTGCATTAGCGATACCGGTATTGGCATTCCTAAAGATAAGTTTGCCCGGATATTTGAATCTTTTGAGCAAGCCGATGGTTCTACGGCCCGGCTCTATGGCGGCACCGGCCTTGGTCTGGCCATTACAAAAGAATTGGTAGAATTGCACGGCGGCAAAATTTGGGTTGACTCGGAAATAAACGTCGGCTCCAAATTTATCTTCACCCTGCCGCCGGCTTCGGGCGAAATTGCGCCCAGGCCGGCTCAACGCAGCGAGCAGATGATGGCCGATGAGGCCGGTGCATTTTTGCAGCGCGTGGCAGATAATCAGCCAAGTTCGGAGGCTGCCGCAGAGATGCCCGTTCATCCGGACGCCCACAGCTTCAGCTCCGGTCTAAAAATTCTGGTTGTTGATGACGAACCAGTGAATCGTCAGGTTCTGAATAACACGCTATCCGTGCTAAAAATTCAAGTGATTGAAGCTGAGGACGGCCCGTCCGGTTTGGTCGCAATAGAAGCCGATCTGCCCCATCTGGTATTGCTTGACGTAATGATGCCACGCATGAGCGGTTTTGAAGTCTGCCGTAAAATCCGTGAAAAATATGTGGCTAATGACCTGCCGGTCATCATGCTGACGGCTAAAAATCAAGCGGCAGATGTTATTGAAGGATTGAGCTGTGGCGCTAATGATTATTTGATCAAACCTTTTTCGCGCACCGAGCTGGTGGCCCGGCTCAAAACACATTTAAGCCTGTCCAATCTCTATGCCAATTTAGATGAAAAAGTCAAAGAGCGCACTCGCCAATTAGAAGGCGCGCATCAAAAGATTCTCAAATTGGAAAAAAATGCGTTGGAACAGCAGATGGCCGGTGGTTTTGCTCACGAAATGCGCAATGCCCTGACCGGCGCGTCCATGGTCGTGCAAACCGTTATTCAGGATGGCAAAACCTTATGTGAGCATAATGCTGATTTGTTAGGGCGGGCATTTCACCGCGTCGAAGGGTTGATTACAGAGCATGAATGGGATGATGTAGTGCGCGATTTTCAGCAAATCGAGGAAAACGAGGAGCGGTTGGACCAGGCGCTGCGGATTGTGGAGACTGCGACAAATCGGGCGCTGAATGTCACGACACTTATTTTTGAGTATTCCAAGCTGAATACGGCGCGGCGCGGCAAAGAATCCGTTGATCCGGCGGAAGTTTTGCAGAAAACGCTGGCCCAATTTAAGCCTGACTTGGACGCCATGCAAATTGCCGTGGAGTTAGATATCGCACCTATTCCGCCGCAACAGGCCAGCCCCCGTCACTTTGAGTCTATCTTTACCCATCTCATTGGCAATGCCCGCGATGCCTATCGTGAAGTGCAGGACAATCGCTCCAAACAATTGCACATTTCTCTGCGGGAAAAGGGACCAAACCTTGAATTTCAAGTCCGCGATAATGCTACCGGCATCAAGCCGGCGGATTTGGAACGGTTATTCACACCCTTCTTTTCGACCAAACCGACGAATGGCACCGGCCTGGGCTTGAATTATGTCCGGAAATTAGCGCAACTCTATGAAGGCGATATTAGCATTGAAAGCGAAGTCGGGATCGGTGCGACGTTTACAGTAACATTTATGGCGCAGCCGTATGTGAAAAATTAAACTTGCTTCGGAGTTCAAAGCGATAGCTTTGATGTTCAGGGTTGCTTAGTTGCTTAAAGAATTAGCGCTACAGGCTGTATGGCTAAAGAGTTATGACACAACAGGCGGTAGTGATAGCACCATGCCCCATCTCGACGATGTTTTTATTTCTTATGGCCGGGCGGACAGCAAAGTTTTTGCCGGACGTTTACATGATCGGCTAAAAGCCGGCGGCTTTGAAGTCTGGTTTGATCAGAATGATATCCCGCTGGCCGTAGATTTTCAGGATCAAATTGATCAGGGAATCAATCACGCCCACAATTTTATCTTCATCATTGCCCCGCATTCCGTCAAGTCTGCCTATTGCCGCAAGGAAATCGAGCTGGCCATTAAGCGCGGCAAGCGCATCATCCCTATTTTGCACATCAAACCGGACGATGACGTTATTAACGCGCACATGCATCCAATCATTCGCAAGCTCAATTGGCTGCCCTTCCGCGAGCAGGCCGATCCGAATAAACCGCTCGATCAATGGCCGGCGCTGGACAATTTTGACCAGGCATTTGCCAATCTGGAGCAGCTCTTACGGGCAAACCAGGATGTCATCCATCTTCACACGGAACTCTTGCTCAAAGCTATTGATTGGGAACATAATTATCGAACTTCGACATATTTGCTGGTTGGCAAAGAGCGCGAAGCCGCCGAAGAATGGCTGGCGGCATTGGAGAGTAATAACGAGCAACCGCCGTGCTATCCATCCGATGTCCATTGTGAGTATATTTGTGAATCAATCAAGAATGCCAACAATTTATTGACGGATGTATTTGTCTCGTACGCGACGGCGAACAAAGAATTGCGGGATCGTATCCGGCGCTCCCTGGCGCGAAAGGCCATTACGACCTGGGTGCACGATCTGGATATTCAAAAAGGCAAGCCTTTCGAGCAGGCGATTTACGAAGGTATCGAGCAAGCGGACAATTTCATGTTTCTTATCTCGCCGGAATCCGTTGAATCCGAATGGTGCCTTAAAGAATTAGCCCATGTCAAAAAATTGAATAAGCGCATTATTCCTCTGCTGATTGAGCCGGTCGAGGCCGCGAAAATTCCAGCGGACATCCGTCAGCTTCAATATATCGATTTTACCGACAATAAGGAGCCAGAACCGTATAGCTCCAAGCAGGAAAAATCGGATTACGACCGTGATATTGATGATATTCTTAATCAATTAAATACGGATAGTGATTATTTTAATCGACATAAAGTATTTTTGACGCAGGCGCTCAAATGGCAACGACAGGGCGGCAATGCCAGCATCCTGCTGCGCGGCTATAATCTGCAAAACGCCCAGGCCTGGCTTAAATTAGGCTTAAAACGCGACTCCCACCTGCCTACGGAGCTGCACCGCGAATTTATTGAAGCCAGCGCCGCCCGCAGCGAACAACTGCATACGGATGTCTTCATTTCCTACTCTCGCAAGGATGCCGATTTTGCCCGTCGCTTAAACGATCAACTGCAAATTTACGGCAAGACAACCTGGTTTGACCTGGAAAGCATTGCCGAGGGCGCTGATTTTAAAAAAGAAATATTTACCGGCATTGAAACCGCAGACAATTTTTTATTCATCATTTCGCCGGATTCAATTGGTTCTAAATATTGCGTCAGTGAAGTCGAATTTGCGGCCAAATTAGGCAAGCGCTTCCTCCCTCTCGCCTATCGCACCGTGGATAGTAACCAATTACCGCAGCAATTAGCCAGTTTGCAATGGACAAATTTTCGCCCGGACGAAACAGAGTTCGAAGCCGCGTTCCGACGTTTAATCCGTGCCCTCGACGAAGACCGCGAATATGTAAAAAATCATACGCTTTGGTTGCAAAAAGCCCGCGAATGGGAAGCCGCCGGTAAAAATGAAGACACCTTATTGCGTGGTAACGCCTACACTTTAGCCGAAGCCTGGCTGGAAGAAGCCGAGAGCCAGCGCAAGCAACCCGCCCCCGCAGAATTGCACATTGCCCATATCAAAGCCAGCCGGGAGCGTATCGCCCAAAAAGAACGCCGCAAGCTGATGATGAAACGGGCCTCCAGCGTTCTGATGCTGCTCACGGCATTGGCGGCGCTTATCGCGCTCTGGCAGTGGAATACCGCGCTTAAACGTGTTCGCACCTCTTCCACCCTGTCGATGGTGTCCGACGCCCGCACGGCATTTTACGAAGGCAAGTATCAACACGCCATTCATTTGAGCGAACGCGCCTACACCCTGAGCCTGCCTGATCCACCCGGCGTAATAGTCGAAAACCTGAATTGGATGGAGCAGCGGCTGGAAAACATGCGCGACAGCCTGAATTATCCCAATGTTATTTTTTACGCCCCGGATACCATGGTGATTCGTGAAGTGTGCTGGAGTCAATCCGGCCAAAGCGTAGCTGTCCGTTCCGAAAGAGCGTCTTTTGATCCAAGCATCAATGATTATATCGGCATGGGCTTGGCCAATCGTCTGGAAATGTGGCATTCTCCTCCCCGCAAAGGGTGGGATATCCATGATAATCTCCATGCCGTTGTGCCATTTGATTCCACCTACGTATTGGCCACGACATTCACCATAGACGGCCAGGCCATTCTCATCGCCGATTCGCATGGCCAAATCACGCGTTGGGATTTGGCCGGTGTCCGCATCAACACCGTGCTCGCGCCGGATTTAGAGACGGGAACAGTCCATTTTTCAGCTAAAAATCGTTATATCTTGCGGACACGCTTTGATCAAAGCGGCTATCTTTATAAAATGGATGGTGTCCCGATTGATTCATTAGGCAGCGCCACACAACCGTTTTTGCAGGCCCGTTTTGCCGATGGGTGTGATCTTGTTTTGGCCAGTTATTCCGGCAGCGGCGCACAAGAGGCGCGCCTGGAAATTGTTAATCCGGTGACCGGTCAGCATCATTTTGTTTCCAGCCGTAGTGACGAAAGCCCTTTTTTGGCTCCCGACGGCAACTATTTGGTGACAATCGATGGCTCCTTAGGATTTTTATGGTCACTTAAAAGTGAAAAGGCTGACCCGGCAATTACCCGCCGCAACAACCTGTTGCGCGATTTGAACATGGCCTGGCTCATCGGCGATGAAGGCCGCGAGCATCTGACCGATCTCAAAGGTCATACAGGCGATATTGGCCGGATTGTATTTTCAACCGATAGCCGGCGTTTTTTGACGTTAGCGCAGGATGCAACGGCACGGTTGTGGAATATTGACGGACAGTTATTAGCCCGGCTGCAGGGTCATAAAAAGGGCTTGACGGATGCGGCATTTTCGCCGGACAGACAGTTTATCCTGACCGTTGCCGCCGATAACACGGCGCGATTATGGGACTCAACCGGCGTCCTGATTGACATCTATCAATATGATCGGCCAATTACCCAGGCCGGTTTTGTGCCCGGGCACAACGCCGTCTTTATCGCCGTCGGCAATCGCCTTCTGATCTACGACCAAACCCGCAGTCTGATCCGCTGGGCAGATCGGACCCTGGCCGGGCTTGTGCCGGACGCCGATTATTGGAACCGCTATTTTACCGAGAATATCCGGGTTGATGATATGCTGGCTAAGTTGCATTGGGACTGGATCCAGCGTATGGTTGTCAAATACTTTTTATTGATTGTTGATCTCGTTTTTCTGTTGATTGCCGGCCTAATGCAGGTTCGATCCGATTTGCAAGCCGGGCGCAAAGTTGCCGCGGCAGTGACGGCTATTGCCGGGGCATCGGGCGGACTGCTGCTATGGTATAGCTACATGAGCAACCCCAGCGAGACAACGGCCAATATTCTTCTAATGTTGCTTTCGCTGGGGGCGGCGACCGTTAGCTTTGTCCTGGCTGCCTTTTATTATGAGCATCCCCGTTATCGCATTGCGTTTAGTACTTTATTTTTTGTCCTCTTGTTAATCGCCGGCTATCACAGCTCGCCGTTCCTGAATAAGTCCGCTTTTCAGACATATAGTGATAGCTTTATGATCTTCGGCCTGGCCGTCATGAGCGCTGCCGGGCTGACGGCATTGATCTACTATGCGCTTCAACAATATTACACCAATAATCACAAAACTTTTTACATCATGATGATTTTGCCGACAGTGATCTGGCTGGTTGCCATGTTTTATATTGGCGGCCTTTCATTTGTTGTCGGTGAAGCCTCCCGCCGCACCATGCCCTTTCCAATAATACTGGCTGTTTGCCTCAGCTCTGTTTGCGTGACGGCGACCGCAGCTTTTACGCAATTGCGCGGGCATTATCGGGAAGGACGGCGGATGAGCTTTTGGGTTTATCTGATCGGGCACGCGGCTTTTGCGGTTAGCTGGACCGTGCTTATCTGGAGCGGTTTTGCAATGGGCGTGCCGATTCTGCCGGGAATTTTAATCTTTTTACTGGTCATTCTGGCGGTTGGCCTGAGCGTCGCCTTTCTTTACAAAAACAAAGCTACGTTGTTAAGATGGCAATGGCTTGGCGGTCTTGCGCTGCTTGGACTCGTCTTTGGTGTGACGCTGCGCTATTTGTACCCATACTTGGGGGTGGCTATTTTCGTGACGGCTTATGGTTGCTCGGCTGTTTTACCAACCCGACTGGCGCTGACGCGGCATTATCAGCACAAGCCGTTGGCATTCGTGGGGTATTTGGCGTTGGCCGCGGCATTACCGTTATTGTTGCCGGCCATCGTTATTTTTATGATGGCATTTTTGATCCGGTAAGATTGCGCTTAACCTGAAGTATTCGTACCATAAAGGCAGAAAGACACAAAGTGTAATTTGATGTGGCCTGGTTTTTTTAGATCAAAAAAACTTCGTTAAAACATTCAAATCGTCTGTGTTGCTTCAATTTAAGCGCCAATCTCTCTTTGTCAATAGGCAAATAAAAATGTACCAAAAATCGGCATGAGAAGTGTACCACC
>CAYOLL010000102.1:0-22266 GCA_964404765.1 uncultured Gemmatimonadota bacterium | reverse complement strand
TACCGGCCTACGCCCGGCAGTTTTTGGGGCAGATGGACAAGCCGGACGTGGACTACATCGAAGTGCCTCCCCTGAGCGTGTCGAAGGGGCTGTTCCCGGCCATTTCCAGCGAGCAGAAGACGACCGGTTACAACCCGCGCTCCACGGTTGGTATGGTGACGGAGATTTATGTGGGTTGATCAAGCCAAAGTCGCTAACATATCACGGATTTTGAGGAGAAGTTCGCCGGGTGGACAGACAATCGTGTTGATCTTTGGATCAGGAAAATAATGGCGGGTGTTGAAGGTGGTCAAATAGCGGGCTTGTTGAAGAATGGCGGCGACCAAAATCGGAACATCTTTTGCGTCGGCCATCGTTTGATACGGAGCGATTTCAGAAGCAGTTGGATTGGGGACGACCGTCAGGGTATTCTGCACAATTTTATCAAAAACAGGCACGGCCAAAGGCAGCTTTTTCGTCAGATTGCGCTGGCATTCCGCGATAACCTGTTCAGATGTGAGGCCATGCAGTAGTCCAAGTTCGCACAATTGCAACAGAATAAATGACGCGCCGGTTGTCGAGGCGGAGCCGGCAATCAGAACATCTGCATCAAAAAAGACGCTCACCAACTTGTTCATTGCCGGATCACTTTTCTTTCGATATGGAAAGGCGTTCCTGCGCGACGCCGCTGATTAGCTCTTCCAAAGGCAGATTGGCTTTTTCCCGCAGCATTTCGACTTTCCCCACTAATTCCGGCAAAACCGACCGTTTGGGCGTGATAAAAAAACCGCCGCCTAAATCCACGATGGTTAACGCATCGCCCCGGCGTAAGCGATAACGCTTTCGCAGAATAGCCGGAATCGTTATCGCGCCGTTCAAGTTTAGTTGAAGGGATTGGGTCATTTTGCTATCCTCGCTGTTGATGTTGAACGCACAAAGTTTGTTCTTGAATGATACGCAATGAGCGCATACATTGCAAGCCAATTTTTGTCCGGCAGTTTTGGAGCCTGCCCTAAGCTTGTCGAAGGGACCAGATGGAAAAGCCGGATGTGGACTACAGCGAAGGGCTGTCCCCGGCCATTTAGAAAACGACCAGCCGCAACCCGCGCTCCAAAGTCCCACATCAAACAGAAATTCTCGGTCATATTGGCCTTGACAATCGAAGTAAACTGCATAGGTTGATGAAGATACTTTTAAACCCGATAGTTACAACGTCTTGTAAAAATGATTGTGTATAAAAGAGAGCACAAAAATGCACTTCTGGCTTGCTGTTGTTGCTGCCGCTATGATAGCATATTTAGCAGGATTTGTAGCATTAATAGCCCCATTAGGTGCTTTGGTTTACTTGATTTATTGGTTGCTTTACACTTACGGAGGTAGTTTCTGGGATACAAGGCCAGACTGGGGTACAGGGCCAGACTGGGATACAGGGCCAGAGTTGTTCAACATTAATACTATGAAAGCAAAAATTTCTAAACTAACCTCATATCCAAATTTTAATGCGTTTTTATGGACATGTTTAGAGGTATGTTTTGGACTTTTTCTGGCATTAATTTGCCTTATTCTTGTCCTTTCTGGTATTTACATTTTTTGGCTTCTTTATGAATGGTATGTAGATCTCCCTTTCAAGGACTTTGTACACATATTGGCCATCGAATACGGAATAATCGCACTTGTTGGCATTGTTGTCGGAATCGTTTTTGGCATTAAATGGCTCTTTACTAAAGAGAAAGCGGACGAGAAGTCTTTGCCAGAACCAATTATTACAGCAGCAAGTGAACCTATCAAAAATTTTGGCTTTAATCAGCGTCAATGCCTTTCTGTAATCGGAAAGCACCGTCAATTTTTAGACCCGTCCGAATACGAGAAACTTATTGAATTCATTGAAAATCACGAAGTCAAACCTGAGTACTTCCAACGGGTTTTAGAGTGGCGGCTTGGATGGAAACCCAAAACCGCTCTTGAGATTTGTGAAGAATGGCTAAATGAAGATACGACGCAGCCCCAATTGAAAAGGCAAGACTCATATTCTCCAACAAACCAGCTTGTTGTTAATGAACTTCTTTTGTGTGTGTTTGAGCCGATTTTGCGCAGGATTGCCAGCGAAATTATATCGAGTTGTATCGCTTTAGACCAACGAAATCGTCTCGTTCCATTTATCAGAGAGAGAATTTCTCAACAAATATACAAATCGAACGCGTCAGTATCACGAGAAAGGTTTGTTTCTGTAAACGACCTCGTTGAAAAGCTTAACTTACTCTTTGAAACCCGTCGAAATCAAATCTTGGAAGCGGAACGCCAAAAATTGATAGCTGAGAAAGACAAACGCATTCAGGAATATATTGCGTCACATCAAAACGAGTTGCTTCACTTGGGCGCTTACTTTGATGACGAAGTTAAGAACTATTTGGAGTTGTGGCTTGAGTCAAAGACCCGAATTCATGGCGTTCACACGCATATTGTCGGCGCGGCCGGTTCGGGAAAATCAACCTTTATGGAAGTCATGATTCAGGATGACCTTGATGCCGGCAGAGGGTTTTGCTTGATTGATCCAAAAGGCGATTTATATCATCGTGTTCTCTGGTATTGCCGTGAGAAAGCAATACCGGCCGACCGAATTGTTTTGCTTGAACCTTCCGATATTGAAATTCCGTTTGTTCTAAATCTAAATCCCTTCAAACTTGACGACATGAACAAGCGAGAAGCCCATGTGGAGTGGTTGGTTGAATCCTGCGTGAAAGCTTGGAAGCTTTACCCCGGCAACCCGGATTATAAAAAAATTGAAAACATGCTACGCACCACCTTTCGTACCTTGGTTCAAACGCAATTGACCTTTTTTGAGTTGGATGACTTACTTCACCGGGGATCCAAAATAAGGCAAAACATTATTAAAAATCTTCCCGATGGTGATTTAAAGAGCGATTGGGAACGGCTTGATGATCAACTCGAAAACAATCAATTCTCAACTCGAGCCGAAGATGTCGTATCATACGTTCAAGCCATTACTCGGGCCAGTTCCAGCATTCGCGAACTCTTTGGCGATCATACCAAATCACTGGATTTTGAAAAAATCGTTAACGAAAACAAGATTGTATTGATCAATTTGGAAAGCCACGATGATAATTTACCTGAAAGCGGGGCGGACTTTTTGGGAGTATGGATAATCCACGAGTTATATCGTCGGCATCGCAATGGCCATCCTTATTTTGTTTATGTGGACGAGTTTGAAAAATACGTTTCCGATAAAATAGCGCGGGTATTAGAGACTTGCCGAAGTCATGGACTCCACTTCATTTTGGCCCATCAGGGATTGTATCAGCTAATGAAGGATGATTATTTCTACAAATCCATTATCACCAATGCTCGATTTCGGGTTGTTTTTCAAACAGAAGAACCTGACGGAGATAAAACTTTAGCGGATTTGCTGTTCCGTGACACCTGGGACACGTATGAGGTCAAAGATACAATAAAGTCAACAAAAACGGAAATAATTGAAACGGAACGCCAGCATCAATCATATTCTCAATCTTTTTCGACGACTACTGGATACAACAAATGGAACAGTCGCTCAGAAACAGTTTTACTCCATCTTCCCGAAGGCTACTCATCCGGTACCGGTGAAAGCGATTCAAATACTAGATCAAGCACACAAACTGTGGGAACGCAAGTGCATATGGAACCCGTTCCGTTTAAAGAAATAACCAGCCGGCAGTTTAAAACGTTGCCGGAATTCGAGAACGAATCCATCAAAAAAATTCGGGCACTGCGCCAAGGGGAAGCTTACGTCAAATTGCCGCGAAATCCAAAAGCAACCGGCGTCCCCCCAACGATTCATCTCCGCGTCAAATCGCCCTCATTGCATTTGAAAAAGCAAGAACTTAGAAAAGAACTGCTCTCATACAAAGAGAGCATCTATCGGGCAAATATCCGTCTTTATACGAAACGGGAAGAAGTGAAATCAATCATTAAAAATCGCCAGAATGGCCTTAGAGATAACCCAAACTATTTTCAAGAACATCGCAGCTTAGTTGAACACCGAAGTACATCGGAACTTGAATCCAGCCCAAAATTACTTCCTCAATCTGTGACATCGGGCATGAATAAAAAGAAGAGCAAGAAAAAATATTGACAGCGAACTGGGCTAATATTACCTTGAATTTCGTAAAGGTCGCGCTCAACGAATAACGGTTGAGTTATATAAGCTGAAGGATAAACTTATGCGAAATTTACGCATGACTTCTTTGGTTGCTTTGCTCGCAATTCTGCAAACGATTTTGCCGGCTGAAGTATCAAATGAAGTTAAAACATTAGCTTTGGTGGCCCTCATCCTCCGGATGAACAGTTACTAAAACTAAAACGGCTCGCAGGAGTAATCTTAATGGTTGCTCCTGCAGCCACCCCTTTATGACAATAATACCAAAGGCGATTCGGCATGAATCGCCTTTTTGCATTTTATCAGGATATCGTTACCGGGCTGTGATCGTTAACTGCGCAAGAGCACCATCTTCTTACGCGCGGTCAGGTTTGACCCGGCGCGTAATTCATAAAAGTAAATACCGGAAGCCAGGTTCGACTGCGTCGGCTTAAAAGTAACCTGATGCGGGCCGGCCGGCAAATCCGCCTCAATCAGGGTGTGAATCAGACGACCGGCGGTGTCATAAATTTTCAGCGTGATATGCTGCGCCGCCGGCAAACTGAAGCGAATAACAGTCGCGTCGTTAAAAGGATTGGGATAGCTTTGTTGCAGGGCAAACGGCAGGCTGTCCGGCGCAGGCTCTTCAATGCCAAGCGGTTTGGAATGGATGACGGCTTCGGCGCTATTCAGCATCACCGGGTCTTCGTTCCAGCGCAGCCTGAGCAGGCGCACGGCGGTTTCACCGTCACTAAAGTCTTGCTGGGTCGTAAAATGAAGCTCGGCAAAAATTGAGGCTGCGCCGTCTGCCAACGCACTGGCCCCGGCGACAGAAATAACCCCGCCTTTTTTGTTGACGGATTTGGTAAAACCATCCCAGGCCGGCGGCCAAACGATGTCCACAAATTCCAACATCGCCGGATCGTAGGCAATTTCCGCTTCGAACGCAAAAATATTGGCGCCGTGGCTGAGCGTGAGCGGCACGATAACGGTTTTGCCGGGGTTGGTCTCCACCCTGGGCATGGTGATTTGGCCGGTGGCGTTAAACGTGTCGGTGGTGTCATAGGGCAGATTGCCGATCAGCTCTACCACATATTGCAAAATGATGGAGGCATCCAACGCTGATAAAGTGGTATCGCTGGTGACATTGGCCAGCCTTTCCTGCTGCGGATTGAGCGTCAGCAGGCCGACCAGATGTTTTAAAACAAGGGCGGCATCGTACGCCTGAACCGCTTCGTTCAAATCCACATCGCCATATAAGCCGGGGGCCAATACCCACAAGCCGCCGGAAGTGATCTGAACCGGCACCTCACCGGTATTGAACAGCGCGCTTTGAACTTCTACCGGCACAAAGCCTTGCGCTGCTTCACGCGCCTGAAAATTGAGCCAGAATAGAACGCCTTCCCCTTTTATATCCTTTGCGCCGATGCCCGCGATGAGTAATTCATCCTGCCGCTCATTGGTCACGACTTGCCAGCCGGCCAAGCCCGTCAGACTATTGGCGGTGACCACGCCTTTAAATTCTAATTGGGCCTGATATTCGCCGTTCAGCCGCAATTCAAAAGCGCTGATAAGCGTATCGGGCGGAAAAACAACCCGAATCGGCAACAGAATGCTTTGCCCGGCTTTGACAACATCGGTGTCCACCGTCAACTGAATTCCGGAACCCTGACCGTAATCGCGCGCCAGCAGAGCGGCTTTGTACAGATTGAGCCTGCCGCCGGATACGGTTGCTGTTGCGCCGCTTAACGTCGGCAAGCTGTCTACACTGCTTAAGATCATTTTTTTCATCTGCAACGCGGCAGAATCCGGAAATTGATGATAGTAGCTGATGAGACCCGGACTGGCTACCGCGTGCAAAAAACCGACGGCTCCGGCCACATGCGGCGCAGCCATAGAAGTGCCGGTTTTGCTGCCAAAACTGTTGGTCGGCACCAAACTATACACACCGACGCCGGGCGCACCCAGGTCGATGGTTGTCGCGCCATAGGCATAGCTGCGCTGATCGGACGAGTTGGTGGCGGTGACGCTGATGATGTAGGGACTGTCGCAACTGGTGGGCACATCGCCGGACACATCAACATTGGAGCCGTTGTTCATGGTGGCGGCGGCGCTCAAAATGCCGAGCGAGCCCATTTCATTGTATAGATCGTTCCAGATTGGGTAGTCGCCGTTTGCGCATTTGGCAAAATCCACGCCAAAACTGCTGTTTGTGGCAACGACATTGGCCCCTTTCTGACCGTGCGACGCCAGATACATCCGCTTGACGGCAATGACATAAGCATAGGCTGCGGTAACAATCGAGGTGGTTTCCGACTCGCCGGCAACGGTCATGACCTTGACCCGCCAGTTGAGGCCGGCCAATTGCCGGGCATTGTTACCGACCGCGCCCAATATTCCGGCCACATGGGTGCCATGACTGTTAATTGGAATGCTGGCGTTGGTGTCATAAACATTCCAGCCGTTGATGTCGTCGATATAGCCGTTGCCGTCATTGTCGATGCCGTCCTTTGTCTCATGCGAATTGATCCATAAATTAGCGGCAAAATCCGTATGATCAGTCTGGAATCCGTCATCAATCACAGCGATGACAATATCTTCACCGGCGGCGTTTGTGCCGCCTACGGGCGCAGTCGGGGCAATCAGCGCCCAGGCTTCCGGCGCGTCAATATCGGCGTCATTGCTGTTATGGAAATTCCACAATAAGCTGAAGTTCGGATCATCCGGCAGCCGCTGGGCTTCGCGCAGTGCCAGGCGATGGTCTTTTTGGGCATAACGCACGCCGGGTAAGGCCCGCAGCTCGATTAAGGCTTGATCCAGGCCGCGTTGCGCATCTTCCAGATGAACGGCCCAAATAACCAAATCCGGCACAAGCTGCTTTTCGGGGCGCAGGCCGATGCCGGCCAATTGCGCTTCCACACTGCGCCGCGCCGCCTGATTTTCAAACCGGACCAGCAGCCGATCCGGCACCGCGTCCGGCTCGGCCCAACCGTTCGTTGTCATTAATAAGATGAATAGCAGACATAAAATACGGCAACTTCGCATGGTCTCCTCGCTTCACTTTAGAGATGCGGATATTTGTGTAACCTATCATGTTTGCAGTGTTAATGTAACATTTTGTGCTAGTCAACAACCTCTTGAACACTTCCACAGCTGACCGGGCGTCATTCAGAAGGAATCTTTTAACGGCGTTTGTACAAACTTGCAAAAAGATTCCTTCTGAATGACAGTGTTCGACAGGTCGTTGACCAGTACAGTTAATGTAACATTTCTGTGATAACGCTTAGAACATCTGTTAAATTTCGCTCATTTGATGATTCTACCGTGTTGCCGATGTGCTTATGATGTGGAAAAGAAGCAAGCTGTTTATGATGGGGCGCATTGTCCCAGCCGATGATCGGTGTATTGTCCGGCCTCAGCCAATAATAGCTGTAGTCTTCAAGTCTGTCACGAATGCAAACTTCTCTGACCCATAAGAATGTGCCATCAAACAAGCGCAGTTTAGCCTTTAGCCGCGCGATACCTTCTTCCGCGGTTAATTCCAATGTTTCGACGGCAACGACAAGGGCGGGAAACGTCTGAATCGTTTGCCGGAATGCGAGTTCGCTCATTGACCGGCCACCAGTTTTAGCGTATCAAGCCGAGACGCGAGTTCCTTGAGCAACTTGGCCAGATACGACCATTCGATCCAGTCATCATGGCCTTCGACTGTGTTTGGCACATTTTCGGCAAATTGTTCGAAGGATTGCCGGTAGCGGACTTCATAAGCACCGATTTTTCGTCGGATATCCTCCAGATGGTTTTGCATGGCGCCGACCCGGCGGATGGCCACTTCCCGCAAGGCATCCACGTATAGCGTTTCTCCGGCATCGGTGACGACATCCTTGATGTATTCCGGAATTTTGATCGTAATTTCTACCATAAGTTTTCCTTTCGGCAATTTTCAATTCCAGGTCAAATGTTAGCAGCGCCGGAATTTATGCCGGTGTTGTGCTGCACCCGACAGACGCTTTTATGCCATTCAACGGGCTTAACCCGACAAGCCCGCAGTCGCAAACCCGGGCAAAAATAGCGCAGAATAATCTATAAGTCAACCCCTATTCACCAAAAAGAACAGATTCGACAATCTCAATTATTCACAAAGCTAAACGCAAGCGCCGCCTGCCTGTTGTGTTTATAAAATGACAGCCCAACATTTGCGCTGTCCGCAAGAATGTTGAAAGTAACCACGGAAAACACGGAATTGCACGGAAAGTTAAAAATAGTTGTTCCGTGTCTTTCCCCTGAACAATTTATAAATTAATTACGAAATGCGCGAAAGGCACGAAAAGTAAGGGTTTATCAAATTCAAGCTTAAAATTTGACTTCTCCCGTTTTTGATGCATAACTTTTGAAATGACAACCTTTTCGTGTATTTCGTGGTGAATAATTCAGGTTCCGTGAATTCTGTGGTTAAAAATTTTTCGCGGTTTACCGCGCTATGAATGAATTATTCCGGATAAAGGGCAGCACAGCAAAAAAGCCAAACCTTTAATCAGGCACAAGTTTTAAAGTGCTTGACATTTAGGCGCGTTATCTATTAGAATTCAAGCTGTCTGGTTTTAAACATTACCCATACCCTTGTGATGGAGGTTTTTTTATGCGAAATTTGCGGAATGCTTTCAGTGTTTTAACCCTGATTTTATGCTGCCTGAATACGGGTTGCCAACCGAAAACAGAACAACCACCGGCCGGTGAGCAAAAAAGCCCGGAAGCGAGCAAAGCCGAGCCCCAACAAACTCAGGCGGAGCGAGTCGTCAACATTTATGTCTGGAAAAACTACATTCCCGAAGAGACGTTGACGAAATTTACGAAGGAAACCGGCATCAAAGTCAATCTGACCACCTATCTTTCCAATGAAGAGATGCTGACAAAATTGGAAAAAGACGGTTTGGGCAAAACCGATTTGATCTTTCCATCGGATTACATGGTGCAAACTCTGGTCGCCAAAGGTTTGTTGGATTCGCTGCATCTGCCCGACGTTACCAGTTTTTATAAATTAGAGCAAAAATTCCGCAGCCCGCTGTTTGATCCCGGTAATCGTTACTCGATTGCCTATACCTGGGGCACGAGCGGCCTGGTTATACGCTCGGACAAAATGGACTACAAAACCATTGACCGCAGTTGGAAATTGCTGTTTGAACCGCCGGCCGAATTAAAAGGCAAGATCTCCATGCTACAGGATATGCGCGAAACCATCGGCGCCGCGCTCAAATATCTGGACTATTCGGCGAATACGACCAACCCGGACGAAATTGCCGCCGCGCGCGATTTGTTGCTGGGCCTTAAAAAATTCGGCGTCCAGTATACCGCCACACCGAATAAGGCGCTTTTTGACGGCGCTTTATGGGTTTCGCATACCTGGAGCGGTGATGCCGTTGCCGTCCGTCAGCAGGACGAAATCTCCTATACTCGGGTTAAATATTTTGTGCCGAAAGAAGGCGCGATTATTTTTGTCGACAATATGTGCATTCCTAAAAATGCGCCGAATGTGCGCGAAGCCTATGAGTTTATGAACTTTGTCCTGTTGGGTGAAAACGCGGTTAAATTTGTTCAAACCGTCTTGCAGCCTTCTACTTCGCACGATGTGCGCGAAATTTTAGCCCACGACACGAGCTCCGAAAGCCTGCTAAACGACGATGCCATTTATCCGTCGGAAAAAGTCCTGAATCGTTGCGAATTTCTGGTGGATGTCGGCGATGCCATTCAGTATTATCAGGCGGCCTGGCAACAAATTACCGCGCCATAAGCGCACGAAGCCCTGCTGAAACCAAACCTTGCGAAGGTTAAACTTGCGGCGGAAGTCAATATTTTCAGGGCTTTCGCAAACTTACAGGCCGGAACCTTCGCAAGGTTATTGTGCAATTACAGAAAAAACCCCGGTGACTGGAAAGTTACCGGGGTTTTGTTTTGTCAGGCAAATTAAAATTTGCTACTCCATTCAAAATGCGGAGTAGCAAACTTCAGTTTGCAAGTAACTGCGTGGCATTCGGTTACGTGATACACAGGCAAATTAAAATTTGCTACTCCATGTGGCCATTAATCGGCAAGCCTTCCAGCGCCATGATTTTCAGCGCATTGGTAGTTGGACACGGCCCGCTCCGGATTTGATAGTCAAAAATCATGCGCCCGGCGGCAACTTCTTCCCGAAAATGGCAGTTGCGCAGCATGGGAACTGTCTGTGCCAGATGAATCAACTCCAGGTCGTGGGTTGTTACCAGGCCCAAACCACAGGCGGCCTGAGCCAGCGCCATAATATACGACCGACTGCCAATTAAGCGCTCCCGATTGTTGGTGCCTTTAAATATCTCATCAATCAAGAAGAAAAGGGGCGGCGCATCCGGCTTATGCAGCGCTTCCAGCAACGCTTTTAAACGCCGCACTTCAGCATAAAAATAGGAAAAACCGTCGGCAATGGAGTCGGTCACCCGGATACAGGCAAACGGCCGAAAAAGGGTCAGTTCGAGCGAGGCCGCGTTGACCGGCCCGCCGGCATAGGCCAGCGTCAGATTGACGCCCAATGTTCGCAAAAAAGTGCTTTTCCCGGCCATATTTGAGCCGGTGATGAGCACGATTTGGCCGAGTTTTTCAAACGAGAAATCATTACATATTTTACGCTCGGCCGGTAGCAAAGGATGGCTGATGGCAGCGGCTTTAAACAGGACGCCGTTATTGTGCAAAACCGGAAATGTGTAGCTCGGATTAAGATCGGCCAGATTGGCTAATGCCGCCGTAGTTTCCACCTCGTACAAAATCTCCAGCCAGGCGGGCAAAGCCTGCGCCAGGCCGGCGCGAGCCCGGTGTAACTGCTGCACCCAATAAAAATCCCATGGGGTAAAAATATTTAAGAGGATTTGAAAGACCGGATTCATCCGCAAACCAATCGCGGCGGTAATACGCTGAATTTGCTGCAGTTGCGTCGAGGGTCGATCCGGAGAATTCCGTAGCGGCTCCAGCAGACGGGCTAATGGGCCGGCCGGCGGAATCGGGTGACGCTCCAGATGCAGTAAGGCCGCCTGCACTTTTTGCAAACTATCCCCAAGCTGCAGCGCTTCGGCCAAAAAATCACCCTGAGTCAGCAGCCGCCAGAAGTAGATGACACTGTACAAAAGGAGTGACAGCCCGGCATAGCGACCGGGTAGGCCCGCCATTGTCCCAATGGCTAACCCCAAATTGAGCAAACCAAAAACGACCATAAAATGGATAAAAGCGGTCATATCCGCGGCTGTTTCTTGCTTTAGCCAGGCAACCAATTGTGCGCCGTCAAAAGGATGGCGGGAGACCAGGTTAAAGGCCAGACGCAACCGGTTGCGAAAACGCGCCAATGGCGTCATTTCGCGCACAAGCGCCTGGCACGCGACGACATTTGAATAGACGGGGACAGTTTGACGCAGGCGTTGGCGCAAACGGTTGCTGCCCTGAAGTGTAGCGGCGGTGTCGATGAGACGCAGCAGCGAGCGCGGCCCGGTAATATCCAGGTCATTATCAAAGGGATGGTCGGCTTCACCCGGGTTTTGTGGTCCGGAGGTTGCCGCCGGATTCGGCATATTTTCCCAGTCTAACTTTAGTCGGGCCGCATCTTCCAACAAAATCTGATGCCAGGCGGCAAATTGGGCTAATGCTGCTTCGATCCGCCGATGACAGCGCACAACCAGACTAAAAGCAACCAACCCACCGATCAGCAAAATAAGTGTCAAACCGCTGTACCGCCAATACAATGACCCAAAAACCAGCGCGGCCCCGCCAACAAAAACGGCCAGACGATAGTTTGCCCAACGCTGACCCAGTTCTTCCAACCTTTTTAGACGGTTGGCCAGGCGTTCGAGGCGATAATTGAGTTGATTTAAGCGCGATTGCATTGGGTTTAAACTGGCATCGTTGCAGGGAAAGTGATAGACCGTAGTAGCATTAGGCGATACCTGCTTTTGGTCCGCCTCAATTTTAAATTAATTTTGAATTAATCTGCTGCCAGGTTTGACGACCGGAATATTTTGAGCGCACTGCGGACATTTGTCCGGCGTAAAAGCCTCGACTTGCAGGGTTAACAAGGCGCGAAAAGGCCGGCCAAAGGCAACCTGCCCGCCGCTACGGTCAATTATTGAGCCAACACCAACAACGTGGGCGCCCATATCTTCCAGCAGCGCGATGACTTCTTTGACCGATCCGCCGGTGGTGACAACATCCTCGGTTACCAGAATATTTTCGCCGGGCGTAACGGTAAATCCGCGCCGCAACTGCATTTTGCCCTGCTCGCGCTCGGCAAAAAGGTTGCGAACTCGCAGCGCCCGGGCAACTTCATAGGCCAGGATGACGCCACCCAGCGCCGGCCCGACAACCAGATCAATCGACATATCGGCAAATGCCTGCGCTAATGCCTGCGCTAATGCTTCGGTATGATCGGGATATTGCATGACGCGGGCGCATTGCAAATAGGTGTGACTGTGCAAGCCGGAGGTCAATAGAAAATGGCCGCGCAACCGCGCCCCGGTCTCATCTAAAATATGCTCGATACGTTCGTTTTTCATAAATCAGCCCCAAACGTCAAAAGGAGTAACCAATCATAAAGCTAAAATTTTGATTTTTAATGCCGGCATTTTCCTCGGTATTATCGATGGAAGACAGACCGAGATTATAGCGAACCTCAAGCGTCATTTCGTGGTCGGAGCCCCGCTTTAGTGAGCCGCCCAGGCCAAAAATCAATCCGAAATCAGTGCCTTTAAAGCCGTCATCCGCAAGCTTATAGTCCTCACCGTTCATGGAGGCATAGCTGTTTAGTTTGATTCCCATAGCAGGTCCGATGTAAAATATTGGGCGCATGCGATTTTCGCTGCCAAGGGTATATTTGACTAAAACGGGGATTTCAAGATAGTCTAAATTGACTCTGAGCGGCTGCGTGGTTATCTCGGGCGAAGAAGTCTCCAATAGTATCAGATCGATTTCGGCCCCTTTTTGCGTCCATAAGAGCTCCGGTTGGATTTTCAAGGCATCGCTTAAAGGAAATTGCAAAAAGCCGCCAATGCAAAACCCAACTTTTAATTCGGTCGTATAACCATAGAAGTCGCCTCCGAATTTGCTAATATTTAATCCGGTTTTGACACCTTTTTTAATTTGCGCCGCTGCCGGTGGTGTAAGGACGCCGACGAACAAAAAAGCTACGGCAAGTACGTGCCATATTTTTCCCATGCTTTTCTCCCGATTTTATACAGTGTTTAAGATATTGTTTTTGGCGACGATGTAGCACAGATTAGCAATCTGTGCCTATCCTCACAAAGCACAGATTGCTAATCTGTGCTACATCGCCGGTCTGATCCTCCCAAAACATTTTCTTAAATACTGTAGCTTTTCCAGTGATAAAAACGTCGTGAATCTTCGTGGTAAAAAGGCTACGCCGTGCGCATCTGTTTGACAACAGCGTGGGTATCCAGCGCAATCACCAGTTCTTCGGCGGTTGGCACAACCATGACTTTTACGCGCGATTCGCTTGTCGAAATCGTGGCCTCGACCGCGCGAGTGGCGGTGTTTTTGGCTAAATCCAGTTGGATGCCTAAAAATTCGAGTTCGGCACAGGTTTTTTCACGCACAAGAGCAGCGTTTTCGCCAATCCCGCCAGTAAAGACAACCACATCCAGTCCGCCCATCGCCGCAGCGTACGCGCCAATGTATTTTTTTAGACGATAGGTAAAGATGTCAATAGCTAACTGGGCATTGTTATTACCGTTGCGGGCTTCGTCAATCAATTCCCGCATGTCGTTGGACAGCCCGCGGCTGAGCGCAAATAAACCGCTGTGTTTGTTCATCATGGCATTGATTTCGGAAATTGACAGCTCCTCTACGGTCATCACATGGGGAACGATAGCCGGGTCTAAATCGCCACAGCGCGTGCCCATAACGAGTCCTTCCAACGGCGTCATGCCCATGGACGTGTCCACGGATTGCCCGTGCCGTACTGCAGCGACACTGCTGCCGTTGCCCAAATGGGCGGTAATCATCTTAAGGCTTTTTATGTCCTGACCCAACAGTTCTGCGGCGCGCTGCGCAACATAGCTGTGCGATGTGCCGTGAAAGCCATAGCGCCGGATGCCATGCCGCTTATAGAGTTCGTATGGGATGGCGTAAAGCCAGGCTTTTTTGGGCATACTCTGATGAAAGGCTGTGTCAAATACGCCTACTTGCGGCGCCTTTGGCAACAGGCGTTGGCAGGCATAGATGCCTTTCAGGTTGGGCGGATTATGCAGCGGAGCCAGCGCCACACATGCTTCGATCTGCTCGATAACCTCCGCTGTCAGATAGACCGAGCCGGAGAAGGCCTCACCGCCATGCACAACCCGATGGCCGATGGCCTCGATTTCCGCCGGATTGGCGACAACACCTACGGTTTTATCTTGCAAGACATCCAGTACGCGCCGAATTGCCCCGGTATGATCTAAAATTTCGTCCGTAATTTTGATCGGGTCAGCGTCTATTCGGTTATATTTTAACATAGCCGTGGCGGTGCCGATGCGTTCGACCAGTCCTTTGGCCAGCGCTTTTTTGATCGTGGTATCAAAAAATTGAAATTTGAGCGACGAACTGCCGCAGTTTAAAACAAGTATTCTCATATTAGGCTTTTAGGCTGTAGATTATTAAGGTTGTAGTGCTGTGCGGCCAAAGTTCACCCGGAACTTCCGCCCGGAACTTGTAAGTTGATAAGTTGATGGGCGGTTAGATTGTTTGGCGCTTCCTCCAGTCTAACCGTCCATTGTTGGTAATATAATAGAGCAACCGCTAAAACGAAAAGAAAAAATCCGCTGGCCCGACGGCAAAAATCGATTCATGGAACAAGGCCGCTTTTATATATTTGGAAGCCGCTCGTGAAGCTGCCGCACACCTTCGGCCACATGGCGACTGCCCAACACACAGGCGACAGTGCCCAATCCCGGCCAGGTTGTGTCGCCGGCCTGCCAGAAACCCGGCACACCCAGATCATACGGCACGGCAAACTGATTGCTGTTTCGTAAACTCAAGCGCATTCCGCCCACGGCCCCGCGATAACGTCGGGTATACCTGGAAAATGTGCGCGGTGTGCCCGTCTCCAGCACCAGGTTCCGAGCGCCCAGATTTGGGTAAATCTGCCGGGCATTGTCGATCAACTGACGGGTAATAGCGGACTTTTGGGCGGCATAAGCCGGGGCCGAAAGATTTTCCCATTCAGCCAGGTCGCAATGGGTGGATAACATAACAGCGCAGTGATCGGGCGGGGCGCTTTCCGTGTCGCCGGGGGCGGAAACGGATACAAACATATTATTGCCGTTAGCCAGCGGTTTATGGTAATCCAGCAGCAATTGATGATGGCTGAATATTTGGCCGTCTACTTCAGCTTCCGGCACTCCCAAAAAGACGACAATTGCGCCGCCCAAAGCCGTCGCATCGCGTTGCAGATACGGACGCAAGGCCGATTGAATTTCCGGCAGCCCCAAACGGGCTGTATTCCAAATCGGCAAGGTCGAAACGACTTGCCTGGTTTGAAATCCACTGCGCCGGGTATGGACGGCAAACCCGCCCTGAATGCGGCTGACACGCTCGACAGCCGCGCCTGTTTTTAGCCGACCGCCTATAGCCCGATAATGTGTAACCAAATGCCGCCAAAAACCACGCGCCCCGCCGGATGGCCGTGTCAACCCGGCGCCACGGATGGTGATGCCCAACGCGCTGTTGATTAATGGCGACCCCTCGATCGTGCTATGCGTCGTGTCCTGAATCAACATGCCCAGAAATCCCCGGAGCGGAATGTCGTCCGCCAGATTGCAGGCGCGCAGGGCATCGGCCATCGTCCAGGTCCCATACCGCCCCAGTCGCCAGTGCTGCGCCGGCAACAGCCGCGCCGCCTGCCAAATATCGCCAACTGACCGGAATGGCAGCTTGATGCCGTCCCGCGCCGCTGTCCAAAAAACATCGGCCAGTTGATCTAATAAGTTCCAAAATTGTCGGTGAGCCGGCGTTTGACCAAAGACCGCCAATCGTTCGTGCCGCCAGGCTGTTGAATCCCGGAATAAACGCGCCGTTCGATCCGGCAGCCACGCTTGATAGCCGGACAAAACTTCGCCCGGAATCTCAGCCAGGCCAATCTCTGCTAAAAATTGACCGCCAACACCACCCGGCGCAAAATCGACAAAAGTGGTTGCCCCGACATCAAAGGAAAAACCGCCGCGACAAAAAAAACCGGCGCAGCCGCCAACCTGCCCGTGTGCTTCCAACACAATCGTCGAAAGCCCGGAGGCTTGCAGCCGCGCCGCAGTTGTCAGCCCGGCGATGCCTGCGCCAATAATCAGAACGTCGCTGTCCATGGGTATCCAGACCCGCTTAACCGGCGTCGCCCGATACGTCTTCGATTTCAGTCGCTCACACAAGTCATGCAAACGGCTAAAAACGCCTTGGGCATACGCCGTCGCCGTCATCCGGTCAACTCCCGGCGCGCCATCTTTGCGAACCTGAGTATAGGCCGTATAAAGTAAATCTTCATCAATCAGATAACTCAGGGTGTAAAAAGTAAAATCTGTTTCTGTTGGCGCTTTGTCTGCTATCCATCGAAGTTGGGTTGACAGGGGTTGTGAGTTTGCCGCCTGCTAACGGTACTATGGGACGCTCCGACTTCTGTCCCTCGTCTCGATACGCTCCGATTCGCTCCCGCATATCAATACCTTCAAGGACACACTGCTCGTTAGCGCGTCATTTCAGCCGACAGCTCGTTGATCTGGTCAAACGTCAGACCTGTAAATTTTGCGATCTTGACTCTGTCTTCTCCTTCATTCAACATATTACGTGCAATCTCTTTTCGTTCTTCTTCCTTGCTTTTACTAACTTGTTCCTCTAACTCCTTGACTTTTTGATTCTGCCCTTCCTGCTCTTTCATCCGCGCATTTTCTTCAGGTGTCACCAGGCTTTTCTCAATCAGATCAAAGATGTGTTGAATCTCAGGGCGATATTTCGTTTCGTCAACTTCTTCGTCGAAGGTATCGACAATCGCTTCCATCCATTCCCGCAATTCCGGCGGCGTGTCGTCATTTGGATAACGCGGGCAAATGTAAATCAATTTGTGATGGATTTCATGTAGCGGTTCACCCTTGCGATTCTTCGGATCGAAATCAATAAAGGCCATATCCGTTTTATGCCAATCGCCCGATGTCAGAACCACCAGCGTATAAACCGTCAGATCGGGTTTATACGCTTTGGAACGAGCGGCCTGTTCCAGCAAAGCCGCGCAGTGATAATACAAAAATCGGTCGTAATGGTCCGGGTAGCGTTGCTGCTGAATATCCACAATCACCCGATTTTTCAAGTCTTCGGCATAAAGATCAAAACGCGGTTTGACCGGGCCGATGGGAATATCAAACGCTTTTTCCTGGGTGACCTTATCAATTTCAAGATGAATGCCCAAGAAGTCATTGGCGAAAGCGGTAAAGACTTCCGGTTGCCCGAAGGCTTTTTTGAAAATGACATCATATCGTAACGGAGCAACGTGTTTCATCGTATCATAACCTCCACAAAAGAATTAGACCTTGCAACTCAGTGAGCTACAAGGTCTAATATCAAAAAACATGGTGCAAAAGTCAAGCGGCAAATTCAGCAAATTTCAACAACTGACAATCAAGTGCATTGTTTCCTTCGCAGCGAATATAAAACTCAATTGCTGCTTGCTGCTAAAATTAGTTTTGCTGCCGCTGTCTCTTTAAATAGCTCTTAACAGGCGCAGCTACTGTGGTCACATTGATGTTGTTCTCGATACAGTACTGCGTTGTAAACCAGTCAGTTAACTTCTTTACGCCGCGGCTCGAATTACAAGATCCACAACAAAGTACGATATCGTCCGCTTGCAATCCATCACTCCAGTAAAACGGGCCGTCAAAATTCAAATGCTCAATCGTTGTACAATCGCGGTGTTCTTTGCAAACGTAGGGATAAAGCATTGTCTTCCGACAATACACGCAGTCCTTGTCTCGCGATCTGATTTGTGACAGTACATTTTCTGGAATTCCAAATTTGTTTTTAGCCATCGTGAACCGACCCTCCATCAACATTTTTGACCCGGCTAACACATTCGACACCCGCAGAATAATCTTCGCTACTCCAAAAACTAATAAGCGCGCTTTAAAATATATTGGGCTAAATGCATCATGGTTAATTTAAAGAGCGACTGCGGGAATGCCTCTGCAAAAACCAGACCTTCAGAGATGAGTTGATGTGCTTTTCGGTGCGCGTACGTCAGGCCATCATAGCGTTGGGCCATATTTTTGGCGGCAGTCCATAGGTCGTCCGTTATTTGGCGCGCGCGAATCATTTCTTTAATCGGCCCGGTTTCATGCGGCGCAGCTTGTTGAAAAGCATGTATCAATGGCAGCGTTATTTTACCTTCGCGCAGATCATGACCGACCGGCTTGCCCACTTCCTGCGCTTCGGCGGTGTAATCAAAAAGATCATCAATGATTTGAAACGCCAGGCCGATGCGCTGCCCAAACTGGCCAAAGGCGTATTTCAAGGCCGGATTTGCATTGCCCAGAACCGCGCCCAACTGACAACCGGCCATTACCAAAGCGGCGGTCTTACCGTCGATAATTTTAAAGTACTGGGCTTCGGTGATATTGGGATTAAAATTCATTTCCAGTTGAAAAATTTCGGCTTCGCACATCCGCACAGTTGCCTCGCCAAGAATTTTCATCAGCTCCAGATTGTCCTCTTTAAGCAGCGTATTTAGCGCTTTGGCATATAGATAGTCGCCCATGAGCACCGCTGTCTGATGATCCCATTTTTGATGAACGGTTTCTACGCCGCGCCGCGTTTTGGCGTGATCAATGGAGTCATCGTGCACCAGCGTAGCGTTGTGCATCATCTCCAGCACCGCGGCGACTCGGGCCATGGACAGCGAGTTGGCGCAACCACAAACCTTGGCGCTGGCAATCACGACCGCAGGGCGCAGCATCTTGCCCGGACGTTGCAGCACATGGTCGCCGATTTGGTTAACCAGGGTAATGTCGCTGCGGAATTCGTCGCGCAGAATTTGCCGGCACAGGTCCAGTTCATCCTGCACATTTAAGAACAGCATGGTAAATTTATCCATCATAAATTGTCTCCTTGAAAAGGGTTTTGGCCGCCTAAATTTACAGGGTATCAACCGCTAAAACCATTGAAAAGTTTCTGAGATTTCAAAAAAAATTGAAAATTAGATAATCTCGCGCAAATTGCAACCAAAATATCAATTGCCAAAGCCTTGGCCAGGATGTAAGTTTAGCATTATTTCAAACCAATCAACTTTACGTTTAGATCCGCTCAAGCCTGCAAAACAGGAGGTTTTGACCATGCATTTTTTAGATATGCGCACCGATTTTGCTTTTAAGAAAGTATTCGGCTCCGACCAATCCAAAGACATTCTGCTGAGCTTTCTTAACGCGATGATCCGTTTTGATGATAGCAGCACGATCGTCGATTTGACGATTGTTGACCCGTATCAAATCCCGATGCTGCGCGGCATGAAGGACACCTATGTGGATGTAAAAGCGGTTTTATCCAGCGGACAGCGGGTGATTATCGAAATGCAGGTGCTAAACATCGACGGTTTTGAAAAACGGGTGCTTTTCAATGCGGCCAAGGCTTACGTTGAGCAGTTGGATGCCGGGCAGTCATATTCGACGCTGGAGCCGATTATCGCCCTGACCATCACGGACTTTACGATGTTTGCCGAATTAAAAAAGGTGGTCAGCTATTTTCACTTGTTGGAAAAAGAGGCATTGATCACGTATAGCGGCGATATCGAGCTGATTTTTATCGAACTGCCCAAGTTTTTGAAGACCGAGCAGGAGCTAACCGGCATCATTGACAAGTGGATATTTTTCCTCAAAAACGCCGGCAGTCTGGCATACATTCCGGAATCGTTGGCAAAAGAGCCGTCCATTCAACACGCTTTTGCAATCGCCAACACCGCCGGGCTATCGCCGGAAGAGTTGGATGTGCAGCAAAAAAAGACGGCATATATCCATGACTTTCAAGCCGTACAACGAAAAGCGGCGGCAGCCGAGCAAAAGGCCGTTGCCGCCGAACAAGAAAAAGCCGAGGCCATGCAAAAGGCCGCGGCAGCCGAACAAGAAAAAGCCGAGGCCATGCAAAAGGCCGTCGTAGCCGAACAAGAAAAAGCCGAGGCCATGCAAAAGGCCGTCGTAGCCGAACAAGAAAAAGCCGAGGCCATGCAAAAAGCTGTTGCGGCCGAGCAAAAGGCGGCTAAGGCGGAACAAAATCGCCGGGCTCAAGTGCAGCAAACGATACGTCAATTGCAGACAATGGGCCTTGATATGGCGGCAATTGCCAATATTACGGGACTGACGGTACTGGAAGTGGAAAAAAATGCCGCCCGTTAGCCGGATCAAGCCGTTTGAACCGAAAATATGCCGACCGGAGATATGACCATGCGCTTTCTTAATGCGTACACCCATTTCGGATTCACTAAAACTTTTGGTTCCACGCAATCTAAAGATGTTCTGTTGAGCTTTCTTAACGCCCTGATCATGTTTAGTACACCGCTAAATTTTAAGAAGATTCTTACAGAATGACAACATGCCGGGTTTGTCGCCCGAAACGGAGTAGCATGTGACATGCGCCAACTAAAAATTTACATGACGAGTAAAAAATGACGATTCAAATCTATTGTGACAGCTCAGGTTATGAACCGCTTATAGACTGGTTGGAAAGCCTGGACAAATCTATCCAAAGACGGATTCGACTGCGCCTGCGTCGGCTCGAGTCGGGCAACCCGGGTGATGCTAAACCGGTTGGCAGCGGCGTGTTTGAACTGCGTTTTGCATTTGGCGCAGGCTATCGCGTCTATTATGGGCAAGACGGTAAAACCATTATTTTACTGCTCTGCGGCGGCGACAAATCCACCCAAGCAAAAGACATTGAACACGCCAAAATCTACTGGCGGAATTATGAGGAGTCTAAACATGCGTAACTACCGCTCATTTGCCGATTACAACTTGCAAAAACTGGCCGACCCGGAAGAGGCCCGGCTCTATTTGGAAACGGCTTTAGCCGAATATCATCAGGACGGCGATCCGACGGCTTTTTTATTGGCGCTGCGGGACGTAGTGAACGCGCAAGGCGGCATGACCGCGCTGGCGAACCGGATGAATGTTAACCGGCAACGGCTGGACAAGGCTCTGTCCATAAAAGGCAATCCACGCCTGGACACGCTGGATTTGGTACTGCGTGCCCTGGGCTTTCGGCTGTCCGTTGCTTCAGCCGGTGAGACTATGGGTGTGTAGCGTGATTCCACCAGTGTCTTACAAAAAACACAGGAGTTTTTCCAATGGATCAAACCCTTGATTCAATTTTTATCGCCTACCGAAAACAATTAGCGCAATTGGGCATTCGCGTCCAAAAACTGATTCTATTTGGCTCATACGCCCTGGGCACGGCCACGCCGGAAAGTGATGTGGACCTGGCGGTGTTGTCCGATGACTTTGCCTCCATGGACCTATGGAGCAAGCTGAGCCTGTTGGGCCGCGCCCGGCTTGGCCTGGCCAGACCCATGGAGATTATCGGCCTGACCGGAGCGGAATTTCAGGCAGCCGCCTCCGGCACCTTCATTGCCGATGAAGTCCGGGCCAAAGGGCAAGGTCGTTTTTGAAGTCGTCTCGTAACCCGTGAACCCAAAACCGTTGAACCGTGAACCGTTGAACCGTTGAACCCACAAAACCGGAGGCTTTGACCCATGAAAACCCATTGCAAACTGTTGATTGCCTTATGCCTGATGCTGTTGAACCTGAGCGTGGATGCGCTGGCGCAAAGCTACGATTCAACCCAATATAACCCGGATCCCGCAAAACGAATTCCCCTTGCCTAAAAAGTGAACTTTTGATCTGCTTATCACCGAATCAGTTACAGAAAGGAAGCTTCAATGACTCACTTACACAAGGCCCGGCAATTCCTGGCCGACGCCAAATATCTGCTCAATGACCAGCGCTTTGACTCCGCCGTCAGCCGATGTTCAGACCACCTGATCCGCGTGAAACTGGAATGATACCATTTCATAGACTAGTTTCAGATTTGTGCCGGGAAAGAGGGTCTCGGTTTCATTCAAAGCCCGCAACAGA
>CAYOLL010000101.1:20669-22439 GCA_964404765.1 uncultured Gemmatimonadota bacterium | reverse complement strand
GTGGTACACTTTTGGTGCCGATTTTTGGTACACTTTTAAATGCCTATTGACAATTTCCCACTACTGGCAAAAAACCCATGACAATGTTCAAGGTTGCACCGCCTAAATCGACCGTTCCAGTCACGTTCAGCTGATCATGACCGCTCCCTGGTGTGACGCCGTCTACCTCTATGGTCAGGGTCGAGCCGCCGACCAATGCTATGTTGCCGGTATTGAGAATTCCCGGGCTAAGGCCGGGGGCAACCGTCGCGCCGGAAACGGCAGTGACGATGCCGTTAACTGTGCCGTCTCCACCCAGGGTAGTGGTATTGTTGACATTCATTGCACTAGCGGCTACCGTTGAGCCAGTCACAAGTAACTTGCCGGCATTAATCGTCGTTGCGCCGGTATATGCGTTCACCGCATTCAGGCTAAATGTGCCTGTTCCATTTTTGGTCAAACCGCCGGCGCCACTAATATTGCCCTGAGCTTGTGAAGCGATACCTGTATGGGTCACCGTCAGCAAGTTGCCGTTGTTGTTTACCGTGCCGTTAAAGTCAATATTGTTGGCCAACACTGTCACTGCCGTACCCAAGGTTACTGCGCCAACAAATGTGGCGTCGCCATCGGTTATACCACCGGTCAGGTCAATGCCGGCGTTGTTCAAGTTGATTGTCTCGGCGGTCAGGATTAGATTGCCGGTTGTTCCGCCGCTACCCAGATTCAAGGCCGCCGCCAGGGTGATCGCATCTGCGCCTGTTCCGCCACCGACTGTCAAAGCCGCAGTAAAGCCATTGCCGTCAAAGCCGTTAATATTGATGATATCGTCGCCTGTATTCCCGGCGTTAATCGTTAACGTGGCGGTCGGATGGGTAAAGTCCACTTGCTCGCCGCCAATGTTCGAACTAATCCGGCTTTGGCCGTCATTGGCATCGGTATCGTTGGCAAGTGTGATAGTTTCGGCGGTCGCACTATAATCAAAAGCGCGGTCAACAGCATTCAGGTTATCCGTGATCGGTTCCAGGCCGGTGTAGTTGATCGTTCCGGTCATGGCACCGGCCAAAGTGACGCTGCCGTCATTTGCGTTTAAAAAGTTATGCGTAACGCTAGTGGTCATTCCGCCAGTCAAATTCAGAACATCGGTTGTTCCGGTTCCGCCGTCATAGGTAATCCCACCGGTGGGGATAGGATTGCCGCTGCTAAAGTCCACCGTCAGCACATCGTCCCCGCCCAGGCCGTTGACAGTGATGCCGCCAGTCACTAACGCGCCGTTAGTTTGCACACTGCCGGTACCGTCGCCGGAGACGCAAGCCGGACAGTCAATGGTGCCGGTCAATGCCGTGATGGTATAATACCCGGTACCCGTGTTGTAACTGATCGCCCAAGTATCATTGCTCGTCCCACCATTGATATCATCGAGGAGCAGATTGCCGCCGGACAAGGTGACTGAGGATTCGTCCGTGCTCGTGATGGTACAATTGGATTCGCAACCATCACCATCCGTACCGTTGCCGTCGTCGCAGACTTCCCCGCCAGTCACAACCCCATTGCCACAGGCAGTGGCTGTACAGTTATTGTCGCAGCCGTCGCCATTCGTACCGTTGCCGTCGTCGCAGGCCTCCAAGCCGGCGATGACGCCGTTGCCGCAGGCGCTAACGGTGCAATTGCCCCCCGCGCCGTCGTCGCAGCCGTCGCCATTCGTACCGTTGCCGTCGTCGCAGACTTCCCCGCCAGTCACAACCCCATTGCCACAGGCAGTGGCTGTACAGTTATTGTCGCAGCCGTCGCCAT
>CAYOLL010000101.1:0-20569 GCA_964404765.1 uncultured Gemmatimonadota bacterium | reverse complement strand
CGCAGGCGCTAACGGTGCAATTGCCCCCCGCGCCGTCGTCGCAGCCGTCGCCATTTGTACCGTTGTTGTCATCACAGGTCTCGCCCGGATCAACAATACCATTCGGACATACAGCAAATGTTGATACCGCAAACGCCAACGAAAGTATCGATGTCAAAATTACCGTTCTGTAAAACAAACCAAACATTACAACCTCCCAAGAAAGTAGATTTTATAGATAAGTCACAATACAATATTTATCAACATGTTATATTCAATAACATCGTGGAATCCACCTACAACTGTGGGCTGGGCTGGGCGATGCCCACCACAATGACACTGAAAACCCAAATTTATTTAATCGACGTTCCTAATCGGCAACCGGAATCCCAAGAATATACATATCTTTAAATTGCCTGTCAAAGCAAAAAAGCCGGAAGCGATTGCTCGCCTCCGGTTTTTTGCATTTCAGATTGCAGATTTAGGATTGCAGATTTCGCAATAATCGTTGGCTAACCTTGCGAAGGTTCCCGTCTGTAAGTTTGCGAAAATCCTGAGAATATTGATTTCCGCAACAAGTTTAACCTTCGCAAGGGTTGGCTTTACGCATTGACTTTGGCGGGCGCATAACGCCGTAACGCCACCGTGCCCAAGCTCAGGAACATCAGCGTCATAATCATCAGCGCCCACTCGCCCATCGTCGGCACAATGCCACCGTTGCCGAACATGGAGAACGGGCTGACCGCGCCGGTAATGGCGCTATCACTTCTTTTTTGACAATTTTGACGGCGGCTTCGGCTTTACCATTGGCTTCCGGATAAAGGGGTTGAATCGATTTGTGTTCAATTCCATTTTGATGAAGGAAGTCGGTAAACCGATGTCGGCCGTCTTCCCAAACGGAAGTAAAAGTTCGGCCGTTATCGGTCATGATGCGAGCGGGTTTGCCGTATTGGTCGAACAACCGTTGCAAATGATCGCACACGGGTTGCGTTTCCAGCGAGTCGCAGACAATGATGTCGAGCAGGAAACGGGAATAATCGTCAATGACGATCAGGGCATATAGCTTGTGTCCGTCGGCATCGGTAAACGGCCCGGCAAAGTCCAAATGCCACAAATCGTTTTTGCGAGGCGCTTCGTAACGACGGTAGAGAATACCTTTGCGGACGGCGACCGGGTGATAGGTCCGGGTGCGGCAGCGATAACGTCTCAGAACATTGTAGACGCCTTGCGGCGAGATGGGATAAATCTGCCGTGCCTTGAGTTCCGCCGCAATGCGGTTACCGCCCCAATGAAACCGCCGGCGAAACAGCAAAATAACTTCGACAACTTCCAACGGCGTTTTGGGCGGATACGACCGCTGTTGGTAATGGAAGCAACGCCCGCTTGCCACCCAGGCGATACAGCCGTTCAAAGCGACGGATGCTTTCAACGGAGTATCCGCCGAACAGCTGACCGGTTTGACGCGCTGCTTCCTGCCCGCTTATACCGGACTGACGCAATATCCGGTAATGTTTGACCGCCTTAAACCGATATCGCATTTCAATAAAAGCGTCCCGGCGACGATCCGAATGTTTCCAGCGCCCCGCATATTTTTGCCGCCGCGCTTCTTGTCGATCAATCCAGCGCCGGCGCGATTCGGATTGATGCCGACTGGATTTTTTCTTCAGTTTTTTTATTTGTTTTCAAAAAGTTAACAGATTCCTTTCTTGTAAATTCAGAACTAAAAATTATAACATGCACCCACAAAAATAATTAACTCCAAATGTCTTGTCAAGCAACTGTTGAGAGTACACGGTTTAACAATAAACAAATTCAGGGAAAAATTCAAGACAAAATTCTATGCCCGCCATGCGTATCAAATGATTTGACAAGGGATTATGAACGCATTACTTTGGTTGCACTCATCACTTTTTGAGCAATTACTGCGATTGACCCCAACTGTTTACAGAAACTTCAGTTTCGACAGCCACATTTTATGCAATTGTACCCTTTTGGACAAGGCAAAAAATGTATTGATGCTATTTGGAAATCTACATATCTTCAGTCAGGTAATCATGCGCCCACTCTAAACAGGAGGCTATTATGCATTTTTTAGACGTTCGCACCGATTTCGCTTTTAAGAAAGTGTTTGGCTCCGAGCAATCGAAAGACATCCTGCTGAGCTTTCTCAATGCCATGATCCGCTTCGACGACGGCAGTGCGATCACCGATTTAATGATCTCGGACCCGTATCAAATTCCACTGCTGAAAGGGATGAAGGATTCATACGTGGATGTGAAAGCCGTTTTGTCCAACGGGCAGCGGATAATTATCGAGATGCAGATACTGAATCTGGACGGTTTTGAAAAGCGCGTGCTTTACAATGCGGCCAAAGCCTATGCCGTGCAACTGGATTCGGGGCTGCCCTACCCCAAGCTGGAGCCGGTGATTGCTCTGACCATTACCGATTTTGAGATGTTTCCCGAATTTAAAAAAGTGATCAGCTATTTTCGCCTGTTGGAAAAAGAGGAGTTGATCGAATACAGCGGCGATATCGAATTGATCTTCATCGAACTGCCAAAGTTTCTGAAGACTGAATCGGAATTGATGACTATTATTGACAAGTGGATATTTTTCGTGAAGAATGCCGGTAGTTTGGAATATATTCCGGAGTCGCTGGCGGCGGAGCCGTCCATTCAGCAAGCTTTTCAGATGGCTAATACGGCAGGCTTAACTCGGGAAGAATATGATATGCAGATCAACCGCACTATGTTTCTTTACAGTGTACATGCGCTGCAGCAAAAAGCGACGGAGGCCGAGCGAAAAGCGACGGAAGCAGAACAAAAAGCGACGGAAGCCGAGCAAAAAGCGACTGCCACAGAACTTAAGTTGCGGCAGACAATCCGGCAATTGCAAGCGCGCGGTTTTGACGCGACGTCTATAACCGAAATTACAAATCTGCCTGCTGCGGAAGTTGAAAAATATCTCACCCAATGAAACGGAATGCGTGCGCGGGTTCAGCGCATAGATTTATAGAATTTGCCACACCGCACAATTTAATGTTGACAATTCCAGCGATTTAGCCTATTATTTTACAGTAATTTGGGCGCAGATTGCGCGGCAAATCCCCATTCTATGGTGGTCTGGGAGCGCTTGTTTCCAGTTTCTTTTCTGAATCTTTGCGGGAGTTTTTTTTGAGAGTTCGATCTTTCTGGATTTGGACGGTTTTATTTTTCAGCGGTTTTCAACAGACACAAGCAGCAAATTATCAATGGCCCTTGCCGGAATTTCTGGGCATTTCCTCATCATTCTGCGAATTTCGCCGCAATCACTTTCATGGCGGGCTGGACTTGCGCGCACCGATGGGTACGCCGGTTCATGCAATAGATGACGGTTACATATACCGACTCAATATCTCCGCCACCGGGTATGGCAAAGCCCTGTACATCATGCTCAATGACGGTAATGTGGCGGCTTATGCCCATCTGAAAGGTTTTCCGCCGCATATCGAGGCCTTGATTCGTCAAGAGCAGATTAAGCAAAATCGGTATCGGGTCGATTTTTATCCGACTGCCCACGCCATCCCCGTTCATAAAGGCGAAATCGCAGCCTACACAGGCGATACAGGCGCGGGACCACCGCATCTTCATTTCGAATTGCGCGCCGGAGAAGACCGTCCGCTCAATCCATTAACCCACGGATTTGTTGTTCCGGATACACGCGCTCCAATTTTTTACGCCGTTAAATGCATCCCGATTGGCCCCAACTCGTATGTTTCTGATAAGCGAATACGCCCGTTTGGACGCGGCAGAGACGGCGATTTCATGCTGAAGGAGCCGCAGACTTTCGAAGGCACCGTTGGGGTAATGGTGCGAGTGCACGATACAATCAACCCGACAACCAATATCGTCTCGCCGTACTCGCTGGAAATGTATTGTGACGGCAAGCTGTTGCATCGCGCAACTTATGATGAGTTCAGCTACGACTTTACCTATCAAAGTGACCTTGATTTTGATCTGGAAATCAGCGCCGAATTAGGCGTCGGCTTTCACTGCCTGTTTAAGCAACCGGGCACTCAACTTAGTTTTTATGAATCACCGGGTGATCAAAACGGCTTCATTAAAACCAAAGACTATGCGCCCGGCCTGCATGAGCTGCGTATTGTTGCCAAAGATGCCGCCGGTAATGCCACAACGGCACTCGTCCCGTTTCACGTTGGCCCTGCGCCACTTTTGGCCGGATTGGATACCTATAAAAACAGCGCGCGCTGGCATGTAGATTTTGGTCAACCGGCCAAATTTTCTGCGTTAGCACTCAGCACCCGCCGGGCCGGGCAAACCCTGTGGCAACCTGTAACCAATTATGATTGGGAAGTGCCGCAAAAGCGCGTCGTTTTTGACTCGCCATATACCGACAATACGCCTTTTTATGTCAAGATTGAAATGACCGACCACGATGGGCATCGCTATACGCCGGGCTATGAAATTATTGAGCCTGAACCGGCGAGGACTTCTCTGGCCGGCATAAACCTGGAGTTAGAGACAGAAATTAAGCGTGGCTTTGTAGAAGTCCGGGTGCATTGCAATCCGGATCTGACGATCAAACCCGTTGTTATCGCCCGCGAGTCCAACGGCGCCTGGCGGGATATTACGCTGCAAATCCCGTCTCCCGGCGAGTTTGTCGGAGCTTATATTCCTCGTCAAAATAAACCGGGTGAGGTTCAGTTTGAGGCCTATCTGGTGGCGGCCAATAATCAATACATCTCAAAAACCAGCAAGCTTTTGCTAAGCCTGATTGAAACAGACGCCGCACAGTCAGTTGGTTTTGACGGTCGGGATTTTTCGCTTTTTTTCCCAAAAGGCAGTGTGCGGGAAAATTTTGTATTAAACCTGGAAGAACGCACACGGGACAGCGCCGGTGGGCTGGAGCTTTGCAGCCCGATCTATCGGGTTGAGCCGACGTATGTTCTGCTGGATAAAATGGCCACACTTACCGTGACCGTAAATCCGGCCATTTCACGGCAAGATCAATTAGCCATTTTTTACAAGAAAAACGGTCACTGGTCATTTCTAAGCGCGACACGCCAGGAAAATACATTTATGGCCGATGTGCGCAAATTTAGCGAGTACGCCGTGTTTCGCGATAATCGTCCCCCAACAATCGGCTCCATGTCACCGGGAGATGGGGCACGGGTACGCCAGCACCCACGTCTAAGCGCTCGCATGTACGACGGGCAAAGCGGCATTCATCAAGATGACATCTGTATGTATTTAGACGGACAGAAAGTATTTGCCGAATTTAATGATGAAGCGGCTTTTCTTTTCTACAATGTAGAATTTGCGCTGTCACCGGGGAACCACACGTTTACGGTAGAGGTAAAAGACCGCGTTGGTAATATAACTACAAGAACAAATCGATTTAGTGTAAAGTAGTGTGACAAATTAGCCGCGAATGGGCACAAATAAACACGAATTAATACCTCAGTTAAAAATGCCGTTTCGTGGCTGTAAGATTGGATTAGTCCCGCCAAATCCGCGTTACCTTTCAGACTTCGTTTTATCTGCACTCATGCATTCACCTTAGCGTTGCCGTATGGAGTTTCACGATGCGCAAATTTCTATTAATCTGCTTATTTTTCATTCTAAGCGAAAGCGGTTTTGTCTCCGCGCAAACCAATGTTATTCTAACCGACGTCAGCGGGGATCCCGGCCAAACGGTCACCGCAAACCTAATTGTCGAAAACACCATGGCCATCTGCGCTGTAGACATCAAAATTGACTTCCCGGAGTCGGCTATTGACAGTATTTGGGCAGTGCGTGTCGGACGTTTGGCGCCGGCAAACCCGTTTTACCTGGCCGGGATTAACCAAAGCGACGGGCATTTCCGGATTGCTTTCACCTACTTTCCACCCAGCGCCTTACCGGCGGGAACCGACCCGATCATCCAACTCAACATGCGCTTGAAAACGGCAATATACGGCCGCTTTGCGCTGGATGTGATTGAGAGCGGACTGGTGCTGCGGGCTTGCTCTAATGAAACGCTGCCGATTACAGTCGAAGATGGCGAGCTTTTGATTCAGCCGCCAAATAGTTTTCCTAACCTGGTGATTACCGAAACCGGCCATGACTTTGGCCAGGTCCAGGTTAACGGCACAAAAGATTGGACTTTTCAGATCTCGAACAACGGCGCCGACCCTTTAAATGTGTCCAGTGTTCTTTCATCTAACCCTGCTTTTCAAGCGGTTGCGCCGTCATTTCCGCGTAATATCGCCGGCCAGGCCAGCGTCACGGTGACCGTTCGCTTTTTACCCACAACGCCGTCGGACTATTCCGGCAAGTTGACGATTGCCAGCAATGACCCGCTGGACGGTACAGTGCAGCTCAATCTGTCCGGGCAAGGGTTTGTGCCGATCCCGGATATAAAGGTTGATTTAAGCACGTATGACTTTGGCTCCATCATTTTGGGCAATACCAGCGATCGCTTGTTGACGATCAGCAACACCGGCAGCGGCAATTTGACAATCAGTTCGGTTGTTTCCAGTAATCCCACTATTTTTTATTTGACAAATCTTGATATTTCACAGCCTGTTGCGCCGGGCGGCTCGATTCAACCTACGGTGTACTTTAAACCGGCGGCGTTGGGCACGGCCACCGCCCAAATCACCATTACCTCCAACGATCCGGACGAGAGCCCGATAATCCTTCAACTAACCGGAAACGGCGTCAACGAGGCGCCACAAATCAGCTTGACCAGCGCAGCAGTCAACTTTGGCAATGTGCGCGTCGGCAGCCCCTTGACCAAGACGTTACGCATTTTCAGCATCGGCAATGTCCCGCTGCAAATCACGAATCTGCAAGTCACCAACAGCGTCTTTAGTCTGACCCCGGTCACCCTGCCCATCAACTTAGTCACCGGCGCTTTTGTTGACTTGTCGCTGACGTTTGCGCCCACCCAATCCGGCGCGCAACAGGGTTTGTTGACCATTACCAGCAATGATGCCGGCAGCGCCACCAAAACCGTTGATCTGACCGGCACCGGTGTTGCTCCGGAAATCAACCCGTCGCCGGCCACCCGCAGCTTCGGGACAGTCAACCTGGGCCAATTTAGTGACGGGCAACTGACCCTGCAGAATCTGGGAAATGCCGCATTGACGATTACCAATATTGCCTCAACTTCCCCCGACTTTAAAATTCAGTCCACACATACCTTGCCGGCAACAATTGCCGCCGGAGGTCAGCTCAATATCACCGTGCGCTTTCAGCCGGCGGTCGAGGGCGCGCGCAGCGGCGCAATTCGCGTCAACAGCGACGATGTCGATGAGGCAATTTTGGAAATTCCGGTGAGTGGTACGGGTTATGTGCCGCGGCCAATTTTTTTGACATCGGCGCGTTCACACGATTTTGGGCAGGTAAAAACAGATAATACCGGTATATGGGACTTTACCATCAGCAATATGGGCGATGCGGCCTTGACTATCAGCGCGATTGAGTCCAGCATGCCGGAGATTTTTTCGGTCAGCTCGCCGACATTTCCGCAGACAATTTTACCGGCTGGCTCGGCTTTGACAGTAACTGTCCGGTTTTCGCCACAGAATCCGACAGCCTATGATGGTATTTTGACGATTCGCCATAACGACGCCAATCAGCCGTCGCATACGGTCACTTTGAATGGTATAGGTTTGCTGCCACCGGCCGACCTGATCGTCCGGGCCGGCCAGGTCAATTTGACCGACGGCGGACAAAGCGTTCCGGTAGATATTACTGTGCAGACGCTGAAATCCGTGCGCTCACTGATCCTGGAGATTCGGGTGCCGGATGCCTCGCTGACGATTCCGACGGCCGAGCGCATTAATACGGGGGCGCTGTTTTCAAATTTTTCCTTTACCAATCTGGGCGGCGGCGTCTACACCTTAGCGCTGAGCGGCGGAACCATGCCGGCAGATACGGCCAATATTATCCGCCTCAATGTAACGCCGCGACCGACTATTTTTGCCGGGACGTACCCGATTGCCATTTCCGGTATTATTGCGACAGATGGCAGCGGGCAGCTCATCGGCAATTATCAAAAAGCCGACGGAAGCCTGATATTGACCGGCGCGCCCGATATTGACACGCCGGCGAGCGCGTATCCATTCGGCAATGTCAGTGTTAATCAAACCGCTGAACGTACCTTCAGCCTGAGCAATCTTGGTAAGGTAGCCTTGCAAGTTCAGTCCGTTGTTTTCGGTGCGGGAACGGGTGAGTTTACGGTGACTTCGCCGGCCTTTCCGCAAGTCATCGGCATCAACGGCAGCCTGAATGTGACGGTCCGCTTTGCGCCTACACAACCGGGCAATTTTAGCCGGACGCTCACGATCAACAACAATGATCCGCTCACACCTGCGTTAACCATTGGCTTTAGCGGTGTCGGTGTGGCGTTGACGCCGGAAATTTCACTGTCAACAGCGACAATTAATTTTGGCAGCCTCGCGGTCGGCTCGCATAAGGTCGAATCCTTTAGCGTCCAGAATCAGGGTCTGGGCGATCTGCAAATCAGTGGCGTGCAGATCAGCAATCCGGCGTTTAAGCTGCTGCTGCCGTCATCTTTTCCGCAAACTGTAGCGGCCAATCAAACCCTGAACATTGTGTTGGATTACATGCCTTCACGCATTGGGACCGAAAGCGGAACGCTCACAATCAGCAGCAACGATAGCGACGAAAGCGCAGTTGTTGTTAACATGCAAGGCACAGGATTGCAGGCCGATATTCAGATAACAAGCGGCTGTGATGTTGGCCCGGTGCTGGTCGGGCAGGATGGCTTTTGTGATTTTCAAATCTGCAACACTGGCAACATCAATCTAAATATTAGTGCAATTGCTTCAAATCTGGCTGATTTTGGAATCGTCTCACCGGTAGCATTTCCGGTCACGATTCCGCCACAGAACTGTACAACGGTGCGTGTGGAGTTTTCGCCCGCTGCGCCCGGAAAAGTGACCGGACGGATCACGATCACATCCGACGATCCGGATGAACTCCTCACGACGGTGAATGTCCTCGGCGAGGGTCTGGCGCCCCAAATCGGGTTTTCGACCCAAAGCCTGAATTTCGGCTTTGTGGAAGTAAGCCGCTCGGCTGACTTGCAGCTAACTGTGCAGAATACGGGCACTGCCCCGCTTCATCTGACGGGGTTCAGTTTTCAGACCAGCGACGGCGTCTTTAATGGCACGATTACCGGTGAATTTCCTCCGGCGGCGATTGCGCCCGGCGGCAGCGTGGTTTTGCAAATCCGCCTGACAGCCTTGTCATCCGGCAGTCTAAGCGGGGCGCTTCGCTTGACCAGCGACGCCTATAACCGACCGCAAAGCGCCATCAGCCTGAGCGCGACCGGTTATCAATGTATCGTCGTTTTGTCCGAGAGCAGCCATAGCTTTGGTCAGGTGCAGGTTGCACAAAGCCGCGATTGGAACCTGGTTGTTTCCAACGCCTGCCCGGTCAGTCCTTTAGTCATCCAAAACGTGACATTTACCGACGCCAATTATACCGTCAGTCCGCGTAATTTCCCGCTGTCGATGCCGATCAACGGCACACAAATCCTGGTCGTTTCGTATCGGCCCGCCGCTGCCGGCAGTCATCTGGCCAATATGACGCTGCAGACGGATCGCGGCAATTTTACAATCAGTCTGGCAGGCGAGGCCATTGCGCCCAATCTGAATCCGACCAGCCAAAGCCATATTTTTGGTACGGTAGATGTCGGCGTCGGGCAAAGCCATGTTTTTCAAGTCAGCAATTTGGGCACGGCAGCGGCGACGCTGGGCATTGCCAAAAACTTTAAAGACCCGGTATTTTCGATTCTGCAGCCGGCGAGCTTTCCGCAAACGATCTCTGCCGGCGCAACCTTTCAGCTAACACTGAACTTTCTGCCCGCCGCCGACAAAAACTATGCCGATACCCTGACCCTTACGACCAATGATCCGCTCCATCCGACCCTGACATTTGTGCTTGCCGGCACAGGCGTGTCGCGCTATCCAGACATTCATATCGACGAACGTATCCACGATTTTGGTGATATCGGCACGGGACGTCCAGGCATTTGGGCATTCCGTATTTTTAATCTGGGCGAAAAGACGCTGCGAGTAGATAGCCTGCGTTTCAGACGTCCGGAATTTTCGGTGCGCTATTTGACGGGTACGGCGGATATACCGGCCCTGGGCAACTCGCTGATACAAATTACGCTGCAGCCGACGCCGACAACGCCGTTAACCAATTTTAGCGACACCCTGCGTATTTACAGCGACGATCCGGACGAATCGCCGCTGCGTATTCCTTTGATGGCGCTGGTCGTTGGGATTGAAGACGAACCGGATAGTCAAGCGGACTTTGTGCTGCATCAAAATTACCCCAATCCTTTTTTAGACCGGACGGCAATCTCTTTTGATCTGCCGACCCCCGCGCCCGTTATGATTGCGATATTCAATTCGAGCGGCCAATTTGTTTATCGCTTTGAACAGGAACGATTTGCCGCCGGTCATCATACGATCTATTGGAACGGCCAAAATCAGCAAGGACAAAAGATACCGTCCGGAATCTATTTTTACAGTCTGACAACATTGGATCAACAAGTTACGAAAAGATTGTCATTGCTGACACACTGATGCTTTCATAATAGCGCAAAATTTTTAAATCGCAAAGTTCGCAAATTGCCACGCCGAGTTACCGTAAATGTTTTATAATGCGGTCAACCGCAAATTTCGCAGCGCAAAAATTTATTTGCAACCATATTATAGCACAATTACAAGAACTTTACCGCATTCCGCTGCCGGCTCTTACCTCGAACGCGTCGGAAAAACTTAGCCGCCACTTGTGATCTATATCATTTAAATTTTTCTTCTTATTTCATTATCCAGCGCATCGGTCAAGAAACGCGACCCGAGCCTCGATTATGCAAAGAATCGAGCACACCTGGTTCCACTTAAAAACTAAAAGATAACGCGCCTGGCAGTACGTTTTGTGGTCGATATGCCGAAAAAGGTTGCGTTTTAAGCGTCATTTTTTTTGCGGGACAGTCTTATTTAAACCCAACTGCTGCGCCAAGAAGCGCATATTAATTACAAATTTTTGGTCGGAATCGACCGGGCTTGCCGCTCAACTTTTAACCAATTTATTTTTGGTCAACCCATAAATGATTTTAGCGAAACTAACCTCAACGATTTCAAACAATTAAACCCTTAGGGTCTGATCGTTTAAGGTGCAAAAAGATTATTCATAACCACTTACAACAAGAAAAGAGGATAACAATATGGTAGATAAAATTTTACTGGAAAAAGTCGCGGATTTACTTTCTTATCAGGAGATCGGCTGGATGATTCGCGACTCTTTTGATCAAGATGAGATCCGAGATATTTATCAGACGTATGTCAACACGGATGAAGAGCTTTCCAATACTTCCCCTGAAGATATGATTGAAGAAACAGCAGACTTTATAACCGGGGCATCAAACAATGCATTACAGATTTTGGCACGGCTGGAGAAAAGCAACTTTAAACTTAGCAGCGAGGTCCATGCAACGCCAGCCCAGTCTGTAAAAGAGCGCTATAGCCATTTGCAGGCATCCGGCGGCGAAAAAGGAACCGGCGCTTTTCTGTGGGCAGTCCTCATTGATCCGCGCCGCGACGTTAACTCCTTAATTAATAAGCCTGCAACCGGGCGCCAAGGGGAGCGGAGCAGCGCAAAACCTGCCGGTGAGTCACGCAATTGGGAGGGTGGACGCGAAGGTGGACGCGAAGGAGGAGGTCATCAGAGCGGGCCGCGCTATAAGTATGAAAACCAATGGTCAAGTCAGGCTTATTATCAAAAATCTACGCCACGCACAGGCGGAACGCAAACACGCGAAACACGCACCGGAACACGTCCGCCCCGGATGCAGGAACAGCGCCCTGCCCAGGAAGACCCGCGGAATCTTCGTGAAGCAAACCGGAAAATGTCGCAAGAACTGCTACGCTTGAAAGCGGAATACGAGAAGGTGCAGACGGAGTACGAAAAGCAAAAGAAAGAAAAAGAAACGGCAAAAATTGAACCGGTAGCTAAAAAAGAAGGCCCGTCGCCATATATTGAGTCACTGGCACAACAATTTCTGAACTTTCAGGAGCATCTCAAGCAAATCGAGAGTAAGATTTTGGAACAGGAAGCGTTGATTCTGCGCCGACTCGATGAAATTGGCCAGGAAATCAAACTGCACCGGCATGAGTTTCTGGATCATCATACCCAAAACGCGATTCGCGGACATATCACTAAAGGCAAAGAAGCCCGTGTAGGTTTGTTTGTCGACGCCCAAAATATGTTCTATGCCGCCAAAAATCAATATAGCGGACGCCTGGACTATGCCAAACTAATGGATACTGCTATGGCCGGTCGGCGTTTAATTCAAGCCTCGGTCTATCTCGTCCAAACTCCGGAAGTCGATCAGAGCGCGTTTGTTGCCATGCTACAGCACAAAAGCTACGAGGTGAAGACAAAAGATTTGCGGACACGCATCGATGGCTCGGCCAAAGGCGACTGGGATATGGGCATGGCCATTGATATGATTGGAATATGCGATAAGCTGGATGTTGTTGTGCTGGTCAGCGGCGATGGCGACTTTGTTTCGCTGGTCAATCTGCTTAAATCGAAAGGGCCGCGCGTAGAGGTTTATGGCTTTCCCTACAACACTTCCGTAGATTTAAAAGAAGCCGCCGATGAGTTTTATCCGATTGGCGAAAGCTTGCTGCTGGAATACGCCAACGGTTACAATATCTACGCTTCGGAAAGCAATCGCTCCTATAGTCGCAGCTATAACCCGACGCCGCGCAATACTTCTTATTCGCCGAGCGAGCTGGATTTTTCCGAGGAGGTCGAAGCGAAAGAGCAGCGTCCACCGGCGGTAGACTACAGCATTTTCGAGCAGGAAGGACCACGCTAATGGCCCGCGGGCGCATTTTAATTGCGGATGACGAAGCCAATATCCGGCGCACCCTGAAGATGATCTTAACCAGTGAAGGCTATCAAACCGACGAAGCCGAGAACGGGGAGTTTGCGCTGGAAAAAGCCGGCGCAGCCAACTACGACGCCGCGCTGCTGGACATCTGGATGCCCGGTTTAGACGGCTTGGAAACCTTGCGCCGCCTGCGTAAACTGGATGAAAATTTATGTGTCATCATGATGTCCGGGCACGGCACCATCCAGACCGCCGTGGAAGCCTTGCAAATCGGGGCCGGCGATTTTTTGGAAAAACCGCTGACTAAAGAACGGACTCTTCTGGCGGTTGCCAACGCCTTAAAGCTAAAGCGCTTAGCCGCCGAAAATGAAGCGTTGCGCCAGCAATTAGCCTATCGTGACGAGATGGTCGGCGCTTCCCCGATCATGCAACAACTCTTTGAGCAAATTCAGATGGCCGCGCCAACCAAAAGCCGGGTGCTGATTCTGGGTGAAAACGGCACCGGCAAGGAACTGGTGGCGCGGGCCATCCACAAAAACAGCAAGCGGGCGCGGTTCCCTTTCGTCAAAGTCAACTGCGCCGCTATCCCGGAGGAATTGATCGAAAGTGAGCTCTTTGGCCATGAAAAGGGCTCGTTTACCGGAGCGGTCGCTCGCAAAGACGGCAAGTTTGTCCAAGCCGATAGCGGCACTCTTTTTTTAGATGAAGTCGCCGATATGTCCATAAAAACACAAGCCAAAGTCTTGCGGGTCCTGCAGGAGCAGGAGCTGGAAAGGGTCGGTGGCACAGAAACCATCAAAGTGGATGTGCGCGTGATTGCCGCTACAAATAAAAATTTGGAAAAAGCCATTGCCACCGGAGAATTCCGCGAGGACCTCTACTTTCGGCTCAATGTCATCCCGATGTACGTTCCGCCCTTGCGCGAGCGTAAGGATGACCTGAAGCCGTTGATTTTGCACTTCCTTAAATTTTTTTGCGACGAGCATGACATCCCGCAAAAAACCATTACAGAGGATGCCTTAAAAGTGCTGCGCAACTACGCCTGGCCGGGCAATGTGCGCGAGCTACGCAATCAGATCGAACGCCTGGTTATTATGGTTCGGCATGCAACAATTGACATGGCGGATTTACCGGAAGCGCTGTATGAGTCAAAAAACATCTTTTCTACGGCGTTTAGTGGCAGCAAAACACTCAAAGAAGTCAAAGAGTTTGTGGAAAAAGAGTATATTACGACCAAGCTGGACGCGGCCGGCGGCAACGTCAGCAAAACCGCCGAAATGCTTGGCATTGAACGCACCAATTTGTATAAGAAATTGAAATACTACAATATCGAACCCAAAAGTTGAGCCGCCTCAAGTCAGCTTGGATTAGCCACTAAGGCACAAATAATCGCTAAAGTATTAATTAATATAAAATAAGTTGCAGCGATGGCTCGCCGCTAAAAATTTTGTTTCTTATTAATCTTTGTGAAGCCTAGTGTTTTCGTGCCTTATGGTGGGCCTTGAATTTTTTAGTAAAGGGGGATTTATGCGTTTCTCGTCCATTAGCTTTATGCTAATTCTGGCGCTTTTCTTTTTAAGCTGCGACGATGACGACTTAACTTCCGCTGCCGAAGAGCCCGGCCGCATTGTGGGCCGCCTGACCGATGCCGTCACAGATACGCCCGTCAGCAATGCCCTGATTCAAACTCGCCCGCCCACCAGCTCGGTGCGTTCCGACTCTTCCGGCGTCTTTATCATTCCGGATGCTCCGCCAACAGAATATACCGTTGCCGCCACAAAGCATGGCTATACGCCGGCGTCGGTCGATATCCGGGTCGTGTCCGCCAAAACCACCCGCGCCGATATGGCGCTGATGGCCGCCGATTCCACCGATAGTCCGCGAGGCGATTTGGTCGCACATCTGCCCTTTAACGGCAACGCCAACGACGCGAGCGGTCACGGCAATCATGGCACGGTCCATGGCGCGCAGTTGACGGCGGATCGGTTTGGCCAGGCCAATAAAGCCTATCAATTTGACGGAAACGACTACCTCCAGTTTAATAGCCCGATTGTTACGCAACCGCCCTATGCCGTATCGCTCTGGTTTTATTCAACACCCGCGCCGCGCAGCCGCTATATCATCGCCAATGGCGGGGAAACAGAGGCATCGGAGGGCATGTTTTTACTGGCCGTCGGCACAGATGAGCTAAACGGGGCTTATTATGATTTTCCGACCACCGGTATCCTTTTTGGCGTGGGCGATTCGGCTCGAAATTTTAGATCAGGTCTTTTTTATCCGACCGAGGATTACAAATGGTATCACATTGTCGGTGAATGGGACGGCACAGCCGCGCGAACTGGTCTTAAAATTTATATTGATGGCAAGCCTGTTCACGATCATGCTCAAACTCAGGTGTGGAATGCGCGCCTAATCTTTGGTCCGCGAAACAACCTGCGCATTGGCGCGCCCTCTATTCCAAACACGCAGCCTTTCCATTTTCATGGCGCACTTGATGATGTTCGTCTTTATAATCGCCTATTGACGGAAAGCGAAATCCAGCGGCTTAGCAACGACCGTCCGCAGCGGCAAGACGAGGATTTGGTCGCCCATCTACCCTTTAACGGCAACGCCCACGACGAAAGTGGCTACGGCAATCACGGCACGGTCCACGGCGCGCAATTGACAGCGGATCGGTTTGGCCGGCCCAATTCGGCTTATTTGTTTGATGGGATTGACGACTATATTGATCTGGGCAATGCTAACAGCTTGAATCCAAAAGATGCAATTACGTTGGTTGCCTGGTATAAGCCCACCCGCTCTTGGAGTGGAACGGGCAATGATGTTCTCATTAGCAAAGGTTTTTACAGTCATGATTTACCGGCCTACCAATACCATTTAGGTATTGTAGGCGATCAGTTTACACGGATACCGCGCTCCTTTCAATTCTATGTTACAACCGCCGCGCAAAATCTAAACTGGCTTGAAGGCGGCGGCAATTTATGGCAAAAAGATCAATGGCATTGTGTTGCCGGAACGTATGACGGCGCAAAAATACGCATATATGTTGATGGTCGCCTAATTGAGCAAAAAGATGCTGCCGGATCAATGTCAGATTATGGCAAATCCGTCCAGATCGCAAAATTTAACAATCTTACGAATTGTACACCGGGCGCTATTGACGACATTCGGATTTACAACCGCGCCTTATCGGCCAGCGAAATCCAGCGGCTTAGCAACGACCGGCCGCAACAATCACAGGGCGGGAATTTGGTCGCCCACCTGCTCTTTAACGGCAACGCCCACGACGAAAGTGGCTACGGCAATCACGGCACGGTCCACGGTGCGCAGTTGACGACAAATCGGTTTGGTGAAGCCAACAAAGCCTATCAGTTTGATGGTCAAGAGGCTTACATTGAAGTGGCGGATGCTCCGGCTTTGCACACAACTCGTGAAGTAACCGTTAGCGTTTGGGTCAATTGGCATTTACCTCAGGCGACTCACAACCGTATTCTGACTAAAATTCGAACTCAGGCAGCCGGCGGCGCTTCCTATCATCTGGTTATCAAAGATAATCATCTGATTTGGGGGATTACAGCCAGCCGTGAAACAACCACCAATATGGAAAATGTGACCGCCCCGCGCGAATTTCCCAAAAACCGCTGGGCGCATATTGTCGGCCGTTATGATGGGGCAAGCCTCACGCTTTATATAGATGGTGAAGTCGTAACCAATCGGGTCGTTCAAAAAACAATCTATTATGATGAGGGCCCTTTGGCCATTGGCCGCTATGACCGCAAATTCGGCGAGTATTTTGACGGTGACGTGGACGATATCCGCATCTACAACCGCGCCCTATCGGCCAGCGAAATCCAGCAACTCAGCAACGATCGTCCGCAGCAGCAAGGCGGGGATTTGCTTTTGCATCTGCCCTTTAACGGCAACGCTAAGGACGAAAGCGGTTACAACAATCACGGCACGGTCTACGGCGCGCAATTGACGGCGGACCGGTTTGGTCAAGCCAATAATGCGTATCAGTTTGATGGGGTTGACGACTATATTGACTTTGGGACGCAAATTCCGGCTTCTTCTTATAAAACGGTTAGTTTTTGGCTTAGAACAACCGATGGTACAAACAATTACGGCGCATTTGATTTAAATACGCCGGCAAATGACGGCGGTATCGGATTCGCTATCGGCGCAACGTTGGACGGTGTGCCGGAAAACACGCTGTACACCGCGTTTCGTGATGCAAAGTGGTATACGGGCTACTATCCGCGGATTTTCGCCAAAACAAATGTAAATGATAATATCTGGCATCACATTACATTTTTGTATGATGGGAATGCGCATTTGTTTGTGGACGGACAGGTTGAGCAAGAAATGATTCGTAACGCTACTTTGGTCGATACAAATCGGCGTTTGTACGTCGGCCATTTGGTAAACCATCCTGTAGGGCAATATCATTTTAAAGGAGAGATTGACGATATCCGCATCTACAACCGCGCCTTATCGGTCAGCGAAATCCAGCGGCTCAGCAACGATCGTCCGCAGCAGCAGGGCGGCGATTTGGTTTTGCATCTGCCCTTTAACGGCAGTGCAAAGGACGAAAGCGGCAACGGCTACCATGGTTCTGTGCATGGCGCATCATTAACCTTTGACCGCTTTAACCGGCCTAATCGCGCGTATTATTTTGATGGTGAAAATGATTACATCAGCCTTGGGGAAAACACCCTGAATTTTGGCGCGAATCAATCCTTTAGCGTGGCGGTTTGGATTAAGGCGGAATCGCTGCCAGGAGTCCAGTGGTTTCATTACATTATTGCAAAGGGCGGCTCAAATTGGGTAAAAGGATATTGCTTACTTGTGGAAGGAAAAGTAACACCAGAAAATTTAATGGGTCGTGCAGTATTCACAATTACGCTTGATGGTCACCAAACTGACTGGGCTGTTGGCGGGCCGGTTATTGTAGATAATCAATGGCATCACCTGACGGGTATTCGTGATGTTTCTACCAGCGAATTTAAGCTGTATCTGGACGGTGTGTTGGTCAATTCCAATCCTGTAGCACCGGCGTTCATGGGCGATTTGACCAATCCTTACGATCTGCGCATCGGAAATATGAGTTGGATGCCGGACGGGCAGTTTTTTCACGGGGCTATTGATGAGGTGCGCATCTATAAGCATGCGCTTTCGGAGTCGGAAATCCTTGAAATTGGCAAGAACTAACGCAATTTTTAGATTAAAATTAAACGCGATGCATATATTCAAACACATCACGATGCTGAACCAAAACCTTAACGCCCAAGCGCGTCCCGGTTTCTTGTAGCCTGTCCCGTAACACGGCGAACTCCACAGTGCAGCCTTCTAAAGTCACCACCATAATCATCGTAAAAAAACCATTCAAAATCTGCTGACTCATATCTTGAATCGAACAGTTATGGTCACCTAACACCCGCGCAATCTCCGCCACCACGCCGGCCCGATCACGCCCCAGAACGGTGATGATAAAATTGGGCGCTTGCGGTTCGCGGGTTTCCTGAACTCTGCCGGTTGATAGCGGATGCGGCGCGGAATTTTCCACGGCTCGCAGCCAATCGCCCAGCAATTCCGTATAAAATTTTTGGCGGGGCGCGGTGTCTTTTGGCGCAATTCCTAAATCGCCTTCGGTTTTCAAGCGTTCCAGCGTGGCCGATACTGCGGCGCGAACATTTTCCACCGTCGCCTGCTCACCCAATGACTCGGCGGCGATTTGTACAATCTGCCGAATTGTGTTTTCAGATAAACCGGTTGCCATAATGTCCCTTTCGATTCTTTTTGTGCTTAAATTTTTAGGGCTGGAAAAATTTCCTGCAAAATCTGCCGGTCAATATCGACCCGATCCACAATACCGATAATCATAGCCTCATGCGATAAATCATCCGTGCCAAACCATTTCCGGGCAGCCGAGCCACTCGCACAAAGAACCGTTTCGCCAAAACCGGCGCCCAACGCATCGACAGCCGTTTTGACAACGCCGGTTCCTTCCAAAAAAATATCCAGCACTTGCACTTCCAGCAGTCGACGCCCGTTCATATTTTCAATTTTGCGACTGGCCCAAACCGTACCTACAACTTTGCCAAGAAACATGGCTAATCTCCCGAAGTGTGCGCCTTAACGCGCCGCGCTTCGTCCGCCGTCGCTTTTTTTAAAACGTCGGCATCCCATTCCAGGGCATCGACAATGCCAATGACACCTGCCTCGATCGGTAAATTTGTATTGCCGCAAGCGACCCGGGCCGCATGGCCGTACGCGCATAATACAAGCTCACCTACCCCGGCCCCAACCGGATCGGTCACAATTACAATATTAGTGCCCGGATCCGCGTCCAACCCCAGCGGATGGATAATTAAAAAACGCCAGCCTTGTAACTGCTCAACTTTTTTGGTGGCCCAAACGGTGCCAACCACTTTGCCGATAAACATAGCGCTATTCTCATTAAGGGTCATTTTTGGCAGAATAAACCCTTAGGGTTTTCTTTACGGAGATGGTCAAAACTTGCCGGTTTGCACGGTCTTTGGCACCAAACCCTAAGGGTTTAAAATACAACTTCTAACCCTTAACCAGTATAAGTCGTTGATTTTAAGAGTCAAGGTTGCGCTCATATAGGGTTTAAGGTGAAACAGCGGCATGACAGCCTTTTATATGCTAAAATGATCTTTGGCAATAAAGGAGGCGATCATGTTGCTTTTTCCCATTCATGGCCTGCTGGACGAGCAGGCCTGCTGTGATTATTTGGTTGGAATATTACATCCAACCGGTTTACACTGCCCTTGCGGTCAGTGTTTGGCTGAGGATCAAGCTCCTCACAAGCGACGGGGCGTAATTTCAAGTTTTCGGTGCGGCAAGTGTCACCGTGTTTTCAATCTTTTCACCGATACGGTTTGGAGCAGGACACGCCGCTCGTGCGCCGAGATTGTGCGCATTGTGCAGGGCTTTGCTCAAGGGACACCCACCTTGCACCTGGCCAAAGAACTGGCCTGCGATTATGGCACGTTGTTGGAACTCCGCCATGAACTTCAACAACTCAGCCTGGACAATCTCCCAACCACGTCGCTTGCGGATGAGGTGGCCGAGGCCGACGAGATGTTTCAAAATGCCGGAGAGAAGGGCTGTCTGCATCAGGACCCGCTCGACCCGCCGCGCTGTCGAGCTAATTCGGCAAAGGGCATCGGCACAATGGCCAACGACCGACCGCCGATTGTGGGAGTCGTTGGTCGTGAGTCCGAGCAGATTCGTTTACGGGTCTGCGACAATACCCGGCAGATCACCATCCTGCCTCACGTCGAGCAATTCACCCGGCCCGACGTTATTTTAAACACCGATGAAAGCTACGCCTATCTCGGTGTAACCGGCACCGGGCGTGTCCATTGCACCGTCTGCCACTCCCAGGGTGAATATGCCCGCGATGACGATGGAGACGGCTTTTGCGAAGTCCATTGTAACACCATGGAAGGGATTTGGACCGGACTTCGCAATTTCTTGCGTCCCTTTCGCGGGGTCAGTAAGAAGTATTTGGCCGCTTATGTGGCTATGTTTGAGTGGGCTCATAACCTTAAACGGGTCACAAACGCTTTTCTTAGAGCTTTAATCCTCACGTTCGCTAATTTTCAAGTATCTTTTTAAATTGTGCCTGATCGCCACA
>CAYOLL010000100.1:0-22443 GCA_964404765.1 uncultured Gemmatimonadota bacterium | reverse complement strand
ACATGTCGGCTCTGCGTAAAGTTTCGCTCTGGCTGTTTGGGTTTACAATTTTAAAAGTCTTTTTTGTGGATATGAGCAATGCCAGTACGCCTTTCCGGATCATCTCGTTTTTAGTCTTGGGAATGCTGCTTATCGGCGCGTCCTATCTGTATCATCGGAATAAGGAAAATTTGCCGCCTGTGCTGAAAGATGAAACGGTGTGAAAAAACGGCGCCACACCCTTTTTTATCAAGAAATTGAACGCGACGGGATTCATTTATGTTGACGCCGGAGGCGCTGGCTTATCTGACCTGAAAGGAAAAATTTTATGTCACACACCATTACGGTTTCTAAAATCAATAAGCGCTTAAAAACACTGCCCCATGAAAAATTGGCTGTCGTTTATGACTTCATATCCTATTTATCCGAAAGAGAAGTCAATGAAATATTGTTGACTACGGCGGCTCGTTCCGTTGACTGCATGTTCGCTTCGGAAGCTGTGTTGCGGCGCGATTGGGATTTACCGGTGGAGGACGAAGCATGGGCAAGTTTGTAAAAGGCGATGTGGTCGTCGCTCCGTTTCCATTCTCCGACCTTTCGGCCAATAAAAAGCGCCCGGCTTTGATTGTAGCCACCATGCAAGGCGACGATGTCATTCTGTGCCAAATCACCAGCAAAACCGTCAGCGATTCTTACGCGATTGCGCTAACTGAAAGCGACTTTTCTTCCGGCAAATTGCCGCAAGACAGCAACATTCGGCCAAACCGGCTTTTCACCGGCGATTCCAAGATTATTCTGTATCGCGCCGGCAAGCTCAAGCCGCAAAAATTGAACGAAGCGATCAGCAAGATTATTGAACTCCTCAAATCATAGCGAATCGCTTGCGCTAACAAGCACGGATTTGAAAAACCCTGAAACCACACGAGGCGCGCCATGCCATTACCAATGGATCTTATTATTCCTGCTATTTTTATTGCGCTTTTCCTGATCCTGCCGTCATTCACTTCCATCGGGCCGACCGAAGTGGGTCTGGTCATCAAACGCTTTGGCCTGAAAAAGCTGTCCGACGATAATCCGGTTGCCTTTAACGGCGAGGCCGGCTTTCAGGCAGAGTTGTTAATGCCCGGTTTGCGCTGGCGGTTCTGGATTTTGTACGGCGTACGGAAATTTCCGTGGGTGCAGGTGCCGGCCGGGGAAATCGGCGTGGTCATCGCCCAAGTCGGCCAATCGCTGCCGATTGGAGCCAAATCCGCCGTCTATAAAAACGCCTTCGGCAACTTTACCGACTTGAAAACCTTCATGGAGCAGGGCGGACAAAAGGGTGTGCAACGTCCGGTGCTGCCGCCGGGCACGTTGATGCCGATTCATCCGGTGGCCTTTATGGTCATCACCAAAGGCGCGGTTTATGGCCAGCCGATTTCGCCGGAGCATCAAATTTTGGCCGGAAAAAAAGGCGGGCTAATGCTGGAAGCGTTTGGACTGCGTCCGGAACAGCTCGACCTGGTGCGGATCGAGCCAAAGCCCAGCGAAAAAGGCGTGGTGGACATGGTTGGAATCGTCACCACTTACGAGGGCGACCCGCTGCCGTCCGGCGATATTGCCAACCGTCTCGGCGTGTTTGCCGATGTGGCGGAGATGGAACAAAACCACGCCTCCGATGCAGAAATCATCGAGCGACTGCTGGGCAGCAAAAATCACCTGCATAACAACTATCAGGATTTTCAGGCATTTCTGACGAACGGCGGCAAGATCGGTTTGCAGCACGATTTATTGCTGTATGGCGCGTATACGCTGAATCCGTTTCTGATCAAAGTTGATCTCACGCCCATGATTGTAGTCAAGCAGGGCGAAGTGGCCGTGATCAAGGCCTACGTGGGGCAGGTGACGCAGGACACGTCGGGCGCGGATTTTAAATTCGGCTCATTGGTCCGGCCGGGGCATCGCGGTATCTGGCAAGAACCGCTGCGCACCGGCAAATATCCGATCAACCCGCGCTGTTACGAAGCCGAACTTGTGCCCACGTCCATCCTGACCCTGAACTGGGCCGAGGCCGTGTCGCAGGCGCATAGTCTAGATGCGCATCTCAAGCAGATTGTGGCCAAAAGCAATGAAGGCTTTGTGTTTGCCATTGACCTGCAAGTGCAAATCCACGTGCCGGATACGAAGGCGCCGCGCGTCATTTCCATGGTCGGCACGATGCGCAATCTGGTCAACGAGGTGCTGCAAGCGGCAGTCGGCAACCATTTCCGCGACAAGCTGCAAAGTATGCCGGCGATTCGTTTTATCGAAACGCGCCAGCATGTTCAGGAAGAGGCGTTTGCCCATATTCGCGAGCAGTTGGATCAGTATCAAGTGGAAACGCGCGGCGTGTATATTCAGGATGTCATTTTGCCGGCCGAACTGGTGCGCGTGCTGACCGAGCGCGAAATTGCCAACCAGGAAATCGAGACGTTCAAGATGCAACGAGCATCGCAGGATGAACGCATTGCGATGGAGCAGGCCAAAGGCACCGCCGATATGCAGGCGGAGCTGGCCAAATCCAAAGTCGGTGTGGACATCAAGAGCAACAATGCCGCCGCCCGCAAAGCCGAGGCTGACGGCGAAGCCGCCTATATCCGCGAGACCGGCTCGGCCAAAGGCGCGGAAGTAGAAGCCATCGGTCTGGCCCGCGCCAAAGGCTTTGAAGCGCAGGTTAAAGCCTTGGGCGCGAATGCAACGGCCTTAGTCAACAGCATCGGTCAATTGGCCGACAGCCAGGCGAAGTTCATGCCCGAAGTGCTGGTGACCGGCGGCAGCGCCGTGGAAGGACTGGCCGGGACGCTGATGCGCTATTTGAATGAGAATCCGACTTTGCCTAAAAAGGATGACGATTCGCGTCAAACTAAGGGTTAGTTCTTTGCGATTTTCTTTATGTATTCAGCGTCGCTTTATTGCAGTAGGCCTTAACTCACGGATAACCCGCCGCCATGCCGCCGCTGGCCAAAATTTGCAGTATCTACATCGCCGGCATTTTGCTGGCCTGGGCGACCAATCCGCCGGTTGATTGGCTGATCCTGTTTGATGGCCTTATTTTTTGTCTGCTGATTTTTGCCGCCATCATTCCCCGACTGCAGCGGCAGGCTGATCTTTTTTTGATGCTGCTGCTGGTCGGCACGGCCGCGACGTGGCGGCAAGTCAATATCACCGTTTTGCCCCACAATCACATCGGCTATTTTGCCGAACGCAATGAGCGGCTGCAACTCACCGGCGTCATCAGCCAAAGCCCGGAAATCCGCCCCGATAACATCCGTTTTCTCATACAAGCGGATACGCTGTGGCTCGATAAAAAAGCCTTTGCCGTGACCGGCGTAGTTCGGGTCACGTTTTCCGCAACCGAAACGGCGCTCAAGCCGGGCGACCGCATCCAAGCCAGTGGCCGTCTGTACATTCCGTCCACGACCCGCAACCCCGGCGCTTTCGACTATCGCCGTCTGATGCAAATCAAGCAGATAGACGCCAGTTTCAGCGTCAAACACGCTGATGATCTGGCCATTACCGGTTATCAATCGCCCCCGTTTTTAGATCGCTATTTCATCCTTCCGGCGCGGGAACACGCTCTACACGTCATTGATCAGACGGTCAGCGGCCCGCCGGCCGCACTGGCCAAAGGCGTTCTGCTCGGCATTCGCGGCGGCATTCCCGCCGAAGTCATCGAAGAATTTTCCAACACCGGCGTCATCCACATTCTGGCCGTCTCCGGGCTGAACGTCGTGCTGCTGGCCGAAATTTTCCTCTTTGCTATGCGCCTGCTGCGGATTATCCGTATGCCGCTTAACGAAACGGCGCTGGCTGTCGGCGTCATCTTCTTCGTCACCTGCTACAGCCTGCTGTGCCTGTCCGACCCGCCGGTTGTCCGGGCCTCGGTCATGGTCGGCATTTATTACCTGGCCAAAGCGCTGCAACGAACGCCCAACACCTACAATTCGCTGGCTGCTGCGGCCTTGTTCATCCTGCTGTTTGCCCCGGACGATCTGTTTTACGTCGGTTTCCAAATGTCCTTTGTCGCCACCTGGGCCTTGATCTATTTTACCGCCCGCTTTCAGGCTTGGTTGCCGGAGCGTTGGTTTCCGAAAGAACCCGCCAGCCGCTGGGAGTGGTTACGCAAGGAGACGCTGATCCTGTTTTTGGCCAGCTTTGCCGCGCAGATTGGGACGATTCCGGTTACGGTCTACTACTTCAACCGTCTGCCGCTGATTTCGTTGCTGGCCAATCTGCTGGTGGTGCCGTTGGTCAACATCTCGCTGGCGCTCAGCTTCTTTGCCGTAACGATTGGCTATGCCGAAGCTTTTATGCACTTGATTCTTGACGGCCTGGGCCATCTGCTAAATCCCATCCATGCCGGGTTGATGGCCGCCAATTGGGCCTTGCTGGAATTTGTGCTGTGGTTAGTCAAGCAGATTGCCCGCATTCCATACGGTCTGGTGGTTTTGCCTACGCCAGATGCAATTTCGATCAGTCTGTTTATGTTGCTGCTGATTTTTTCAGCGCGGGTGCGGACTTCGATTCCGGCGCGAAAATGGGCGATTTTTGTGCTGTTGATCTGGCTGAACACGCTCATTTGGTCAAAGGTATGGCGAGTGTTTCATCCACAAATGGTTGTCACCTTTTTAGACGTGGGCCAGGGCGATGCCGCTTTTGTGGAATGCCCCAATGGTCGCACCATTTTGATTGACGGCGGCGATGCCGAAGACGATTTTAGCTATGGTGAGCGGGTAATTGCACCGTTTTTGCGCACAAAGGGTCTGAGCCGGGTCGATTGCGTGATTGTATCGCATCCGCATGACGATCATTTGGGCGGCTTGAATTATATTCTGGAGCGCTTTGAGGTGGGTTTGGTATTGGATTCGGGTCAGGTTTATGCCAGTCAGCGTTATCGGCGTTTTTTAGAATTGATCGGCGAAAAGAAAATTCCCTACGCGATTGGCCGGGCCGGCGACCGGCTGACCGGCTGCGAACCGGCGCAAGTGGAGATTCTCCATCCTTCCGCAGAATATGCCGCGAAAAACTTTGACGCCGCGAGCTTTAACCCCAACGACGGCTCGCTTGTTCTTAAGCTAAGCTACGGCGAAGTGGACTGCCTGTTTACCGGCGACGCCGAAGCGGAGGCCGAAGCATTTTTTGCCGGCGAAAAACTGGCCTGCGAAATTGTCAAAGCGCCGCATCACGGTAGCAAAACGTCCAGTACGCCTGACTTTGTGCGACAGACGCGCCCGCAGGTTGTCTATATTTCCTGTGGCAACCGTAACAAATTCAAGCATCCGGCGGCGGAAGTGTTGCGGCGGTATCACTCGGTTTACAGTCGCATCTATAGGTCGGATCAAAACGGCGCATTGGTCATCAAAACCGACGGCATTCAGTTTGACGCCCAACCTATGGTGACCGATTATTAAGCTCAGACGGAGGCCAACCATGCAGTTCGACAAAATCCTTGACTTTGCCACTATAAATGTCGAAATTAGACTCTTGTAACGCATCGCAGTTGTTGGGCCTTTCTTTTTAGCGGAGGTAAAAGCCATGAACGAAAAACGAACTTTAGTCAGTTTTGATTGGGCCATCAAAAATATCCTGCGCGACAAGGCCAACTATGACGTGCTGGAAGGCTTTCTCAGCACGTTGCTGGAAAAAGACCTCAAAATTTTGTCGCTGCTGGAAAGCGAGGGTAATCAACACTATGAATCCGACAAGTTTAATCGTGTGGATTTGATCGTTGAAGATGAATACGGCGAGGTCTTTATCATTGAAGTGCAAAATGACCGGGAGATACATTACTTAGAACGATTGCTCTACGGCAGTTCCAAGGCCATTGTGGACCATATCGAGTTGGGCGACTCGTATGAAAAAGTGAAGAAGGTGATCTCCATCAACATCCTGTATTTCCTGTTGGGCGAAGGCGGCACTGACTACATTTATCGGGGCAAGACCGATTTTTACGGCTTTAACGATCATCAAAAGTTGGAGTTTCACCATCGTAAGAAGGACGTTGTATTGGGCAACGGTTTTAAATCTGAGCAGAACATTTTTCCGGAATATTATTTGATCGAAGTGGAGCGTTTTCATAATCAAATCTGCAAAGACATTGATGAGTGGGTTTACTTTTTCAAAAATTCGGAGATCAGGCCGGAATTCAAGTCCAAGAACATTCAAAAGGCCAAAGAAAAACTCGATTTGTTGAAGATGACGCCGGAGCAGCGCAGAGCCTATGAACGCTATAAACTGAACCGCATGGATGAGCGCGAAGCCCTTGAATCCGCTGAACAGACCGGATTTGAAAAAGGTGAGATGGCCGTGGCCTTACGAATGCTGAAAAAAGGAAAATACGCGCCGGAGGAAGTTGCCGAAGCCACCGGATTAACGTTGGAGCAAGTGCAAGAACTTGTCCGAAAGATTTAGTCCGACCGCGAAAGAATCGTCGCCCATTCCTATCGGCAGCACGACGAGCTGCATGGCAAACCATTGGGTCAAGCCGGTAAAATCGGCAGCTTAAACGTAAATGTGGAGCCCTGGCCTGGCTTACTTTCCAAATCAATTTTTCCGCCGTGGGCTTCCACATATTGCCAGGCCAAAGTCAACCCTAAGCCGATTCCATCGGATACCTGATGCTCCTTGCGAATTTGATAGAACGGCTGAAAAATTTTGTCACTTTCACTTTCGGCAATGCCAATACCATGATCTCGCACCGAGACGCATACTGTAGACTCAACTAATGTAATCATGGTTTCAATCTGAACTTTATTGGCCAACGAGTAAATAATGGCATTGACTAAAAGACTGTCCATCACATGCTGGATGCGCACGGAGTCGATGCTTATCCGAATATTTTTCAGGGCCTCATCTACGTGGTAGGAGAATTGATATGATTCGGTGTTATGATACTCCTGGATGGTTTTTTTTACTAAAAGCGATGTGTAAAGCGTCATGCTATTAAAAAATTCATACGCATTAACCGGGACAAAACCGAACTGTTCTACATTGCTTTCCAATCGTGCCACGGCCAGCAATTCTTCTACCAAACGTCGTTCACGCAAGGCTGCCTGCAGGATTTCATTAAGCAACGATTTTTGTTCTGTTTCATTTATTTCATAGTTGAGCATCAGTTCTGCGCCGCCAATAATTGGCGTCAGCGGGGTACGCAGTTCGTGACTGATGGCATTGATGAAATTACGACGCGCCAGCTTAAGCCGGTTGGACTCCGTCACGTCGCGGAAAACCAGCACACCGCCAATTGTCTCGCCACTGCTATCATGAATTGGGGCACAGCGGATATCAACAATATATTCCAGACCATACAGCGAGATTAGGATGGCAGAATCCAGCGCCACATCTTTACTATCGGCACGATAGATCGGATCGATAGCGCCATTTAAAGAGCCGCGGGTTTGGGCGTGAATGATGGGAAAGACCTCTGATAGCGCTTGTCCGGCGGCTTCGTCCTGAGTATGCGCGGTCAAGCGTTCCGCAGCTTTGTTTAAGCTGACGACATGGCCGCGCGTATCAGTGGTAATCACCCCGTCACCGATGGAGGCCAGGGTTACGGCTAACCGTTCTTTTTCCGCTTGCAAGGCTTCTTGCGCCTGTCGCCGCTCGGTTACATCCAGCGAGGCGCCAATCAATTTTTGCGGCTGATCCGCTTCGTCCCGTTCCAGTCGGGCAATCGTGTGGATCCAGCGAATTGTGCCGTCTTTATGCAGGGCTCGGAACTCAATTTCGCACGGATGCTGCTCGGCTAAAGCAGCATTTAAAAGCGCTTGCAGTTCTTTCCGGTCATCCGGGTAAACACATTCCAAATATTGCTGAAATGTAGGAACTCCGTCAGTGGCAGTGCGGCCAAATTGCTTGTAAATCTCATCCGACCAATATATGATCTGCTGCACCCGGATATCAAAATGCCAGTAACCAAGATGGGCAATCGTCTGGGCTTCTTTAAGGTCTGTTGTCAAGTTCATCAGGCGCTTTTCGGCTTCGCGGCGATCCGTAATATCATTTAGCACTGCCACAAAATGGGTTAGCTGACGATTTTCATCATAAATCGGGGAGACACTCAAAATATTCCAAAACAATGCCCCGTCTTTTTTATAGCTGCGGAGCTCCACCCTGCAATTACGGCCATCGCTCAGGGCGCGGCTTAATATTTCCAGACCCGGCTGGTTGCGATCATCGCCGTGCAAAAAAACAAGCGGCTTGCCGGCAACCTCATTTTTGGTCCAACCCGTAATGTATTCAAACGCCGGATTTACGTCCAGAATAGGCAGGCTGGAACGGTGCGCGTCCGCGATAATGACGCCGCTTTGTATGCTGCGAATGGCTTGATCCGTCAGGCGCAGCTTTTCATCCCGCTGCTTTTTGGCAGTCACATCATGCAGGCTGAATGATACACCAATGATGATGCCGCTGTCATCGCGCACCGAATTGTAACTTAAATCAAACCAGCCGGTTGTGCCGTCGGTAAACTTCATTTTGCGAGTCTCATCGACATGCTCGCCATTGAGCGCCCGGGCAAAGTGCATCTTAAAATTTTCCAACGCCGCCGAGGCCGTCCCAAAGAGATTTTGGCCTTCCTGAACTTCGTACCCCCAAAGCTGCTTGGTAATGGATCGCCCGATTTTATTGACTTTAAGGGCATCGTAATCATTGCTCAATAAAAAGATAGCCCGATCCGAACTATCAATCAAAGCCGAAAGGATTAACTCACTATTGCGCAGCGCTTTTTCCGACTGCTTGCGGACGGTAATGTCTTGGCACGTTGTGACGACGCCAATCATTCGTCCGTCTAAATCCTTAACGGCAGTGGAAATTAACTGCACTGGGAAAGCATGGCCGTCGCGGTGTAAATTGACACTCTCCCGATTCCAATTTTCCATACGACCCAGGTCATCCAGGGTCATGTCTTTCCATAAAGATGCCGGCGCAAAAATTCGTGGATTTTTCCCGTGCAAATCTTCGACGGAATAGCCGTGCAGGCGGGCTTCTTCAGGATTCGTATAAAGAATGTTGCCATGAACATCTTTGATGGTCACACCTAATTGCAGTTTTTCAATGGCCCATTTAAGATAGTATAATTCGTTTTCGATCTCCTGACGCTCGCGGATTTCCTGGCGCAGTTTTTCGTTTGCCAACTGCAGCTCCTGTGTTCGCCGCCGCACTTCTTTTTCCAGATGCTCGCGGTAAAGACGGTTTTCCCGCTTCAAATTGGCCTGCTCCAGTGCGCGCTTAATGGCGTGCTCCAGCACAGTATTATCACGAATGGGCTTAGTGATAAAATCCCAGGCGCCAAGCTGCAATGCTTGAATTGCATCGCTCAGCTCACTGCCGCCGGAAATGACGATCACCGGCGTTTCCGGCGAAGCATGTGTGACGTAATTCAAAACCTCAAAGCCATTTAATACCGGCATTCGTAAGTCCGTCAGCACCAGATCAATTGTTTTTGCCCGAAAAACGTCCAAACCGGCCTTACCGTTTTCAGCAACAAAAACTTTAAAACCGAGGGCCTCTAAAATGAATTTAAAACTGGTTCTTACCAGATCGTCATCATCAATTATCAAAATGCAAATTTCGGAACTATGCTCCACGTCGGCCTCACATGTTTAAGGACGCTTACTGGGTTGTCACGGCAAAAATATCTCGATTAACGAAGGATTCAATTTGCACAAGAATAAGATAGCTTGAATGCTCAATCCTTGCCATAGTTTTAGCCGGGAATTATTTTCTACACAGTATCTCTGATTGCAAAAGGATAAATGAAGCATTTTCAGACAAGCAGGGTATGTCATGCGATTAGCGCAGTAACATTTGAATTCGGTCACATCCTACTTACTTATGAAGGCTTAAACACAACTTTGGAAAACGAGGATATATGGAATTTGTTCATTGGTTTCTTGATGTATTTCTTCATTTGGATCACCATTTGGGTGAAATTATGCAAGCGTACGGCGGTTGGACCTACGCTTTGTTATTTCTGATCATTTTTTTAGAAACTGGCGTGGTCGTCACCCCATTTTTACCGGGCGATTCGCTGCTGTTTACAGCCGGTGCGCTTGCCGCGACCGGCGGTTTGGATGTGCACTTGTTGGTCCTGCTGTTGACCATTGCCGCAATTATCGGCGACACCGTTAATTATTGGATCGGCAACCGGATTGGGCCGCGCGCTTTTCAAGGGAATATTCGTTTTTTAAAGAAAGAGCATCTGGATCGAACGCATCAATTTTATGAAAAATACGGCGGCAAGACGGTTGTATTAGCCCGGTTTGTACCCATTATCCGTACATTTGCCCCCTTTGTAGCCGGCGTGGGCAGTATGTCCTACGGACGATTTATTTTTTATAACGTGTTGGGAGGGACATTATGGTGTGTTTTATTCACCTACGGCGGCTATTTTTTCGGCAACCTGCCAATTGTAAAAAACAACTTTACACTGGTTATTTTGGCGATTATTTTCTTGTCTATTATGCCAGGTGTTGTTGAGTTTATCCGTAACCGGCAGGCGGCTAAAAAGTAAAGCGCTTGCATATTACCTGAACTTGTGCAATTTTCAACCCACATTCCTAATGTGATTTAAATGAACAATGCCCGGTCAAGATTTATTAATTTATTTCAAATTAATAGCTTACGCGCTATTTGACTGAAACGGCACAGGTTTTGCTTTGTACCTCTGATGGGGAAGCTTGTTTGAATTCAAGATAACGGGGTTGAAAATATTCGTATGTGTTTATTAAGGAGGAAAGAATGAAAAAACAGAACCAAGGATTTACGCTGATCGAATTGTTAGCGGTCGTAACAATCTTGGGTATTTTAGCCGCAATTGCTATTGCTAACTTCTCGACCATGCAAGATCGGGGCCGTATTGCCCGAGTCAAATCCAATATGCATACAACCCAGCTATCCATTGAAGACTTCAGTCTTATGAATGGCCGGTATCCAGGCGCCGTAGCCGATTTTTTGACGATGCTGCCGCGTTTGAGTGGCGGCGGTAATGGTTTTGAGAACCCTTTTACCGGGAGCCAGGAACCACCGGTCGATAATCTTCCGACTGAGAGCGGCAAAATCGGTTTCACGGCAATCCTGCAAGGCGCTTCCCCTGTCAGTTATAGCATCCATGGCTATGGCAGAGACGCTTTGGTTGATTTGAGCCTTACTCCGGGCGGCTCGTAATCGTTGTATCTTCAAATCATTTTGTCACTTTTCACTTGAATTTTTTGCAAATATATGTTACCTATTTAAAGAACACTTGCGAATACTCCTATTGAATGACTCGGTCGGAGCTATTCTAAAGCGCTTTTTCGGTTTAAGAAAAAGCAGTCGCGATGAAAAGTAACTGCTTGCCGTCAATAAAAAATTCATGATGAGGTCGGCGAAATGAACAAGTTTATGATTGTTGTTTTAATTATTTCCGGGATTGTATGGTACTTCATGCCTCAGATCATGGCCAAGAAAAAAGAGGTAAAGCTGCGAAGTTTTACCAAAGCCCAGGAGGAGTTCTGGAGAGCCGCGAAAAAAGTACCTAAAAAGAAAATGCAAAAGCTTTTTAAACAAGCGGAGCAAGGTATTTTGGATGGCAAAATTGACACGCTTGAATATGAAGAGCTTGCCTCTTTATTAAAAAGTATAACGATGGATCAAGAGGTTAATAAAGGTGAAATAAAGGGGCTTGAGAATAACATGAAGCACTGGCTAACCAAGCAGGATAAGATGATTCGAAAATGACAATGCTATTTTCCTGTTAAATCCCTTTGTGAACAATATGTCACGAGGGATTTTTTTATTTGCAGATATTTTTCTTGACTTGATGATTGCCGGCATATTACTTTCGGCACGTTTTTTTACATTTGACGATGTTTACACTCACAAGTTTGGGGTTTCGTTATGAGCATTTTGATTGATCAAAATACGCGGTTGATTGTACAGGGAATTACGGGGCGCGACGGCTCTTTTCACACTCAGCAAATGCGCGATTACGGCACAAAAGTTGTCGCCGGGGTAACGCCCGGTAAAGGCGGGCAGGAATCTCAGGGTGTGCCGATTTACAATACCGTTGCCGAGGCGCGCCTGGCGACCGATGCGAACACTTCGGTTATTTACGTGCCGGCAGCGTTTGCCGCTGATGCCATTATGGAAGCGGTAGACGCCGAGCTTGATTTTGTCGTTTGTATCACGGAAGGTATTCCGGCCAACGACATGATTCGGGTGCGCCAATATATGCAAGGTAAAAAGACACGGCTGCAAGGTCCCAACTGTCCTGGTTTAATCAGCCCCGGTAAAGCCAAGGTTGGAATTATTCCGGGTCAAATTGCGACCCCGGGGCCGGTGGGTGTTATCTCACGATCCGGCACATTGACTTATGAAATTGTCTACCAGCTTACCAATGTGGGCATTGGCCAAACAACCTGTATCGGGATTGGCGGCGACCCCATTATCGGCACTAACTTCATTGATGCGCTGACCCTGTTCGAAAATGACCCGGATACAAAATGCGTTGTCATGATTGGCGAGATTGGCGGCACTGACGAGCAAAAGGCTGCCGAATTTGTGCGCGCCAAAATGAAAACACCCGTGATCGGCTTTATTGCCGGCAAAACGGCCCCGCCCGGACGACGGATGGGTCACGCCGGAGCGATTATTTCCGGTTCCAGCGGCACTGCGGCGGAAAAAACCCGTGTTTTAAACGACAACGGAATTCCGGTGGCGACTAAGCCCTCTGATGTCGTTCCACTGGTCAAAGAACGCTTGAAGTAGCGGAAAAAACCCTAAGGGTTTCCCCTCCAAAAGTTATAGAATTTTCAATACTTTTGCCCCCACGAATAGAAAACCCTTAGGGTTTCGTTGGGCTACCCGCTCCGTCACAATGAGCGGGTTTTTTCATTTAGAGCACGATTTGTCAGACAAACACCGACAGAGATACCGTATCGCCGCTGATATGTTTTTCCGAATAGTCCTGATTGACAAATATAGAGTTTTCATGTATCCTATAACCTGACGATATGTAAGACAAGATGCCTGAATTCATTCGAACTGAAAGGAGGTTGCAATGTCTACCCAGCATAAGCACAAAAAAGGCTTCTCGCTGATTGAAATCATGATTGCCATCTTTATCATGGGTCTGCTGATCGCCATGGTCGCCCCTAACTTTGGGCGCTACAACAAAAACCGACAATTGGAGTCGGCGGCGAGGCGCATCATTGCCGACATGCGCATGATGCGCCATATTGCGATTGGTCAGCACCACCGTGTTAAAATCGTATTTAACGAGGCCAACAGCTCGTATGTTGTCTATGTTGACCTTGATGATGACGGTCTTTACGAGACAAGCGAGATTGACCGGACAATTGATATTCATGATTACTATCCGACGGTTTCATTTAGCCGTTCAAGCGCGGTGCCGGCGAATTTTGAACCCGTGCCCGTCGAGGATCTGAACGCGGTTTCCTTTGGAGCGCCGCCTGAGAATTGGACCGGGTTTACTTTTGTCGGCAGCGCGCTCCGCTCGGAGACGGGTAGCGGTTCACAGTCCGGTTGTATCTTCCTGATGCTAACGGAGAGTATGGGCACGAACTCAACGCAGCAAATCGCGGTGGGTGTTTTTGGTTCCGGGACAGTTAAAGCGTATCGTTTTACCGGCAGCGCCTGGCTGGACTTTATCTAAACAGCAGGTTGACTAAGGAGCTGAATAATATGAAAAAAATAGTGCACCACAATGACGGTTACTCGCTCATTGAAGTGATGATTGCCCTGGTGATCTTTGCAATTATCACGGTCGGAACCGCCAGCATGATTATGGCGTCTATGCGGGCCAATCGGCAGGCCGCGGAAACGACCAGCGCCTATTATGCTACTCAACGATATATTGATGCGCTTCAGTTTCAAGTATCGCAGTCGGCAAATTATGCCGATTCGTTGGTCATTAAAACACAGGCCGCGACGGATGTGGATGGCTTTGATGTGCATCTGCCGCCACCCGGCAGCCTTGTGGATATTTACACCGTTCGCATTCGGGTCTTTGATGCCGATACCGATCCCCAGATTAATGCCCGCATTAAAGCAATTCGGGCCACGGCAGTCTGGGTTTCATACGGCGGGACGCGAAAATTGACCACGAACTCCATGCTGGAGGTGCCGCAATGAACACTGTAACATTACGGTTCGTGCATCTTGATCAACTTTCTGGGTCTAAAGGGGGTTCTATGCATACTTGCCCTAAAAATCGCTATGCCGCCGAGCACGGTTTCTCTCTGCTCGAATTAATGGTCACTCTGGTTATTACCGGCATCTTTATGACCGCTGTTTTTCAAATCTTTATGATGCAGCAAAAAGTAACGCAGGACCAAAGCCGGGTGCAAGAAGCCCAGCAAGGTCTGCGAATTGCCATGGACCTTATCAACAATGACTTCCGCTCCGGCACACTGGAGAGTATGGACATCCATATAAATGACAATGTCAGCCGAACGATTGGTTTATTTCTGCGCAACGCGCCGAATGGTGAGCCGGACTCGCTGTTTATTTTTCGCCTGGTTCGGGATGTGGAATACGAAGCCACTTCACGCCGTTCTTTGCTGGTATCGCCGGGCGATACGTTGATTGCAACCGGCGGCGATGCCTTTGCCGATACGATGACTTCTACGGAAGGACCCATTCGTCTGGCGGACGTTGCGCCGTTGCGGCTGTATATCAGCGACAACGGTATGGATAGCTCGTTTACCGATTATCCTATGCCCATTGGTATCCTGGGACCCGATCTGATTCGTTATAGCGATTGGGTGACGGTTGACGGTGTGCCCTGGCGTGATCTGGCGAATTTCCAGACCACCGTGCCGGAATTGGCCTACGTTACCGGGATAACTTATAGCGCTAATTATGACGAACTTGAAATCAGCACGGTACATACCCTGTTGAATCCGTCGCCGAGCGATCCGGGCTTAATCCGCCGCTACGGCTACTTTGGCTATCCGCCCTCAACCGTTGCGCCGCGCATCTTCGGTGTCGTGCCGACGCCCGGCACTTCGGATATTGTTGTTCGACCGGTTAAAGTGGTCGGCTGGTATGTCCAATTTGACGACATCGTGGATCGCTTTCGCCTGTTCCGTTTTGAAGACGGGCGCAGCGAAATTGTCGCGGACGACATTACCGATTTTCAAGTTACGACCGATAACGAAAAATATGTGATTACGCTGCAATCCAAAATTGCGCGCTTTGGACGTAGTCAGTTAAGCGTAAATCCGGATGACTTTATCACCAAATCCGATTCGCTGATTGTTTATCCGGATATTTAATCGAAATTTGTGATTTTTGCCCTGTAGGGGCAGTCTGTTTGTAGAAAGGCTGACCCCAATCAGGGTCAGGAAATAGCCCCATCGGGGCGACCTGTTTAATTTTAAATGAATTAGCATCCGGCGGTATTTCCACAGGCCGCCCCGATGGGGCTTGTGGGTTGGTTTCTTGCGTATTTTCTGCTACAAACAGACTACCCCTAACGGGGCAAAGAATAGCAGCTCTCAAATTTATTTGCAAGATACGTCTTTAGTGTGTTTTCAAGTCTGTGTGGCGAATAAATTAATGGATGGAATGCAACATTTTTGAACAATTTGCAAGGAGGTTCTCAATGCGAATGAATGAAAAAGGAATGGCGCTGGTGACGATTATTATGGTTGCCTTAGTGCTGTTGACTATGGGCACCGCCCTGATCATGCGGGCCAACTTTGAGCTGCGTCATGCCGCGCAGGATACCGTCAATCAACAGGCGTATTATGCCGCGCGCAGCGCCACCAACTATGGCGTGGCCGTCGCTTCGGTGATGGTCAACAACCGGACGATCGGCGATACGGACACAACACTGGTCATTGATCTGCCCGGCACTTTTTTAAGCACCTACGATTTTTTTAGCGACGCGGCCTGGACCGCGCCCGGCATTCAAGTGCATGTCGGCGCGGCCGATACGGTGCCGCTGGATAACCGTTCCCAATTTGGCGGCCTAAGCTCCTTTGTCCGCACGATTGATGTCACCGGCCGCGCCCGGGGCATTACCCAGGAACGCGCGCTGGTCAATCAGGAGTCGCAAGTACAGCAACTCCCGGTCTTTGAGTTCGCTACGTTGTATGATGATGATTTGTATTTTGTGAAACCCATCGGATTGGGCGGCAAGTTCCACACCAACTCCAATTTTTATTTGAATCCGGCCGCCGGCGATCCCAGTTCGTTTGTAAATATCCGGGATGTCGAGACCGTCATTACCGCCGCCGGGCGCTTCTATCAGGGCGGCAGCGGCGATGCTTACGTGACGCGCGTGGACGGTGACCCAACAGCAGCTTTTAACACCCCGCTGAATTGGATGGATGTGACCCAAGGCACCTGGTGGAATGCCGTGTTGCCGGCCAGCGATCCCAGCACCAACTATAACGCCGGACGAATGAATATTTATGAAGGCTTGATTAAAGATAAGGCGCACGGAATTCGCGCCGTGCAGACGCCTTTGGATGATAATTACGATTTGATTGACGAATACGGCGCTGACGGGTTGTATTATCAGGCTACCATGCGTATTGAGACCGTGCCGCGCGATTTTGACGCTATTGCGGGCCGGCCCGGCGCTTTGCCGGACACAACCAAAATCTGGCTGCCGGCGGATCCAAATGCCGCCGGACCGGTCATGACCGATGTCTGGTATCAACTACAAAAAGATGAAGTTTTTATGGATGAGCAACTCCTCCGCCATAAGGAACTTCAGGGCACAGATGCTTTTTCCAGCGTCTGGCGGACACCCGCGCATATCATGAATAAGTGGACATTTAATCTGAGCGCTACATTTTCGGCTACAACGAAGATTAAAGTATGCCATATTCCGCCGGGTAATCGCGGCCGCGCTCATGAGATTAACATTAGCGGCTCCGGCGCCCGGGCCCACCAGGCCCACGGTTGTTATCTCGGCCCCTGCTGCGGATTGTGTATAGGCGGCGGGACGGGCGCGACCATCGGAGATTCGTATGGTAATATTGTCGGCTGGAGCACAAATGGCTGTACCCAACCCTAAGTCACTACCGAAACTAAATAATAGAATTAGAGCTAAGGAGGTTCTCTATGCGACTTATTCATAAGATGATATTTACCCTCGCTTTTTTGATCGGCGTTGGGGCGCTGCTTTATGGCCCAAGCTCGGTGGCGGCAGAAACCGCCAGCATCTCGGCCAGTTCAATGTCCGTTACGCTTTGTTCCGACTCGGCTTCCGTCATCTTAACCGGAACCAGCAGCGGGTTTAGCGGCACCCGCGATTACAGGTGGGATTTGGATGGTAATGGGACGTATGAAACGATTACGAGTGTCAACTCGACTACAAATACCCAAACGAAAACCTTCAGCGCCACCGGTAGCTATACTATAGGACTGTTGGTCTATAAAAATAGCGGTTCACAAGCAACGGCGACACCCATTGGCATTACGGTTTCGGCCGATGCCGCCCCGACGGTCAGCATTACCAGCAGCAATACCGGCACGGTTTGCGTGGCCAAGAACTTTACGTGTACGGCTACCGACAACGGCACAGTCTCCACCTATGCTTGGAGCTTTCCCGGCGCAACCCCGTCGACGAGCGCGGTGCAAAACCCATCCGGGATCGTGCTGCCATCATCGAATTTTACGGCCTCGCTGATCGTGACCGACAATTGCGGATCGACCACAACGGCAACCCAGGCAATTACGCTAGCCGCGACAGCTAGCCCCACGGCCACAATTACAGCGCCGGTCATCACGACGGAAGCCGCCACAATCAGTATTGCCTTTACGGGTACGGGTGCGGATACGGATGGCTCGATCAGCAGCTACAACTGGAATTTTGGCGACGGCAATATGGGCAGCGGGGCGAGTACTTCACACGCCTATACCTCGCAAAACACCTATACGGTTATACTGACGGTCACGGATAATTGCGGCGGAACCGGAACGGCGCAAATAGCCATGACGATTACAGCGCCGCCGGCCTCACCGCCGGTCGCTGAGGCCGCCGGCCCATACAGCGCATTGCCGAACGCCCCCATTGCCTTTAACGGCAGCGGCTCCTATGACCCGGATAATCCGCCTAACTGTACCGGCTGCTCGTACTTATGGGATTTTGGCGACGGCCAGACGGCGACGTCGTTAAACCCGAGTCATACGTATGCGACACAGGACAGCTTTCGGGTCATCCTCACGGTCACCGATAGCAATAGCGAAATTGACCGGGATACTACGTATGCAAAAGTAGGCTTGGTCGCCGAGGCCAACGGCCCCTATTCCGGCGTGGTCGGTAACGTCATCGTTTTTAGCGGCGCCGGCTCCTCGACGGGTACCGGCATTACCTATAGCTGGAATTTTCGAGACAGTACCGCGCTGTCCACCCAGCAAAACCCCAGCCATGCTTATGCCGACACGGGTACTTACGTGGCTAAACTGACGGTCAGCGATGCGTTAAACAATACCGCCGTCGATTCGGCTGTCGTGACCGTTGCTGATTTATGCAACAACGACAGCCAAACCAATTGCCCACGCTTTACCGAAGCGGTTTATACCTGGCCGGTCGGCGAAACCGTCAACATCTATGAGTATTTAGCCAAGGATCAAAACTGCGTTGGCAGTGATACCCCTTGCCAAAACGCCAGAGAAATCACCTATAGCGGCGGGTTCCATACCTCGTCTTCCGGTTGGGGGGCCAGTTCAACGGCGGACGTAACTTTTGTTACCGCCGATATAGGCGTCCACTCCATTGAAATATCGCTGAACGGCGTGTGGAAGGACTGCGCTACAATCATTATCACCGGCGATTCAACCGCGGTGGTGGAGCCGGAGACGCCGGAAGAGGTCTGCGGCTATGCCGATTTGTACTTTAATAACCAGGATATTTATACCGGCGGCAACGGTATGACCACAGCTCAGGCGGACGTGGCCAATTGGCAAGGTGACGAAGACGGCGACGGGCTGAGTAATTGTAACGATCCGGATTGCTACGGTTACATTCATATGTATAGGTCGGGCAGCACCACAGTGCAGGATGTTGCCAATGCCAACGGCCAAAACTGTCCCTATTATCCGGGTTTTGCCAGCTTTTACGAGGATCAGATGGATGCCTGGTTGACCATGACCAACATTAATCTGATTAATTTTATCAACGATACCTTGACAGCCACTTTCCCCAAATGCCTTGGCGAACCATGTTACTTACCTTCCGGACAACTTATTCCGAACTATCCGGTCGGCTATCTGGCGACGCTGGTCTATGTGCAACGCGCTAGCGATGTGGTTTTGGATCGCGTTCGGGATTGGCAGACGGTGCTGGTGGATTCCGTGCCCTGGAATGTTGTCGCTTGTCAGACCATATGCCCCAGCAGTAATCAACGCAATTTTCAAGTCTGTCTGGAGTGCAACGGGGTTGAAACGACCCTGATTGTGCAGGGGACGGATATTAATGACGCTCTGAGTAATGTGGATACAAACGGCCCGGACGCCGATTGCCCGGATATGTCGGTGGTCGATGATACCGGCCCCTGTGAGCAATTTGATGTCGTGCTCATCCCGGTCATCGACGTCTTGCGTGACCCACCCAATGAGGCCGATCCTTACCTGATCTGGCTCACGGACAAACGGGCGGATGAGTTTACCGCTAATTTTGCCAATAGTCTGAAAGGAAAATATGCCGATGGCGGTGATATGGCGGACGGTGAATCCATTATTGCGGCGCCATTTCAACCCGGCATACGTATTCACAATGCGGATTCTCTACGAACTGCCTTACGCAATGCGGTTGTCCGAAGCGGCGTTGGCGGCGCCGACAGCAAAGAAGGTTTAACCATTGTTTCGGAGGCGCCCGTGTACATTCAAGGACCCTATAATACCCAAGGTGCGGATTTCACCGACTTAGCTAGCGGCCTTCACGCTCAAAGAGTTCGGGCAGCGGTTATTGGCGACGCCGTAACGATTTTGTCTTCGGCCTGGGCCGATAGCAACAGCACCGTGTCAACCCGCATTGCGGCCACAACCGGTTATAATTTTGCCTTGCTTAGCGGCAATGTCGAAGATGGCACACTTGAGCCTGTTGAACGGTTGGTGCGCTATATGGAGGACTGGTCCGGCGCTACCCATTATTGGCGAACATCTTTAGTTAACTTATTCCGTTCCGACTATATGGCAGATCACCCGGAATCCGCTAATGACTGGTCATCGGATCCCGTGCGCAAATGGTGGTTTGATATCAGATTTTTAGATCTGGAGAAGGGTTTGCCACCCGGCACACCGCGCGTCAGTATGGATCAGCCTTTGAACAAGACGTACGACCGCGCCTCGGATTGGTAATTTGAGCAATGAACAATAGATTATGACCGCGCTTTGGTAATTCCGGCGGGCATAACCTCAAAAGCTGCGGATGGCTCAGGCTGTCCGCAGCTTTTTTTATTTTGACAGTTTTTGAAAATGCGGTTTTTCCATTAACTCTGCACATTATGTTTTTCAAACAGGACTTGGGATGTTATTTCTCAAACGTATATTGGTTGTGTGACCCCGGAGGGGTCTGATGTTTATAGCAAATCGTCTCAAAACTCAATTGCAGTCGAACCGCGTAGCGGTTCAATGTCTTTTTGGGCTCATGGGATAAGATGGTGTAAACGTTTTCCAACCTTAGTAGAAAAGCGACGAAAGTACGCCTATCAACCTTATTACCTTATTACGTCCATTGAAAGTTAACTCGTTTTAAACAAAGGAAATAAGGTAATAAGGTCGGCTTATTTTTGCGACATTTCTCACAAGAAACTCAGTGCAGGTGTCATTCAGGCGGAATCTATTCAATCGGCTTGGGATGAAGCTTGGGAATAGATGCTTCCAGCATGACGTCGTGTGCGTCGGAGAGTTTCTTGCGTACATTCAGAATCGTACGCGGGTCTTGGCAACTACTAAGGTTTGTGTCTAAAGTCAAGGTATTCAAATGCTGAATGGCTGAATTTTCACCATCTTGTCCCATGAGCCTCTTTTTTTGCTTTTTTGTGACAAACAGGCCACCGCTACGCGGTGAACTGATGCTTTTGCAGGCACTTTCCGGCTATAAACAGCTCACCGCTACGCGGTATGACTGAAATAACCTACCAAGTCCTGTTTCAAAGCCTAAGCGTATAATCCGGCAGTTGTCATGCCGGGATGACAACTGCCGGATTATAACTAAATGAAATGAAACGTTTTCGACCGGTGTGATTGAGCAAAACCGTGTTAGCGGCGGCATGTTTATAGCAATGGATTTAAAATGTGAGCGAAACAAACCGCGTTAGCGGTTCAATGTTTGCAGTCAGAAAAAGCAGACATTGAACCGCTAACACGGTTCAAAATGGATTCAACAAGAATATGTTGCTATAAACATTCCACCCCGCTGGAGTGGTCGGTACGACGGTGTTCGACCGTATTGTTGTTGAAATTGAAATTAAATGTTGCAAATCCGGGTTTTAGACTTTAGCTTTGCCGGTGTATTATGTCGCTCATTCTCCGACAACCTTTTTCCTCGCAACTATCTTGCAAACGATGAATCAAAAGACTCGCAAACTTGTTGTGCTTTTGCCCGGCACATTATGGCTGATTATTTTTTTCGTGGCGCCGCTCAGCATTATGCTGGCCTACAGCCTGTTTGAGCGCGGTTTGTACGGCGGCATTGAGTATACCTTAACGTTACAAAATTACATTCGGGTTGTTGATCCGCTATATCTGAATCCGCTATTGCGCTCGGTCAAGCTGGCTTTGGCGAACACTGTGCTGTGTTTGTTGATCGGTTATCCGCTGGCTTATTATATTGCCAAGCAGTCGGGCCGCTGGAAAAGCATTCTTTTATTTCTGGTCATCCTGCCGTTTTGGACCAATTTTCTGGTCCGCACGTACGCCTGGATGATTATTTTGCGCAGCGAAGGTTTGCTCAACAGTTTTTTGATGACATTTGGCATCATTACCACGCCCTTAGACATTTTATTTACCGACAAAGCGGTTATGATCGGCCTGGTCTATGCTTACTTGCCTTTTATGGTGCTGCCGTTGTATGCTTCGCTGGAAAAGCTGGATCGCACATTGATCGACGTTGCCAAAGATTTGGGAGCAAATGAGTGGCAGGCTTTCCGCCAGGTTGTTATTCCACTGACCCTGCCGGGCATTATCTCCGGTTCGATTCTGGTATTTGTGCCGTCGTTTGGCGATTTTATTATTCCGGACATTCTGGGCGGCGCAAAGAACATTATGATCGGCAACTTGATCAAAAATCAATTTCTGCATGCTCGCGACTGGCCTTTTGGCGCAGCTTTGGCGTTTCTGGTTATGACGGCAGTGTTGTTGTTGTTGATGGTTTACATTCGTTACGGCCTGCGCGAAGACGTGACAGAGAAGAATATTTTATAAAAACCTGTACCCTGAATAATTCATAAACGCAAGAGACGCAAACGGCGCAAACGACGCAAC